>DMPQ01000401.1:0-16174 GCA_003455945.1 Planctomycetaceae bacterium
GCCGGCCGACGTCGGTCATCCCCCACGCAACGCGGCTCGACGGGGCTGATCCCGGCGCTTCGCTTCGGGCTGGTGGGGCCAGTCGGAACGCGAGGCGATCGACTCACCACGGCCTCCTGGCCCGATTTCGGGGTTGTCTTGCCGCGGTGATCGGTCGATCATTCGGTCATGTACGGACGACGACTTCTCGACCTCCTGCTGATCGGCGTTCTCTTCGCCGCGAACCTCGCTCAGGCGAGTGCAGGCCCCTGTCGTTGTTGTCTTGACCCGGCGTCCGACGCTCCGTCGAAGTCCGCAGCGGAACCTCGATCCTGCTGCGCGGCGAACCGGGTTCCGAGTTGCTGTCGCAACGGCTCTCGAGATGCCTGTCCTTCCGAACCGTCGGCCGATGACGGCAGCCATTCGATCGCGTCCGATTGCTGCCGAGCGTTCGGTCCTTCCTGTTGCGAGCCGTCCGACAAGACGGCGATCTCCGCGGCGGCGTATCGGCCGCTCCAAGTCGAACTCGACTTCGACGACCTCGCGACCGCAGCGCTCTTCGACGCGCAGCGGGCGGAGCGAGTCGAAGCGATCGGCGAGCGAGACGGACCGCTGCCGCGGCCTCACGGCCCGGCGCTGCTGGCCCTCCTGTGCGTCTGGCGGAATTGAATCGAACGACGTTCGCACGTTCGTTCGTTTCGTTCCGAATCCATTCGACCGGGAGTTCCCTCATGTCGAAGTCTCTGATCTTCGTGGCGTCGTCGTTGTTCCTTGCGCTCGTCGCGGTTGCCGTCGTGGCGACTCGGTCCCCTGCCGACGGCTCGGCCGATTCTGCGTCCCCCGGTGCCTCGTGCGCCTGTTCGGATTGCGACCAGGCCTGCGCCGACGGCGGCGCGTGCGGCTGCGAGTCGTGCGCATCGTGTCCGGCCTGTCCGACTCGCTCGGCCGCTGCCGCCTCGTGCTGCAGCCAGCCGAAGCCGGCGAGCGGTTGCTGCGTCGGCGGCGGTTGTGCCGACGGTTGCTGCCGTGAAGGGTGCTGCGTCGACGGCGTCTGTCTGACCGGCTGCTGCGATGACGGCGTCTGTGACGACGGCTGCTGCACCAAGTCGTGCTGCAGCAGCGGCGCGGCGACCAAGTGATCCGATGATCCGTCGCCGACGACGTCGACTTCGGTCGATGTCCGAGGCCGACGGAGCGAACGTCAGCGGAGGGGCGTCTCGAGCGAGGCGCCCCTCCCGTCGTTTCCGCCCTCGATACGAACCGGTCCGCGATGCCCCGCCGTTGCGATTCGCGCGAGCCTAGCCGAGCGGTCGCGAGTCGGTGAGCGATTCGATCAGCGCCGTCTCGAATCGCTCCGCATCCGAGGCGTCGTTGTAGCCGTGCACCGCGGCTCTCAATCGACCGGCGCGACAACTGGTCACCACGCCCCGCTCGAGCAGACGCTTGCGAAGCGCGACCGGATCCCGTTCGGGGAACGAGAACAAGACGATTCCCGACGCGTGTTCGGGACGGCGATCCGAATGGACGCTCGCTCCGGCCGCTCGAATCCTCTCGACCAGATCGTCGGTCGCCGTCAGCACTCGCTCGGCCAGTCGAGCGTCGGTCGCCGACCAGCCGGATCGGCCCAACAGCTCGATGCTCGCCGCGAGCGCGTGAGCCGCAGCGAAGTTGGCCGAGCCCCCTTCGTAGCGGCGCGCATCGTCGCGAAACTCGAGGTCCAGTCGCTGGTAGTCGAACGGGTTGCGGACGCTGTTCCAACCGATCCGCGTCGGACGGACCTCTTCCTGCCGCTCGTGTCGAACGTAGAGCAGGCCGAAGCCTTCGGGGCCGAGGAGCCACTTGTGACCGTCGGCGACGACGAAGTCGATCGGCAGCGACGACAGGTCGAGCGGAAAGACGCCGAGCCCCTGGATCGCATCGAGCAGGAAGCGCGCCCCGGTCTGTCGAGCGACTTCGGCGATCCCGGCGACGTCGCACCGAAAGCCGCTCGCGAAACCGACCCAACTCGTCGCGATCAGCCGAGTTCGAGCGTCGCAGCGCGAGCGGATCTCCTGAGGCCCGAAGTCCCCTCGCGGACCGACCGGAACGATCCGCAGTTCGACGCCGCGATCGGCCAGCCGCTTCCAGGCGTAATGGTTGCTCGGGAACTCCCCGGCGGGGAGCACGATATTGTCGCCGCTCTCCCACGCCAGCCCTTCCGCCACGATCCCGATCCCGTCGGTCGTGTTGCCGACGAATGCGATCTCGCGCTCGTCGGCTCCCAAGCGGTCGGCGATGGTGCGGCGGAGCNNCGAGCTGTTCGTAGGCGGCAAGCCACTCGAGCCAACGGACATCGCCGTCGCAGGTCGCGATGTCGGTCCAGGTCCGAAGCGCTTCGCGAGCCGGTCCGGAGAGCGGCCCGACCGCCGCGTGGTCGTAGTAGGCCCAGCGCTCGGCGACCGGCATGGCCGAGCGGAATCCGTCGGGGAGCGGAAGCGGGGCGAAGGCCGAAGGAGCGGCTTTCGTGGCGGCAGATTCGGACGGGGTCATGTCGGCTTTCGGCGAAACGGAACCGGCAGGTCAAGAAACGAAGGGACCGAGACTTCGGCTCGCGGGGTTGTGGTCGATTCGGTCCGAGCCATCAAGGCGAATGTCGACGACCAACGGCCGGCCCCGACGCGAGACTGCCGAGGAGCTCAGGTCGGGCGGCGAGCCCGCCCCCGGAAAACTCCCCCTCGATCGACGCTCGGAATCCGAATAACCGCTCGGTCTCCCCTGGTCCGACCCGCTCGATTTCTCTCGGTTCCCGACCGATCGGCTCCGAGGCGTGACACGGACCGGAGCTTGATTATACTGGCAACCGTCGGCAGCCCCCCAAGGCGGCAGCGAACCCCGCAATGTCGTCAGGTTCCGGCTGTTCTCGTCTGGTTCGGCGCAGTCCGTATCGGCATCGATCGGACCGAGCGGCTTCGTTCGGTTCGTCGGCCGGACGCTCCGAGTTTCCCCTTGTCGATCACCGATTCGTTTCGGCTTGCCACCTGTGGATCTGCACCTTCGAGGAACGTTCCTGATGCCGAAGATCCTCTGTATCGCAGCGATGGTGATCGCCATCCTGGTGCTGGTCCTCTTCCTGTCGGATCTCGTCCTCGGCCTCGCCGGTCTGGAGTTCGCGCCGTTCAAGGGAGCGACCGGGGCGATGCGGTTGGTGATGGACGGCGTCTTTGCCGTCGGCGGCGGGATCCTCGGCTTCCTTGCCTGGAAGACGTTCAAGGAACAGATCTGAACGTGCGAAACGGAGCGGCGTCGTCTCTCGACCTCCTCCTGCGAACCTCCTGGTCGCGATGTCGCTCGTTCTTTCGAACGGCATGCGGCATCACGATGCCCGATTCCGTTCGATCGTTCCTGACCGGACGGTCGCGATTCCGGCGACTCCCCCGCGAATCCGCCGCTCGACCGGGCTTGACGCCTTGGGGGAGGCTCACCTATTTTGTCGCCCATCGGACGCGAAACGCGTCCTCGCTCGGGACTGGTGTAACGGTAGCACGAAGGATTCTGGCTCCTTTAGTCGGGGTTCAAATCCCTGGTCCCGAACTGGAAGAAGCGAGGCTTCGGTCTCGCTTTTTTCATGCGCCTCGGTCGCCGCGGCGGTCGAGTCGCTCGATCGGTTCCCTGCAGTACGATGGGCATCGTCGCGCGGCGGATGGCGAGCGATCGCCTGCCGTTCGTCGGTCATCGCGACATCGCCGCTTCAGGACCGGTCGCGGTCGATCGCTCGGAGAACGCCGTACTGCCGCTTCGCCGCGATTCGACTTGCCTCGGGCGCTGCGACGCGCTCGGTACTCCGCTCAACTTCTCTCGCCCCCTTCGCCCAGGAACCTCGCTCGATGGATACGCCTCGCAATCCCTACCGCCGTGTCGTCCTGAAGTTGTCGGGAGAGAGTTTCACGCGCACGGGCGAACGCGGCATCGCGATGTCCGAGGTGGTCCACATCGCCAAGCAGATCGTCAAGGCGCACGAGAAGTGCGAGATCGCGGTGGTGATCGGCGGCGGGAACATCCTGCGCGGGGCGCAGTTCGTCAGCCAGAGTCACGCGGTGCAGGAGGCGACGGCGCACTACATGGGGATGCTGGCGACCGTCATCAACGGGCTCGCCCTGCAGGACGCGCTCGAGTCGCTCGGCGTCACGACTCGGCTGATGTCGGCGATCCGGATGGACGGCGTCGCGGAACCGTATCTGCGCCGGCGTGCGAAGCGGCATCTGGAAAAGCGGCGCATCGTGATCCTGGCGGCCGGAACGGGCGGGCCGTTCGTGACGACCGACACCGCGGCAGCGCTCCGAAGTCTGGAGCTCGAGGCGGATGTGCTGATGAAGGCGACTCGGGTCGACGGCGTCTACAGCGAGGATCCCGAAAAGAACCCGCATGCGGTACTCTATCGCGAGCTGGACTACGCCGATCTGCTGGAGCGGAACCTGCGCGTGATGGACAGCACGGCGATCGCCCACTGCATGGAGCGTCGCATGCCGATCCTGGTCTTCAACTTCCTGAAGGAAGGGAACATCCTGGCGGCGATCTCGGGCGAGCGCGTCGGGACGCTGATCCATGCGTCGCGCAAGGCGGCGGCCGGAACCTGATTGCGGCCCGCTCCCCGCCGACACCCCCGAGCGCCCCTTCGATCCGTTACGTTGGCGAAGGTCGCCAGACCGACGGCGACTCGCCTCACTCCCACAGCAACCTGGAAGGACCGACGATGCCGACTTCCGACGAAATCCTGATGGACGCCGAAGAGCGGATGGACAAGGCGATCGACGTGCTCAAGAAGAGCCTCGGCGGAATCCGAACGGGACGAGCCAATCCGGGGCTCGTCGATTCGGTCCGAGTCGACGTGTACGGATCGCCGACACCGATCAAGCAGATCGCCTCGGTCGGCGCCCCCGAACCGTCGCAGATCGTCATCCGTCCCTACGACACGACGATCATCAAGGACATCGAAAAGGCGATCGTCGCGAGCGACCTCGGCTTCAATCCGCAGAACGACGGCCGCGTCATCCGGATCAACATTCCGCCCCTGTCGACCGACGTCCGCAAGAAGATGGTCGCGCGGATCAAGGAACTCTCGGAAGAGGCGAAGGTCGCGATCCGCAACATCCGCCGCGACGGCAACAAGGCGGCCGAGACGGCGGAGAAGGACAAGCAGATGACCGAGGATGATCGCGATCGGACCAAGGAAGAAATCCAGAAGCTGACCAAGAAGTACGAGGATCACGTCGTCGAACTCGCCAAGGATCGCGAGAAGGACGTGATGGAGGACTGAGGAAGGTCCGGCGAGAGCTTTCCGGCGAGGCAAGTTCGCGCCGGGACGCTTCGGCCGAGTCGCTCGTACGACTTCGACAGGCCCGCAGGTTCGTCGCTTCGGACGGACCCCTGCGGGCCTCTTTCGTTACCGAGCGGCTCGATTCAGCCTTGCTTGGTCGGAGCCGCCGAGCGCAGATAGTACGGATGAGCTGCGGGGTCGAGCAGTCCCGCGCGGTCGATCGGCATCAGCGTCGAGCGCAGGCGGGCGGCAAGTCGATCGAAGGTCGCGTCGTCGGCCTGATCGAGTCGACCTCCTGTCGCCTGCAAAGCCGATAGCTCCTGCTCGAAACGCTCGATCACCTTGCGGAGCGACGGATCGTTCCAGGCGAGAAAGCCGGGGCGCGCCGTTCGGTCTTCCGCCCGCAGCGACTCGAATCGGATCGCCGCCACGAAGTACGGCATCGACGCGAGCGTGAACTCGCGAAAGTCGTGCATCGAGCGATAGCCCAGACCGACGAGCCGGTCGATCCAGTCGATCTCGGCCGTCATCATCCAGTCGTGTTCCGCGGTCGCGCGAGCGTCAGGAAGAAGACGATCGGCGCGAGCCGCGAAGTGCTCTCCGAGTCGCTCGATCACGACGAGCGCATGAGCGATCCCCGAGCTGTGCAGCGGATCGACGAAACCGGCGGCGGAAGGGAGCAGCCACCAGTTCGGTCCGGCGTTCCGCTCGCGACGAAACTGCATTCTCGGCACCACTCCCCAGGTCCCTTCGGGAGCGATCCGCCGAGCGCTGCTCGCTTGCGCGGCGATCGACGGAAACCGCGCGAGTCGCTCGTTCCACCAGTCGTTCGCTCGTTCGACGCTCGGGACCGCTTCGGGAGCGACACACCAGCCGACGCTCGTGACTCCCGAATCGAACGCGAGTTGCCAGAGCCAGCCGTCGTCCGCGACTCGATGCAGCGCCGCCTGATCACAGGCGAACGGATGCTCCGTGCGCGGCCACCGCGCCTCGTCGAGCACCTCACCCCACGGACGCCAACCCTCGACATGCCCGAAGACCGCTCCGCTGCGCGTCCGAAAGCGGTCGCTCGAGGTCTTCAGTCCGAGCGCCCTGACGAACGGACTGCCGACTCCCGAAGCGTCGATGATTCCGTCCGCTTCGACCGCGAACGCCGCCGACCGACTCGCTCGTTCGGATCCGACCGATGCATCCTGCGGAACGACCTCGAAGCGCCAACGATCGGCGATCGATCGGAAGTTCCCGACCTCGCACCCTTCCTGCAGTTCGACTCCGTTCGGCGCCAGGGAGCGGGCGAGATAGGCGTCGACCGACGCCCGATGCCAGTGCGTATCGCCCTGTTCGAGCGATTCGCTCGCCGCCACCAGCAGTTCTCGACGTCGCCGCTCGGAGGGATCCGCGGCGCTCGCCGCCGGATCGACCTGCGCATCGACATACGTGAAGCCTCGCTTCGGACCGACGATCACCTCCGGGGCGAGGGTCCTGGCCGAACCGTAGCGGCAGAGAGGGAGGAGGTCATCGAGCCGAAAGCGACGGCAGAGCGATTCGAGCACCAGATCGGCCGTGGGAGTCGACGATTCGCCGATCGCGAACCGCGGATGCCGCTGGCGTTCGAAGACCATCACGTCGAGTCCGATCGACGCGAGAACCCGAGCCATGATCGAACCGGCAAAACCGCCTCCNNACCCGCCGAACCGTTGTCCGTTCCGCGCAGCGCGACGACAAGCGGTGAACGCCGATTCCGGGGGCGAACTCCGATCGGGAATCGTTCCCGATCGCCGCCGACGATCGGACGCCTGACCGGTAGGAACCGCGCGGCCGATCGCCTAAAGTCGTCAGCCGACCTGACGAACGATCGACGCGACCTTTCGACGAGTTCGGAGCGCATGCCCTCTGGTGATTCCCAGTCCGAGCCGGCCACGGTCGCCGCGCAGCGCAACGTCGGCTGGCTGCTGCGCGCCGCGGCGGAGCAGTGGCCCGATCGAATGGCGGTCGCGATGCCCGACGGCCGAGGCGCCGACGGCAAGCGAAAGTACCGCACGATCACCTTCGGCGAACTCGACCGACTGACCGATCGGATCGCCTCGGGGCTGGCCGGTCACGGCGTGACTCCGGGAACCCGTCTGGCGCTGCTGGTACCGCAGAGCATCGAGTTCGTCGCCCTCGTCTTCGCGCTCTTCAAGGCGGGGACGGTCCAGATCCTGATCGATCCGGGGATGGGGCGGAAGAACATGATCCGCTGTCTCGCGGAAGCCGAGCCGGAGGGGATCATCGGCATCCCCGCGGCGCAGTTCGTCTCGTGGCTGTTGGGGCGCCGCTTTCCGAAGCTGAAGCATCGCGTGACGGTCGGTCGTCCTCGTTTTCCCGGCTCGTCGTCTCTCGATTCGATCGCGCAGAGCGAGGTCTCGGGCGAAGCGATCGCGGCGGTCGGCGACGCGACCGACGCGGCGATCATCTTCACGACCGGCAGCACGGGACCGCCGAAGGGAGTTCTCTACACGCACGGGACCTTTCGCGGCCAGGCGCAGCAGATCCGCGACTTCTACGGCATCCGCCCCGGCGAGATCGATCTCCCGGGGTTCCCGCTCTTCGCCCTGTTCAATGCGGCGATGGGCGTCTCGACCGTCATCCCCGAAATGGATCCGACTCGCCCGGCCGACATCGATCCGCGCGCCTTCATCGAGATCGCCACCGACTGGCAGGTGACTCAATCGTTCGGTTCCCCGGCGCTCTGGAACACGGTGGGGCGCTACTGCGAGAAGCAGTCGGGGCGGCAACTACCGACGATCCGCCGCGTGTTGTCGGCCGGCGCTCCGGTCCCGCCGCACGTCTTGGCTCGCGTGCTGTCGACGATCGCACCGCAGGGCGAGATGCACACGCCGTACGGAGCGACCGAAGCGCTGCCGGTCGCATCGAACAGTGCGGCCGAGGTCCTCGGAGAGACTCAGGCCCGATCGGCCGACGGAGCGGGGACCTGCGTCGGGCATCGCTTTCCGGGGATCGCGTGGCGAGTCATCGCGATCGACGACGGTCCCATCGACTCGATCGAGCGGACGACCTCGGTGCCGACGGGCGAGATCGGCGAACTGATGGTCAGCGGCAGCGTCGTCACGCGGCGTTACGTCACGCGCGTCGACGCGAACGCGCTGCACAAGGTGCGCGACGGCCAGATCGTCTGGCATCGGATGGGAGACGTCGGCTACCTGGACGATCAGGATCGCTTCTGGTTCTGCGGGCGCAAGGCGCATCGCGTCATCACGGCCGACGGAACGCTGTTCACGATTCCGTGCGAGGCGATCGCGAACGGGGACGAGGCGATCTACCGATCGGCGCTGGTCGGAGTCGGGCCGGTGGGGAAGCGGACGCCGGTTCTGGTCCTCGAACCATGGCCCGAACAATGGCCCGGTTCGCGAGCGGCTCGGCAAGCGTTGCTGGAGCGAGTCGCCCGGCGACTGGCGAACCACCGATTGACGACAGGGATTCGGCATCTTCTGCTGAGACGTCGATTGCCGGTCGACATCCGACACAACTCGAAGATCTTCCGCGAGCGGCTTGCCCCATGGGCCGAGGCGCGACTGGGGCGAGCCTTTCGCTTCTGAGCGATCCTGCGGATGATGCTCCGGTTTTTTCGGTGACCGGCCACGAGACGACCTGCATCGTGCGCTGCAGGACTCGGTACGCGCCACGAACATGGCGGGACCGAGGATCAGGAGGCGTCCGTGACGTGCAACGACGGCAGGCCGCTCGGCCCCGTCAACCGACCGTTCGAAAGACGGCGGCCAGGAGCGAACGACGACGATGAGCGAAGGTCCCGAGATCGTGACGCTGCAGGACGAGTCGACCGGCGACTCGGTCTCGCTGATGGTGAGTCAGGGATTCAACTGCTTCCGCTGGGAGCGAGGCGAAGGGAGCGCCCGGATCGACGCGCTCTGGGCTCGACCGGGACACGAGAGCGGAACCGAACGAGCGTCGTCGGGAGGGATTCCGATCCTGTTCCCCTTTCCCGGCCGTCTGCCGGGAACGACCTTCGATTGGCTCGGCAAGACCTACGAACTCGAACCGTTCGATGCGCTCGGCAACGCGATCCACGGGTTCGTCTTCACGCGGCGCTGGCGTTCGGTGGTCGTCGAGACGAATCGTTGCACGGCGGAGTTTCAGGCATCGATCGACGATCCCGGTCTGCTGCCGCGCTGGCCGAGCGACTTTCGGATCGTGGCGACTTATCGGCTGCGCGGCGACACGCTGAGATTCGAGTGCGAGGTGACGAACCTGGGGCCGAACCCGATGCCGTTCGGTCTGGGACTCCATCCGTACTTCCGCGTCGGGATCTTCGGAGGTGCCGCAGCCGAGGATCGAGTCACGGCAGAGGTGGGGCATCGCTGGCTGCTGGAGCAGATGCGTCCGACCGGCAAGCGCGAACCGGAACCGTTCGGGTTGGCGTCCGGGGCTCCGTTCGGCGGACTGACGCTCGACGACGTCTTCGATCACGAACCGGCGTTCGAGAACCTCGATTCTCCTCCCGAGACGTTGCGAGTCGCGAAGATCGAGGGGCCGAACGGCCGCATGGAGATCCGTTACGACGTCGACTACCCGTTCGCCGTCCTCTACACCCCGCCGCACCGCGAAGCGATCTGCATCGAGCCGTACACCTGCCTACCGGGTAGCATCCCGAAGGGCGAAAAGGGAGCGGCGACCGGACTGCGGATTCTCTCGGCCGGCGACCGCTGGACGACGGCGGTGGAGTACCGCTGGGTCAGCGGTTGAGCGATCGCTGCTTGCGTGGGCCCGACCACTTCGTGGCCGAGGCAAGGTTTCCTTCNNTCGGAGAGCCCGGGGCCACGTCGTGCGACCGTCCCCGGTCGCACTGAATTGGCGTAGTGCGACCGACCTCGGTCGCAGCAAGTCCCGTCAGGGACGGCCGACGTCTGTCGAATGCCTCGCGTTCTGACTGGCCCAACCAGCCCGAAGCGAAGCGCCGGGATCAGCCCCGTCGGCCGATCTGCCACGGAGCCGAGCCTCTTACGTGGGCCCGGCCACTCCNNCGTGGCCGAGGCATGGTTTCGTCCCGACGCCGAACGAACCTCGAAGCGTGAACCGTTCGGAAGTCCACCCGACCTCGGGCTCGGAGAGCCCGGGGCCACGTCGTGCGACCGACCTTGGTCGCAGCGCGTTTTCACGGCCGACGTGTGTCGAATGCCTCGCTTTCTGACTGGCCCAACCAGCCCGAAGCGCAGCGCCGGGATCAGCCCCGTCGAAACGCGCTNNCAGCGGGACGACGCGGGCCCACGGTGGGGCGACGCGTTGGTCGATTGAGAACCGACCGCGATCCGGTATCATTGCGACTTCGACGTGGCGGTCCGGGCGATCGAGCGCTCCCCCCCTGACGTCGACCGTCTTCCTTCCGGAGTCTCTCTGCCGATGACCAGCGAACCGTCGCGCCCCGATGTCGCCGTGGACCGAGCGACGCTCAAGCAGCAGATCCGCGAGCAGGCGCACGAGAATCGGCGTCAGCAGGAGGACAAGGACGGGATCAGCAGCGTCATCATGCAGCGGTTCATGGAACTCCCCGAGTACCAGGCCGCTCGGACCGTGATGTTCTACATCGACGTTCGCGCCGAGGTACGGACCCGCAACGATCTGGAACGGGCGCTGGCCGGCGGCAAGAAGATCGTCGTTCCGTACTGCGTCGACGGCGAACTCGAGCTCTTCCATCTCGAAGCGATGGACGAACTCGAAATCGGCATGTACCGGATTCTCGAACCGCGAGCCGAACTGCGCGAGGTAGCCGAGAAGCAGGTCGACGTCACGCAGCTCGACCTGATCATGGTCCCCGGAGTCGCCTTCGATCGGCGCGGCGGGCGGACCGGTCACGGCAAGGGGTACTACGACAAGCTGCTCGAGCATGCTCGCCCCGAGACGCCGCTGGTCGCCGTCGCCTTCGACTGTCAGATGTTCGACGAGATTCCGATGGAGTCGCACGACATCTTCATGGACAAGGTCGTGACTCAGTCGGCCACCTACGAGGGCTTGGGTCGCGGTCCCGCAGCAGGAGCGGCTCGGTGAGCGAACTGGCGATCGTCGACGATACCTACGCCGAAGCGTTCCGCAGCATCCATACCGAGGTGCTGATCACGGCTCGCGATCGCAAGTGGCTCGATCACGCCGTCGCGGCGGCGGTCGGTCATGCATCGAGCACGATCATGTGCGACTGCGAAGCGGGGCTCGATCGCTACGTCGGTCCTGGCGGTGACGAGTCGTTCGCGACTCCCGACGGGCGCCCCGGCGCGATCGTCCAGTTCCACGTTCCGCGGTTCCGCAAGGATCGACTCGAAGCGCTCGAACGAGCGACCATGCAGCGGCTGGCGATGAACGTCCTCACCTGCCCGACGACCCGCTGCTTCAACCTGATCGACGGTGACGACTACTTCCGCATCGGCCGCAAGATCGCCTACTTCGGCGACGGCCACGAGCGACTGCGCGACGAGTTCGGTCGGACGATGTGGTGGATTCCGACGATGGGTGGGAGCTTCCTGATCGATCGCCGCTTCGGCTGGCGAGACGGGATCATGGGAGGGAATCTCTGGTTCCTCGGCGCGACCGAGGATGCGGCGATCGAGGCGGCGGAGCGTGCGGCAGCCGCGACCGAAACCGCTCCCGGAACGATCACGACCTTTCCGGGCGGCGTCGCGGCGAGCGCCAGCAAGGCGGGGAGTCGCTACAAGTTCCTGTTCGCCAGCACCTATGCCGAGTGGTGCCCCGAGCTGCGCGGCACCGAAGGGGTGACCAGTCACGTTCCCGACGGCGTCGCTTCGATCATGGAGATCATCATCAACGGCCGCGATCTCGCGAGCGTGACGGTCGCGACCGATCGCGCAATCGCCGCCGCCGCAGCGACCCCCGGACTCCTTCGCATTTCGGCCGGCAACTACAACGGTCGACTCGGCAAGTCGTTCATCTACCTGCATCCGTCGCGTCGCGAAGGGTGAGCCGCTGCAGGGGAGCCGTGCGGTTTCCGGAGAGCCCCTGATGCGATCGGCCGCGTCCTGCCAGCTCCGGTTCGCGCGGCCGATGCTGCTCGCTTGGGTAGCGATCCTGCTGTCGGTCGCTGACGTTCGAGCTCAGCAGGACGACGGCACCCAGCCGCTCCCCGAGGTGCGACTGGAGATGGCCGATCTCGTTCCGATCGGGCGAGCCGAGGGGCTGCTCTCTCAGGGGCGAGCGGACGAAGCGATCGAACTGCTCGTCCCGCAACTGCTGATCCCTTCCCCCGGCTTGGTCGAGGTCGAATCGACCGCTCCGTTCGCGACCGATCGATCCGCTCGCCTGGCCGACGAGGGCTTCCGCCGATTCGTGGCCGTCGATCGCTACGTCGCGCGGCGACTGGAGAGCTTCGCCGCCGCCGATCCGTCACAGCGAGACCGAGTTCGCGCCGCGGTCGATCGCGCGCTGCCGAGCGGCGATGCGCCGGGATCGATTCGCTCCGCAAGCGATACGGCGATCGGGATTCCCGAGATCCTCCTGCCGTTCGCATCGCGCGGAGCCGAGCGAGCGCTGGCGGAGGGAGATCGTCGGCTCGAGAACGGCGAACTTCACGGGGCGCTGCGACACTACCTTCAGGCATCTCGATTCGGCGCAGGAACGATCGATCGCGCCGAGCTCGATCGCCGATGGCGAATCCTGCGACGACTGGCGGAAGCGAATGCGGCTCAGACGGCGACGCTCCCGCCACGATTCGGAGCCTCTCTTGCGGATTGGCGTCATGTCGGCTCGATCCGACTGACCGAAGCGATCGAAGCCCCGGCGCTCGATCGACGGGACGCGTCTCGTCGTGACGCGGCAACCGGTCGCCGGGACGATCCGCTTCTCGGACCGGCGATCGACGATCGCGCGATCGCCGTCTGGAACGGTCGGTCGCTGCGCGTCTTCGATCCGCGTTCGGGAGCCCCGCGTTTTCCGCTCGGTGCGCCGTACGACGATGATCCCGCGCTGCGCGGTCTGGTCTTGAATGACCTCCCCCCGACGCTCCGCTCGATCGATCGTGCGGTCGAAGGGCACGCGGTCTACCGGACGATCGCGACCGACGATCTCTGGAGCTTCACGACCGGACGCTCACCGTCGTTCGGCGGTGCGATCGAGGACGAGCACGACGGACTCTGGTTCGCGTTCGATCGTCGTCGCGAGGGGGCCCTGCTGCCGGGCTGCCCCTATCGGCCGCTCGCCGGACAACGCCTCGTCGGCTCGGCTCAGGTCGATCGATCCGGCGGTTGGTGGGGAGTGACGCGCGAGTCGGACCCGCCGTCGGAACTCGGCACGTTGACGCTGGTTCGCTGGGAAGCGATCGCCGCTCCGGTCGGAGGGCCGATCGTCAACGATCTCGAGCTCCGATTGGGGAGCGTCGTTCCGCGCGGCGGCGGCAAGGTGCCGGAGTTCTCGAACGTCTCGTTCGCGTTCGCAGCGGACGATGCTGCCGAGAATCCGCTCGAACCGGAANNTCGTCTTTGCGTCGCGGCCGACGGCGGCGCGATCTGGGGAGTCGATGCCGCCCGGCGCCGCATCGACTGGGTCGTCACCTATCCGCGCCGCTCGACGAATCCGACGCGACGCTTCGTCGACGACGCGCATCGCTGGCGCGAAGGAGAGCTTCGGATCTTCGGCCGCCTGCTCGTCGCGCTCCCCGCCGATTCGGATCGCCTGCTGATGATCGACGTCGAAGAGGGAGAGCTGCTCGCGTCGCTAGAGCTCGGCGATGTCTCGCGGCTTCATGCGATCCGCGACGGTCGGCTGATCGTCTCGGGCGATCGGCTCCTCTGGATCGATCTCGGGAGCGCGGCGGTCGTCGCCGGGTATCCGGGGGAATTGCAACCGGCGCTCCGGCCGACTCGCGATGACGGAGTTCGACTGCAGGGGGCCCCTGAGGTGGCTGACGATCGGATCGTCGCCTGTTTCGACGATCAGCTGCTGCTGATCGATGCCGATCCGAAACCGATTCGGACCCGTATCGGCTCGATCGAGNNCCGGCTGCCGCTGGCGACCTTCGGAATCGGCGGGGGAACGGTCCGAGTCGGGGAGCGGGGGATTCGGATCGTCCGCGACGACCGGATCGACACGTTCGAACCGAGGTCCGAGGGGGCCGGCTCGCCCCCCCGACAAGTCGGAGGCGGCAATTGAAGGGGTTCCTGGCCCCGACTATTCTGGACTTCGCTTGTCGTCGGCCTTTCCTGGGACCGTCCGTTCGTTCGTGTCGATCGGGCTCGATCGTCGCGACNNCCTGATCGAGCTCCGTTCGGGTCAGCCAGGCCAGAGCCGCCGAGCATCGGAACGAACGTTCGACGATCGGCGGGGAAACGATCGCGCGACTCGTTCCGGATCCTCAACGCTGCTGCGGAGTATCGATGCCGATGATCGCCCGAGCCGAAGCCCGTTCGTCGATGCGACCTCGCCTTGACGTCGTCGCCGCTCGTCCTTCGCACCGCGGTTTCACGCTGGTCGAGTTGCTGGTGGTGATCGGGATCATCAGTATCCTGATGGCCCTGCTGCTCCCCGCCGTGCAGATGGCTCGCGAAGCGGGGCGTCGGACGACCTGCACGAACAATCTGAAGCAGATCGCGCTCGGCACGATCAACTTCACCGACACCAACGAGTACCTGCCGGCGGCGCGTCCGCGCGATCAGTTCCTGACCTGGCCGGTCTTCGTCCTGCCGTATCTCGAGCAAGGTCCGCTGTACGATCGCTTCGACGTCTTCGCGAACTACCCGAGTCAGCCGATCGATGCCGTGCAGACCAAGCTTCCGTTCTACTTCTGTCCGTCGCGTCGGACGCCGATGCTCGCGAAGAGTCCCGATCGGCCGAACTGGAACGTCGGCAGCTGCGGCGACTACGCCGGGAACGCCGGCTACAACGAGTACTGGGCCGAGGTGTTCGGTGAAGCGAACGGCGTCATCAACTCGGGGCGTCTGGACTTCAACACGGTGGTCGGCGGTCGGCTGACGACGATCCGCGGTCGCTACACCTTGGCTGCGATTTCGGACGGTCTGAGCAACACCTTCTTCTTCGGCGAGAAGGGGATGAACATCAATCACCTGGGCGAACCGGGTGGCTGGGGAGACGGCAGCTACTTCAGCGGCGATCAGCCGGCGACCGCCATGCGGATCGGCAATGCGCTCTTCCCGCCGGCGGTCAACGACTACTATCCGGCTCCCGGCCCCGGCACGATTCCGGTGTGGGGATCGGGGCATCCGCAGGTGATCATGTTCGCGCTCGGTGACGGCAGCGTCCGACCGGTCGACAAGCGAGTGAATCTGTCGACGCTCGCCGCGCTGTGCGCCCGAGACGACGGGACGGTGGTCGGCCCGTATTGATCGATCGTCTCGATCGATTTCGGCTCCGTCGATTCGGCTCGATCGCTCCCCTCCCGTCGCAGGCGGCGGCGCTCCCACGATGCCGGTCTTCCGAGCGGCCATGATCGGCCGCCGGCGACCGAACGCGGCACGGAACCCTCGCTTGGCACCCTTCGTCCATTACNNTTGGAGGTCTCCGTCGCGCCGAGCGACCAGGTGATCCGTCAGGCGCGCCCCGGTGATGTCGCCGTTCTCTGCAGCGAGCACTTCGAGACGCATCGCGAAGCGGTCGGCGAGTTGCGACGTCGCCGAGTCGCGACGGTCTATGCGATCGACGGCATTCTCGAGTGGCGAAACGCGTGGGAGAACGCTCCCGACGAACGTGCCTGTCCCTGGACGATGCGTCCTTGCCTGGCCGACAAGGTCGCGGTGATCGGGCCGTCTCAGGCGCGCGTGTTGGCCGCGTGGGGGAATGCCGATCGTCTGGAACTGGTCGGCGTCCCGCGTTTCGACGATCTCGTCGCCCGACGCCCCGATCCGACCGCGACGCTCGAACGGATCCGCG
>DMPQ01000401.1:16232-25434 GCA_003455945.1 Planctomycetaceae bacterium
CCCCCGAGCAGATCGAGACGACGGCGCGCTCGCTGGCCGATCTGCGCGACTACTTCAGCGCAGCAGCCGCGAACGGTTCGGCGGAACGGCCTCGGTTCGAAGTGAGTTGGCGGCTGACCGCCGGCCTGGAAGAACGGCTCGGCGTCCGCAATGCACTCGACGATCTGACCGGCAACGATCTCGCCGCTCGACTCGNNGAGCCGATCTGGTGGTGACGACGCCGTCCACCGCGATGCGCGAAGCGATGCTGCTCGGCAAGCCGGTGGCGTTGCTGGACTATCACGGCGTTCCGTCGCTCGTTCCGGCCGCTTGGCAGATCACCGATGCCGATCGGATCGCTCCGACGCTCGAGTCGATGACGCTGCGCGATGCGTCGGGATCGCGGCGCTGGGCGTGGCAACAGGCGTTGCTGGACGATGCGCTCTGGAGTCGACCGGATGCGACCGATCGGATGGCCGATCTGCTGATCGAGTTGCATCGCGAGGCGCTGGAGCGGATCGCTACGGGAGCCCCTTGGGAGTTTACGCGGCGCATGCTGCCGGTGATCGCAGGCGGCGAAGGGAGCTATCCGGCAGGGCCCGGCCTTCCGTTCGCGACGCTCTATCCCGATCACCCCGACCTCGGTCGCGACGAGCTCGGGGCGCTTCGATCGGAACTGGCTCAGGCGCGCCGCGAGCTGGCCTACGTCCGGTCGCATCTGGATCAGGCGCATGCGGTGCTCGATCGCTGGCAGCGACTGCCGCTGGTCGGCAGCGGCCTGTCGCTCGTTCGCCGCTGGACGCTGTGGCGTCGCCGGCGCGCGATGCCGAAGCCCGATGCCTCGCCCGCGGTCGACGTCGCACCGAAGACGGGAATCGCGACGACGGGAGGGAGCCGATGAGCGCTGACCCTTCGCTCGTTTCGAACGAGAAGGCTCCGGTCGTCACGACGCCCGACACCTCGCGAGCGGCGGTCTCAAGCGATCGGCGGACGGTGCGCATCGTCTGTTGTGCGGACGACGCCTATGCGGCAGGTCTTGCGGTCACGCTTCGCTCGGCGGGGGCGACGCTCGATCCGCGTCGTCGGCTCGAAGCGGTGCTCGTCGACGGGCNNTCGACGGTGGCATTTCGGCGATGAACCGCGAGCGGATCGACTCGACCTGCGCCGCTGCCGGAATCGCGATCGAGTGGCGTCCGTTCGACGCGGATCGACTGGGCGGACTGCCGATCTCGCACCACATCTCGCGAACCGCGTACTTCCGTCTGATGCTCGGCGAGTTGCTTGCCGAGCGACAACGTGTGCTCTATCTGGACAGCGACCTGCTGATCCGTCGCGATCTGTCGCGGTTGTGGGATCTGCCGCTGGACGATGCGTGGTGCGCCGCGGCGGTCGATGTCGGCTGTCCGGCGTTCGACGCTCGGCTCGCCCTGCCGAACTTTCGGCGCTGCGGTCCCTACCTGTCGGTCTTCTCGCCGATCCGCAACTACCGGCGGCTGGGGTTCACCGGACGCGAGCCGTACTTCAACTCGGGGCTGCTGCTGATCGACCTCGACGCTTGGCGTCGCGAACGGATTGCGCAGCGGACGATCGAGTGTCTCGAAACGCATCGACGATTCGTCTGGTGCTGGGACCAGTACGCGCTGAACGTCGTCCTCGCCGGGCATTGGAAGCGGCTCGAACCGCGATGGAACGTCGGAACGCATCTGTACGAGTATCCGAGCGCCGAAGCGGCTCCGATTCCTGCCGACGAGTACCGACGCGCCGTGGTCGATCCGGCGGTCGTTCATTTCACGACGAACCGGAAGCCGTGGCATTTCGGCGTCCCGCATCCCTATCGCGACGACTTCTACGCGCAGCTCGACCTGACGCCGTGGGCGAACTGGCGTCCGGAACTTCCGCCCGAGCCGCTGAAGCGCTGGGTCGTCGACCGGACGGCCGAGTTGCGACGGTTGGCGACCGTTTCCGGACGCCATGCGTTGTTGCGGACCTTCCCCGAACGGCGCGAGGCGTCGGTTTCGCGGAGGAGGTCGCGATGAGCGCTGCCGAACCTCGCCTGGTGGCGCGTCGACAGAGTAACGCACTGACGCAGCCGCTTGCGACGATCTTCACGACTCCCAAGCCGTTCTCGGGCCATACCGGGATGATCCAGCGTCATGCGATCCGCAGCTGGTTGCGGCTCGCGCCGGCGATCGAGGTGCTGGTCGGCGGCGACGATCCGGGAGTGGCCGAGGCGTGCGACGAACTGGGAGCCGTGCATCTGGGAGCGCTTCGGCGAAGTCCGTCGGGAACGCCGCGACTGGACGATCTGTTCGCCCGAGCCCACGAGCGAGCGACGGGCGAGGTGCTGATCTACGCGAATGCCGACATCCTTTTCTTCTCGGATCTGATCGACGTACTCGGTCGGCTGCTGGCCGGGGAGCATCATGACTTTCTCGCGATCGGCCGCCGGACCGATCTCGATGTCACGTCGCCGCTGACGATCGACGCGCCCGGCTGGGAGACGTCGTTCGTCGCCGAGGCGCGGCGGCGCGGCTCGCTCGCGCCGGTCGTCTGCAAGGACTACTTCGCGTTCCCGCGGCATCTGTACCGCGAGCTCCCCGAGTTCCTGGTCGGTCGAGGGAACTGGGACAACTGGATGGTGCATCACGCCAAGACCCTTTCGGTCCCGGTGGTCGATCTGACGGCGTCGCTGTTCGCCGTCCATCAGAACCACGACTACGGACATCTGAAGCGCGGGCGGCTCGAGGCGTACGTGACGGGGGACGAGGCACGGCACAACGAACGAGTCGGCGGCGGCAAGCATGTCGTCTCGGGGGCCTCGGCCGATTGGGAGCTGACGGCTGCCGGACTGCGCCGGCGCCGCGGTGGTGACTGGAGTCGTTTTGCCAGGGATCTCCCGAGGTTTCTGGGGCTTCTCGGCAGCTTTCTGACTCGCCGCTGAGAAAGCATTTCGGAGGGGAACGACCTCGGACCATGATGGAGAGGTCTCTCGAGTCGCCCGAGGAACGTCTGACCGCCTGACGGTCGACCGACTCGGCCTCGTTCGAGTTTCTCGCGTCCGCTTCGCTCCGCCGCACCGGAATCGCCAGTCGTGACGTTCGTCCTGCTGATCATCGCCGTAACGCTGCTGATGGCGATGGCCGTCGCGCAGTTCGTCGGCGTGCGTCTGCTGGCTCGCAAGGTCGAGACCTCACTGGCGCTTGCCGAGCGAGACCGCATCGACGAGCGACCGCTACCCAAGACCGCGGTACTCCTGTCGCTCCGCGGAGCCGATCCCGATCTGGCGATCGGTCTCGAAGCACTCGGCCGACAGACGCATCCCGACTACCAGGTCGTCGTCGTCATCGACTCGGTCGATGATCCGTCTTGGGTTCCGGTCCGCGAAGCGCTGTCGCGACTCGCCGAGGGTCGGATCCGAGTCGAGGTGCTGCGCGAGCGCCGCTCGACCTGCGGCCTGAAGTGCAGCGCTCTCTCGCAGGCGTACCGCAGTCTCGATTCTTCGGTCCGGGCGATCGCGCTGGTCGACGCCGACATCGTCGTTCATCCCGACTGGCTCGTCCGCCTGGTCGGTCCTTTACGCGACGAGAGCGTCGGAGTCGTGTCGGGAGCGCAGTGGTTCGAGCCGCATGATCACGACTCGGGGACCTGGATCCGGAGCATCTGGAATGCGGGAGCGAGCGTCCCGACGATCCTGCTCGGTCATCCTTGGGCCGGATCGTGCGCGATGCGGCGCGACGATATCGAACGGACCGGGCTGATCGATCGATGGGAACGATCGATCATCGACGACGGACCGATCGCTCAGGTCGCCGCCGAGATGGGGCGCGAGGTCCGATTCGTCCCGCAGACCTGGATGGTCAACCGCGAGCACTGTTCGCGCCGTTTCGTCGGCACCTACCTGAAGCGAATGCTCACCTGGTCGCGACACTACGAGTCGACCTATCCGCTGACCGTCGGCCACGCCGTCGCGACCGTCGCGATCTGGGGAGTCGCCTGGGCGGGACTGTTCCAGGGGCTGGTGCTCGCCGATCCGTGGCGAGTCCGAATCGGCTCGATCGGCGGCGTCGCCTTCTGGATCGCCGCGGTCTGGGGCTACCTGAGCGTTCGGCGGATCGCCGCTCGGGTCGCCGCGACGACGGGCGAGCCGTTGCCGCAACGGGGAATCGCCGACCTGCTGCGCGTCATCTGGCTCGTCCCCGCCACCTATCTGATCTACGCCTGGGCATCGGTCGCGGCGTTGTTCGTCCGTCGGATCCAATGGCGGGGCGTCGAGTACGTGCTCGATCGCGACGCGGTCCGACTGACGCACTACGAGCCGTATCGAGTCGGCGGAACGTCGAATCGGTCGAGCGTCGGGACGCCGAAGCTCGCGCCGATACACGATCCCTCGCTGAGCGTCGGTCGGATCGTCGTCGGCTTCGGGATCCTACTTCAACTGAGTCTGCTCGGCAGCGCCGCCTGGACCCCGCGTTTTGCCGCCGTCATCACGCCGCCTCACCTCGTCGTGTCGACCTCCGTCGCCGGACGCGACACGATCGAATCGGTCGAGTCGGCCGATCGAGTCGCGACGGAAGGGACCGGAGCGCCGGGCCANNGGGAAGGGACCGGAGCGCCGGGGAACTCAGGAACCGCATCGACGGAGGCCGATCCGATCGCGACGGGAAATGCCGCGCGGTTGGTCGTCATGGGCGAGTCGTTCGTCGGCGAACCGGAGCGAGCGATCGGCTGGGAGCGGATCGACGGGCTCGCCGCTCGGATCGACACCTACCTCGGTTCGATCGCCGACGTCGAAGGGAGACTGATCAAGCAGGAACGGATCGCCGGGAGACTCGAAGCGCCGACCGAGATCGCGTTCCGTCAGCTCTCGAAGCCGCTCGCGATCCGCTTGCTCTGGACCGACACGGCTCGCGGGCGCGAAGTTCTCTTCCGGACCGAGCCGGACGGGAGCGAGACGATGCTGGCTCGTCAGGAGACGGNNGGAGACGGTGCTCGGCGCTCTCGTACCGACCGTCTCGCTCTCGAAGGATCACGCGTTCACCCGTTCGGTCAGCGCACATCCGGTCGACGAATTGAGCCTCGACTATCTGCGGCGCCAGTTGAAACGCTATCTGAATCAGGCGAAGCGCAATCCGGCATCGATCGTCGAACTGACCGACGCGGCCGATCTGGACGGAGTCCGCTGCTATCGGCTGTCGATCGTCCATCCCGAACGCGCCGAACTGGCTCCGACCGGCTATCACCGCGTCGAGATGTTCTTCGACGCCGAGACGCTCTTTCCGATGCGATGGGAAAAGTACCACTGGCCCGGCTGGCAAGGAGCGGAAGAGTTCGACGCGGCGAACCCGACCCGCATTCCTCCCTTGCTCGAGCACTTCCGGGTGCTCGAACATCACGTCAACTCCGGGCTGACGATCGACGACTTCCGGACCGATCATCCGGACTACGGTTTCGGCAAGGCGCCGATCGTCCCGCTCGAGTAGCGGCTCGCTACCGCGGCATTTCCCCGATCATCCGCGGGCGATGGCGGTGGAGGTTCGACGGAGCTGATCTACGGCACCGTCACGCGGCCGTCGAGCAAGCGGCGACAGGCTCGACGAGCCGCTTCCCAATCGCCGGTCTGAGCCTGATCGAGAACGGCCGTCAGTCGCGAACGATCGGCGTCATCGATCGTTCGATCGGCTGCCGCCTGGTCGAGCATTCCGCAAAGTCGCTCGATCGTCGCGGTATCCCGACGACTGCAGGCCGAGTCGATGGCGATCAGATGTCGGTAGGCATCGTCACCGACGCGCGGAGCGGCGGGCCACAACAGCCATCCGGCGATGACGATCGGCAGCGTCGCCGCGAAGGCGATGAACAGCGTTCGCCGCGATCGACGTTCGTTTCCTCGCGTTGCGCCGCTCACCATGCGACCGCCTCGCCTTCCTTCATGCTCGACAGCTCGGCGAAGGTGAGCAGATCGATGTACTCCGACACGAACCGGACGCTCCCGTCGCCGAACAGGATCAGGCCCCCTTGCGGATGATCCGAAACCATCTGGCAGACATGCAGCGACGGGTAGTTGATCGGATGGAGAATCGGAAAACCGGTGATGTCCAGCTCGCCGCCGCTCGGTCCGGCATGAGCGAACACCAGCGTCGCCGCCGATTCGACGGCGTTTTCGGGAGTCAACTCACGCGGATGCACGTAGGCTCCCGGCACGACTCCGGCCCAACTCTTGTCGCTCAGCCGCGACGAGTGCTCGCCGATGAAGATCGTGTTCGAAAGTCCGTCGCTCACCTCGCCGAACGTCGTTCGCGAGTTGCGGAAGAAGGGACCGTCCGCGACTCGCGACGTGTCGCCGTCGACGCGCACCGTCGCCGTCGTTCCGGCGTAGATGTCGGTGAAGACGATCGTCTCGCGCTCGACTCCCGAGGAGCCGTCCCAGCACGACTCCTGACCGTGGTTCGCGACGTAGTGCGAGCGTCCCAGTCGGATCGGTCGTCCGTGACGGAGCAGTTCGGCACCGGATTCGTCGACCGCGACGAACGGATCGCTCCGACCGACGACCGACGGACAAAGCAGGATCGGCAGCGTCGCTTCGATCACCGAGGCATGCGCCGGGTCCCAGATCGGTCGGTTCCGATCGAGTATNNGATCGAGTCGGTTCTCGAGCGGCAGCTGTTCGAGATAGGGGAGCAGTCGCGAGGCCCAGCCCCAACCGGGTGCGCCGTCCCAGGTGATCGGGTCGATTCCCGCGTCGGCCGGACCGCTCCCGTCCGAGGTCGGCCAGCTCTCGAAACCGGCCGGCAGGTAGCCGACCGTATCGTGATGCAGATGCAGCGCGATACCGACCTGCCGCAGGTGATCCGAGCAGGTGGTTCGACGAGCCGATTCGCGGGCCATCTGCACGGCGGGAAGCAGNNCCAAGGAACAAGACCGACGCGACGGTTCGAGACGCGACACGGGGTGACTCCGATGATCGGGCGAGGAAATCCGCAGCGAGGACCGTCCGTAGTCGCGGCTACCGCGTAGCCGCCGCTACGCCGTAGCACGTGCTACATCCTGGCGGGCGATTGTAGCCGAGGTTACGGATCGGTCAAGTCGGCCGCGCCGGCGCACCATCGGGCTCCGAGGCCGAACGAGTCGCGGCAGGCGGTCCGAAGCCGTCGTGGGCGGCGCCGAACCGGCCTGCGACGTCGGGAAGGGATCGGATACAATCGTCCGTTTCCCCCCTCGACCACCTTGCGATCTTCGTCAGGAGACCGGTTTCCGTGACGCGACGCCCCGCCCGCAGCTCGCATTCGCGCACCCGCGAGGATCACTCGTCGGAGTTGGCCGAGGACTATGTCGAGGCGATCGCCGGGGTGATCGAGGCGAAGGGATCATGCCGCGTCGTCGACCTGGCCAAGGAGTTCCAGGTCTCGCACGTTACGGTCAGCCGAACCGTGGCTCGGCTGCAGCGCGAAGAACTCGTCTCGACCGCCCCCTACGGTCCGATCGAGCTGACCGCCAAGGGACAGCGACTGGCCAAGCAGTCGCGCCGGCGTCATGAGATCGTGCTCCGGTTCCTGAAGGCGCTCGGCGTGAGCGACGAAACCGCGGCTCACGACAGCGAAGGGATCGAGCATCACGTCAGCCGCGAGACGCTCGAAGCGATGGAGCGGTTCGCGGCGGGGGAGGAATCGGCTCGCCGAAGCTGATAGGCCGAGACGCCGAATCACCGAGACGCCGAGACGCAGGGACGCAGGGACGCAGGGAAGACCGGCACCAGTGCGCCGAGGCGTCGAACAGCTCGGCCGGCACAAGCCGAACGTCCTTGATCCGATCACTCGTCGATCAGGATGTTGTTCAGACTGACGACCGAGAACCTGACGTTCGGATTGTTCTTCTCGGTCGACTCGAGATCCCACTTCGAGTGGAAGAGGATCGCCGGCCCGCCGGCTCGATCCCGCACCATCGCCGCGGAGTAGGGCAAGCGGAGCTTCTGGATCAGCTCGGGATCGTCCTCGATCCATCGGGCCAGCGAGTACGGGAGCACCTCCATCGAGGTCGGCGTGTCGTATTCGCTCTCCAGGCGAAAGCGGACGACGTCGAACTGCAGCTCGCCGACCGCCGCCAGAATCGGCTCCTGCCGAATCCCCTGAGGGTCGCTGAAGACCTGGATCGCCCCCTCCTCGAGCAGCTGCTGCATGCCGCGCTGGAACTGCTTGCGGCGCTGCGTATCCTTGCAGCGCAGGATGGCGAAGTTCTCGGGCGAGAACTGCGGGAGCGGCGAGAAGTTGATCGCCTTTCCTTCGCAGATCGTATCGCCCAGGCGGAATTCGCCCGGGTTGACCAGGCCGATGATGTCCCCCGGATACGCCTCGTCCATCGTCTCGCGCTCCTGGCCGAAGACGCGATGGGCGCGGCGCAGGCGGATCTTCTTCCCCGTCCGACTCTGCAGCACCTCCATGTCGCGGCGGAATCGCCCGGCGCAGATGCGGACGAAGGCGATCCGGTCGCGATGTTTCGGGTCGAGATTCGCCTGGATCTTGAAGACGAACCCGGCGAACTCGGAGCGCATCGAGTCGATCGGGCCGATGTCGGCTTCGCGATCGTGCGGCGGCGGGGCCAGGCGCAGGAAGCCCCGCAGGAACTGCTCCACGCCGAAGTTGGTCAACGCGCTGCCGAAGAAGACGGGAGAGATCTCGCCGGCCAGGAACCGCTGCGGATCGAAGGTCCCGGCCGCTTCGAGCACCTCGAACTCGTCGAGCGTCGTTGCCGCGACATCGTCGTCGACGTCGGGATGACCGACGATCCGTTCGAGGTCGATTTCGACCGCCTCGATGCGCCGATCGCCGCGCTGCCGCTCGAACAGATAGGCCTTGCGCGTCTCGACCGAGACGACTCCGGCCAGATCGGCCCCCATGCCGATCGGCCAGTTCATCGGGATCGCGGTGATGCCGAATTTGTGTTCGATCTCGGCCAGCACCTCGAGCGGACCCCGCCCCGGACGGTCGACCTTGTTGACGAAGGTGATGACCGGAATGCGCCGCAGGGCGCAGACGCGAAAGAGCTTCTCGGTCTGCGTCTCGATCCCCTTCGCGACGTCGATCACCATCACGGCACAATCGGCCGCCATCAGCGTCCGGTACGTATCCTCGCTGAAGTCCTGGTGACCGGGGGTGTCGAGCAGATTGACCAGATGCCCTTCGTATTCGAAGGTGAGGACGGTCGAGCTGACCGAGATGCCGCGCTGCTTCTC
>DMPQ01000353.1 GCA_003455945.1 Planctomycetaceae bacterium
TATCTGCGCGAGAACGGCGTCCGGATCTGGAACGAGTGGGCCGATGCCGACGGCGAACTCGGGCCGGTCTACGGCAAGCAGTGGCGTCGTTGGACCGCTCCCGACGGACGCGAGATCGATCAGATCGCCGAGGTGATCGAGCGGATCCGCCGCGATCCCGANNTCGGCGTCCCGTTCAACATCGCCAGCTACTCGCTGCTGACGGCGATGATCGCTCAGGTCGTCGGGCTGCGTTGCGGCGAGTTCGTTCACACGCTCGGCGACGCTCATCTGTACCGGAACCATTTCGACCAGGCTCGGCTGCAGCTGGAGCGGGAACTGCGGCCGCTCCCGCGTCTGAAACTCGATC
Source organism: Planctomycetaceae bacterium (assembly GCA_003455945.1). Classification (GTDB taxonomy): domain Bacteria; phylum Planctomycetota; class Planctomycetia; order Pirellulales; family Pirellulaceae; genus UBA11682. Next base: position 350 of record DMPQ01000353.1, read on the forward strand.
CCTCCGTCAATCGGATCGACGACTTCCGCTACGAGCACATCGAGGTCGAAGGGTACGATCCGCATCCCCACATTCCGGCTCCGGTGGCGGTATGAAGCCGATCCTGATCGTGGCGATGGGGCGAGACGGGACGATCGGTCGCGACGGCGGTCTGCCGTGGCATCTGCGGAGCGACCTGCAGCGGTTTCGCCGGATGACGATGGGGCACGCGATGCTGATGGGGCGCCGCACCTGGGATTCGATCGGCCGGCCGCTCCCGGGGCGCCGCAGCATCGTGCTCAGTCGCGATCCGGCGCTGAGGATCGAGGGGGCCGAGGTCGTCGATTCGATCGACCGGGCATTGGCGGTGGCCGGAGGGGAATCGCCGGCGTTCGTGATCGGCGGAGCCGATATCTTCCGCGCCTTTCTGCCGGCCGTCGACGAACTGCGGGTGACTTGGGTCGAGGGGGAGGTGACCGGCGAGACGCGGTTTCCGGACTGGAACCCCGAGGATTGGTCGGCGGCCGAAACCGAGCGACTGCCTGCCGGCCCGGAGGACGAGTTCCCGACGACCTATGTCCGCTACCTCAGAAAACCGGCTCGCTGAACGCTCGGGTCTCGCCGGAAATCGTCCTCGAGCGGTCGCCCTTGACACCTCGCCCGGCAATCCGCAAACTACGTGATCCCAGAAGGACGGAGAGCCTCCACAATGAAGATCAAGTCGGGTGACACCGTCATCGTCATCGCCGGTGCCAACAAGGGGCAGACCGGTAAGGTCATCTCGGTCGACAGCGATGCCGCGAAGGTGCTGGTCGAGGGGGTGAACCGCGTTTTCAAGCACGTGCGCAAGAGCCAGCGGAATCCGCAGGGTGGGCGTCTCGAAAAGGAGATGCCGATCGATGCGTCGAACGTGATGCTCGTCTGTCCGCAGAGCGGCAAGCCGACTCGCGTCGGCTACCGATTCTCGAAGGATGGCGCCAAGGAGCGGTTCGCCAAGGTCAGCGGCGTCTCGCTCGGCCAGTGCTCCCCCCCCAAGCCGTCGCGCGCCGCTTCCTGAGCGACCGGACGAAGGGCTGTCGAAATCAGGCGGCTCGCGCTTCGAGTCGAAGTGCGAGTCGCTTTTTCATGCGCGGTCGGTTTTCGAGCGGCGAGCGGGCGGTCGCGAGCTGCAGTTCACCGGAGCGACACCGACGGTGCGGCATCTCGAGAGCCGATCGCCGGAGCGATATCATCGCGGATGTGATGTCGGCGGTGCGCTCTCGGTCGTCGGAGAGTGACGATCGTCCGGCGGCACCGGTCCCGCCTCCCGCTTGTCCGTCCGCGGTGACGGCGATACGGTTGGGTCGAGCGGGAGCGAGTCGACGTCGGCTGACGATTCCGGTCGGCCGTTCGCTCGAGACCGCCTCGGAACGGGCAATCGGCTGCGACTGACCGCGGCGGAGCGAGCGATGGATTCTCTGCACTTCTTCGTCGCGATCGGCCCGCTTGCCGCTTATGCGGCGCTGCTCGGCGTCGTTCATGTTTCGCGCCGTCCGTTCGTCACGAGCGGGGCTCGCGATGCGGCGACACTCGGGATCGCCCTGACCGGAGTGGCGGTCGCGGGGCCGCTCGAACTCTTCCTTCCCGATTCGGCCAACCGTTGGTTTCCGGGCGGCATCTGGATCCTGCTCCTGCTGCTCTATTCGCTCTGTTTGAGTCTGGCGGTGTTGCTGCTGCGGCCGCGGATCGTGATCTACAACATCGCTCCCGGCGATTTTCGTCCTCGATTCGCGTCGGTGGTCCAGAGTCTGGATGCCGATGCCCGCTGGGCGGGCGACTCGGTAACGCTGCCGTCGATCAACGTGCAGTTGACGATCGAGTATCAGCCGTGGACGCGGACGATTCAGTTGGTGTCGGCCGGCAATCGTCAGGACACGATCGGTTGGAAGCGGATCGAATCGCAGCTGCAGCGCGAGCTGCGCGAGTTGAAGACGCCGCCGATGCCGCTCGGCTGGACACTCCTGGGACTCGGTCTTGCATTGGCGGTCGGCAGTTCCGTCTGGGCGATTCTCGATCGGAAGGCGTTTCTCGAAATGGCGATGGAGATGCTGCGGCTCTGATCGCTCGCCGTTCGGATCCGAACGCATTCTTCGCGCCGCGCCGTCGCCGCAAGAGAACCTTTCGCGCCGCTCGGCTGATCGCTCCCGCGCCGCGGTTCGTCTTTCGTCTCTCGCTCGCGCGAATCTCCTGCGTCAGGTTGTGGCCCTGTCGATCGCTCCTCCATAATGCGGGCCGACGTCCGTTCGCCGCATCGCGATGTCGACGTGCGTCGACCGCTCGGGACGCGGCTTGCAGGAGGAGGTTTCGCATGGTCGGTCTGCGAACGAGGGCTTGCGCCAAGGCGGCGGCAGGTCGATCTGCCTCGGGTCTGTCGGGGGGCATGCACCGGAGGTCCGCGTCGCGGCTGGTCGTGCTCGGGGCGTCGCTGATCGGAGCGTCGCTGCTCCTGCCGACCGTCGCCGCGGCTCAGGGGGATTTCCGCTCGTGGCTCCCCGACGAGCATCTCTTCGGCGCGGTCTGGGCGGGGCGCCCCTCGGATGATCCGAGCATCACCGCGGCCGAACGACGCGTGCTCGATGACGAAGCGTTCCGTTTCTACGGCACGATCCTGTCGGCGATTCCGATCGACCTCGACTTGCCGAAGCCCGAGCGGGTCGCGGAGATGTGGCAAGGGGAAGGGGGGGCCCGAGCCCTTCTGGAAACGCGCGTCGCCTTCTACATGCGCCCGGTCGAGATCGACATGCGCAGTCGTCCGGCGGCCGGCATCGCCATCGAGCGAGGGAAATTCGCCGAGGCGTTCGAGATGGCGCTGCGCGAGAATCTGCAGGACGCGAATCGACTGGAACGTTTCCGACTCGGCGAGCACAAGGTCTCGCGACTGGCCGAAGCGAACGGTGACAAGGCGATCGAGTTCGGCTGGATCGGCGAGGTCTTCTGCCTGACGTACGGCGGTCGCGACGAGCTGGCCTGGTGGCTCGAACGGCGCGACGGTGACGCATGGAAGGCGCTGGCCGAAAGGACTCGGGTCGATCGTCCGTGGGGAACGGTATCGCTCGACGCTGCCGGAGCGGTGACGCTGCTGAACGAGCAGGGGATGCCGGGCGATCTCGAACGTATGCTCCGTCTGACCGGACTCGATCGAGCCGGGCGGGCGATGTGGCAGGTCGGCTTCGATGACCAGGGATATCGAAGTCGGATGTTCATCGAATCGCAGGGGGCACCGGCCGGCCTGCTCGGGCTCTTTCGTCCGGGGACCGAGCCGATCGAGTTTCCGCCGATCGCCGCCGACAGCCTGCTCACCGTCACGACGGGGAGCGATCTGTTTGCCGGCCTGAGTTCGCTGGCGGCCGAATTGCCGGCCGGTTCCGCTTCGGCCGAACGCAATCGGAACGAACTGGTCGAAACGCTCGAACGCTATGGCAGAGCTTTCGGACCGGGGCTTTCGTTCCGCTACGCACCGAACGACGGCGGTTGGTTCGGAGGGGCGTCGGTCGTGATGCCGATTCGCGATCCGGCCCAGGCGCGCGAGCAGTTGGAACGGATCGAGGCGGATCTGATCGAAGGGATCGATCCGAACGCTCCGTTCTGGAATCGAATGCGTTTCGCTCGGTCGTCCTATCACGACCATCCGGTGTCCCGCTTCACGATGTCGACTTCGGCGCCGTTCGAGCTCGCGTGGGTGTCGACCGATGCCGGGCTGCTGCTCGGACTCGAACCGACGGGGCTCAAGCCGGTCCTCGATCGGATCGACGGACGGCGTCAGGACATCGCTCGGGCTCCGCTTGGCGACGACGAAGGGCTGCGAATGCAGCTCGATCTGCGGCAGCTGCTCACGACTCCGGCGGGAGTGCTTCGATTTGCGCTGCTCGCGATCATGGTCGACTCGCGCCGCGGTTTCGGCGACCCGGAGTATTTCGAGCGATTGTTGGCCGCCGCGACGTCGCTTCCCGACGGAGCGTGGATCGAGCGGATCATTTCGGAGGACTCGCTGTCGATCACCACGCTCGACGACGGCCTGGCGATCGACGGACGCTTCTCGCTCCCCGGGAGCGAAGTCGCGCTGGTCGGCGGTTCGTTGATGATGGTGGGAATCGCGATCGACGAGCTCGATCTCGATCCGCTGTCGCTGCTTGTTCCGGCCGGCATGCAGCGGACCCAGGCGATGAACAACCTGAAGCAGATCGGGTTGGCGATGCACAACTACCACGACACCTTCAATCGGTTTCCCGATGCGGCGACGAAGGACGCGCGAGGCAAATCGCTGCTGAGCTGGCGCGTGCAGCTGCTTCCGTACCTGGATCAAGCCGCGCTCTACGACCGGTTTCGGCATGACGAACCGTGGGACAGCGAGCACAACCTGGCACTGCTCGAACAGATGCCCGACGTCTTTCGGGCTCCCGGAGTCGACCTGGAGCCGGGCATGACGCCGTACGTCGTCATCCGGCAGCAAGGAGCGCTCTACGACGAAGACGGAGTCGGAGTCCGGCTGGCGGCGATCACCGACGGCACGTCGAATACGATCATGGCGGTCGAGGCGAACGGCATCTCGGTCGTTCCGTGGACTCGCCCCGACGATCTCGTTCCCGACATGGAGCTCCTGTCGCAGCTGGCCGGCCTGCGCGGCGACGGGTTTCTGGTGGTCATGGCCGACGGCGCCGTCCGCTGGATCGATGCCGGGACCGACATGTCGATGATCGAAGCGATGATCACGCGCGCCGGCGGCGAAGTGGTGAACTTTCCCTGAGTCGAACGCCTGGACGATCGTTCCTGCACGACGATCGTTCCTGCACGACGATCGTGAGGCGACGATTCGGCGACCTCACCGCATGCGACGTCCGATTTCCGGGGACCGACGGCGTCCTCACCTGTCCGACGAACCGGAGTTCCGACCGATGGCGATGGCATTCTTCGGCGTCTTCGAGATGCTGCTGATCGTGCTCCTTTCCGGAGCGTTCGGCGTGCCGGTCTCGCTCCCTCCGGCGCCGCACGATCCGTGGTTCGATCAGATCGCGCCGGAAGACCCGCTCTACTACACCGTCTGGTCCGGTTCGACGGCCGCCGACCCCGCGTCGGGAAACGCGACCGAACGGATGTTGGCGGGGCCCGAGGCAGCGGCGTTCGGTCGTGAGATCGACCGACTGCTCGATGCGGGCGAGGCGAGGTTCCTGCCCGATCTTGCGGACGACGATCGGACGCTTCGCTACCTGATCGCTCGGCTGATCCGGACGATGATCGATCATCCGGTCTGTGCTTATGTCGCCGACCTGAAGCTCGCGGAGGATGGTTTCGAGATCGATGCGGCGCTGATCATCAAGGTGGGCGAGCGACGCGACGAGACGGCGGGGCTGATCGAGCGGCTGGCTGCCGATGCGGAAGGGACTTTCGAGACCGTGGAGATCGACGGCGACACGTTTCGCGCCGGTCGCTCCTCACCCGGAACGCCGCTGGTCTGGTTCGGTCTGCGCGGCGACTATCTGATCCTGGCGCTCGGCGAAGACCCGGTCCGCTCGCTGATCAAGCGGACCGGCAATCCGACTCCGGCATGGCTGGCCGAGACGCGAGAGCTGCTGGCGGTCGAACGGATCGCAACTCTCTCGTACATCGACGTCGAGCGGTCCCTCGAACTGAGCGGCGGGATGGCGGGAGAGATGCCGGGCGAACTCGGCATGCTGGCCGCGATGGGGATTCAGGCGTTTGCGGGAGTCGATCGCTATCGAGCGGTCACCGGCCTGGACGCCACCGGTTATGCCGTGCGGACTCATGTCGGAATTGCGGCCGATTCTCCCTTGTCGCGCTCGCTCTCCGACGCGCCGTTGCTGCCCGAGGATTTCGAGAGCATTCCGAACGATGCGCCGGTCGCGATCGTCGCGAAGTTCGATGGACTCGAGGCGCTGGGCCTGCTCGGCGGCGGCGTCGGAATGTGGCTCGGTCCGATCGAACCCGAGCAGGCGCTCGAAGAGATTTCGCGCGCCGTCGATGCGCAGATCGGCTTCGGTCTGGACGAGATCCTGAACGAGGTCTTCGCCGACACGCTGGCGATCTATGCGGCACCGACCGAAGGGGGTGTGGTGACCGGCTGGGTCGGTGTCGTCAAGGTGCGCGATCCCGAGGCCGCTCGGTTGGTCTTCGACCGAGTCGTCGGTCTCGTCGAACAGGGGATTCCCGATCTCCGGCTCCGGACCGAAGAGCATGCGGGAACGAAGTTCGTCATCGCCGATCCGGCCGGCGAAGCTCCGTTTGCGCTCGCGTTCGCGCTGACCGAACGCGAACTGGTCGTCTCCCCCTTCCGCAATGCGGCGATCGGTCATGTGCGCCGCGCCGGAAGCGTTCCCAACCTGGGCGAGCACTCGCAGATCGCGAATCGTTTCGCGGCAGACGACATGCAGGGGACCGGGCTCCGAGTCGCGTTGCGGCTGGATCATGCCGAGCTGATCCGGATGTTCCATCCGGTCGTGATGATGACGATCCGAAACGGGCTCGACGAACTGAACCGGACGACCGGACTCGATTTCGATCCGCTCACGATTCCGAGCGTCGGTGCGCTGACGGCCGATCTCGAACCGGTCACCGCGACGCTGATGCGAGTCGACGACGGCTTTCTGTGGGAAGTCCATCAGACCTTCCCGGGGACCGACTTGCCGGCCATCGCGCCGCTGGCGGTCATGACCGGCCTGCCGACGATCTTCACGGCTCGCGCTGCGGCGAGAAGGGTGCAGAGTCAGAACAACATGAAGCAGATCGGACTGGCGGTGCACAACTACGAGTCGACGTACAGCCGCCTGCCGGCCCAAGCCAATGCCGATCCGGAGGGGCGGCCGCTGTTGAGCTGGCGCGTCCATCTTCTGCCGTACCTCGAAGAACAGGCGCTCTACGAGGAGTTCCGATTCGACGAGCCTTGGGACAGCGAGCACAATCGGCAGCTGATCGAGCGGATGCCGGCGATCTACGCTCGCCCCGGCAACGATCCGACGACCGGACAGACGCCGTATCTCGGCAATGCCACCGAGAACGGCCTGTTCGCTCCCGGAGAACCGCAGCAGGACCCGAAGATGCCCCCTCGGGGCATCGGTTTCCAGAACATTCTCGATGGGACCTCCAATACCGTGATGCTGGTCGAGGTGAACGACCAGTCGCAGGTGATCTGGACTCGGCCCGACGACTTCGATGACGTCGACATGGATCCGCTCGCTCGACTGATCGGAGCGCGCGAGGACGGCATCCTGTTCGGCTTCGGAGACGGCTCGGTCCGTCTGGCGCCACTTTCGATCGATGCGTTGCTCCTGAAGCGATTGTTCGATCGCCAGGACGGCGAAGTGATCCGGATCGATTGGTAAGGCATCGCCGAATCGGCACCCGCCGCGCCGCGACCGACCTCGGTCGTACCTCGAGAGCGTCGCCCCGGTGTGGGCCCGCGTCGTCCCCGACGCGCGGCCGTGCGGTAGTGGTCGTTCGAGAGGCTGCGCAGTGTTTCCGGTGTCACCATCGCTCGCCCTCGGCTCGGGACGAGCCGGGGCCACGCAGGGGCAAAGCCGATTCGGTGCGACCGGGGGCGGTCGCACTACGACGGAGCGGTCGCACTGCGCGGGTTGGGTGCGATAGGGGGACGCGAGTGGTTTGACCTTCCGCGATGGGGCGATCAAGATGCATCGGCTCCCGTGAACCCCTCCGGCGGAACCGTCGCATGTCGTTGCATCGATCGCTACTTCGAGCCGCCGTTCTGGCGTTGCCGGTGCTTGTCGTGCTGTTGGCGATCGTCGGCAGCGCCAACATGCTGGCGGCCGAAAGCCTCTCGGCGGTCGAGAAGGGGACGCTCCGCGGAGCGGGGGCGATCATCCTGGTCGGCGTGCTGACCGATCTGGTCCTGTTGGTCGGCCTGCTCGGCTGGCAGGCGGCCGAGCACGATGCGGCTCCTTCCGGCCCTTCCGACCGGATCGAGGAGTGACGCGCGGCGATGGCGATCCGCTTCCAGTGCTCCTCGTGTCATGCCAAGCTCAAGGTCGGGTCACACAAGGCAGGGGCGCGCAAGAACTGTCCCCTCTGCGGTGCCGAGATCCTGATCCCGGGAGTCGAATCGTCTCGGGGCGAGACGCCGTCCGCCTCGTCCGTTGACCCCTCCGATCCCTCCGGCTCGGCCTCGCTCCCGCTCGATTCGGCTGCGGCTCAGGCCGCTCCCGACGACGACGAGGATCGCTATCTCGACGCGCCGGTGATCGACGTTTCGACGGTGCGCGTCGATCGGGCGTCGATGCCGATCGGGCCTCATCGAGCCGATCCGCCGTTGACGATGCCGCGCCGCGCGGTCTATGTGCTCGGCGGTTTGATCGTCGTCGTCGCGAGCTTCTTCTTCGTCTTCGGCGTGATGGTCGGTCGGATCAGCGTTCGCCGCGGCGAGACGTCCGTCGCCGCTCGCCCGACCCGGACGCGGTGCGTCGTCACCGGCGCCGTGATGCCTCGCGAGAACAACCAGCTCGTTCCGGACAGCGGCAGCCTCGTCCTGCTCGTCCCGGTCGATTCGCAGCCCGACGTCCGACCGAACGGCGCGTCGTTCCATCCGAGCGACGGCGACGGTGCCGACTCGGCCGACGCGGCGCTGATCAGGACCTTCGGTGGCGAGGTGCTGGAGGTCGACGATCAGGGGCGATTCCGAGCGACGGTGGCCGGAGGGCGCAGCTACGACCTGCTCGTCGTGTCGAAGAACGTCGCCGATGATGATCCGGTCTCTCGTCAGCTGCGAGCGACCTGGGGAAAGCTCTTCGTTCCGCTCGAGCCGGTGGTCGACGGGAGAGCCGTCGCGATGCGGACGATCGAGACGGCCGGCGGTTCGACGACCGTTCCGCCGATCACGTTCGATTGAATCGATCGGACGAATTCACGCGGGCATCGCTTCGCTTCGGCCGCCGTGCGGCCAGGAGATTGCGAGCGACCTTGCGATCAGGCCCGCACGTCGAGCAGCTTGCCGCGAACGGCATCCTTCTGCAGCTCGACCGCCGCTTCCAGCAGTTCGACCGCCGCTTGTCCCTGCTGCTCGACCGCATCGAGTTGCTTGCCGGCGACCTCGTACGAGATCTTCGACAGGACTCGGTTCTGCTGCATGGCGGAGACCGCACTGACGACGCCGTCGATCGACATCAGAGAGCTCGCTTGCGAGAGCCGGCCCGAAGACCGGGGCGATAGGGACGGAGGGCGACGATCGCCGCTCTCCACTATCGCTCCCGTTATCCTTCGCGACGAAGCTCGACGGCAAAACTTCCGGATGTGCCGATCGGGGGCTCGGGATCGTTCGAGCCGTTTCAGGGGCGGGATCGAACGCTTCGTCAGTCCGTTCGCCGCGCGGCTCGTCAGATGCCGAGCTGCCCCATCGCATCGGTCAGACGGCTGATCAGATCGGTCAGTCGCGGATGTTCCGCTTCGAACCGCGAGATCGTCTCGCCGAGAAGCCCGGCGGTTTCGTTCTCCTTGAGCTTCTCGGGATCGGCCTGCTCGAGCGCCTCGTCGATCTCGCCCGACAGGCGTTCGAGCAGCGACGCCGTCTCGGGATCGACTTCGGGGAGCTGCTGCAGCTCCGCCTCGACCTCCGACAACAGTCGCTTCAGCTTGGCCAGTCGATCGGACATCCGACAGCTCCGTATCGGTGAGAAGTGGGGGGAGATGGGCTCGAACCGGTCCTCGATCCAGTCTATCCGATCGGCACCACCGGTTTGATCTTGAAAGAACGGACCGGAAGCGGAAACTGTTCATCCGTCCGAGCCGGTGAGCACCCCCCTCGGTTGCCTCTCCAGCGCTCGTCCCTATCGGTCCGGCCGGCTTCGACGCGACTCGCCAGGCCTTGCCGGATCCCGCCCCTGTCAGGAGTCCCACTGTCATGTCGATGATCGGACGAATGTCGTTTGCCGGCCTGCTGCTCACGGTCTCGATCTCGCCGGTCATCGCTCAGGACGAGCCGGCTCAGGGGCAGCAGGGGGGCGTGGTCGTCGTGCAGTCGAACGTCGCGAGCGACGAGAGCGGCGAGGTGGTGGTCGGCGAGACGCAGGCGTTCGCCTTCGATTCGGGGAACGGCCCGGTCCAGATCATGATGGCGCCGTCGATGGGAGCCGGCGGTTTCGCGTTCAGCACGGGGATCGGCGGAGGTCCCGGCGGGCCCGATCCGCTCGGCCTGCTCGGCGATCAGCAGATCCGTAGCGAGCTCGGTCTCGACGACGGTCAGTGGGGGCAGATCCAGTCGATCCAGCGCGACTTTCAGAAGCAGATGCAGGAGACGACGCGCAGCCTGATGGAAGGGGGCTTCAACCCCGAGAAGGCCAAGCAGATGAAGGAGCAGGTCGAGTCGGTCCGGACGCAGATGATGGGGCGGATCAACGAAGTGCTCCTGCCGAACCAGCAGAAGCGTCTCGAACAGCTCGGTCGTCATGTGGCGCTCAAGACGTCGGATCTCGGTGAAGCGCTCTTCGACGGTCCGATCGCCGACGCGCTGGAGCTGTCCGACGAGGATCGCGAGCGACTGCGGACTCGGAGCCGCGAGATTCAGGAAGAGCTCGAAGCGGACATCAAGCGTCTGCAGAAGGAAGCTCGCGAGAAGCTGCTCAAGGAACTGACCGGCAGTCAGCGCGAGACGCTGACCGAGCTGCTCGGTTCGGACTTCGAGTACGAGCCTCGCGACATCCGCAGCGAGATCCGCCGGATGCGTGACGAGGCGCGACGTCGTCAGCGCGATGGTGAAGGCAACACGACGCGAGCCCCGCAGGGGGAGCCGGACTGAGCCGTCGATTGCGCGACGCGCGTCGCGAATGCTCGACGAGATTCGCATCGCTTTCGACTCCGCAGCTCGGTGACCATCCGGAACCCGATGGTCACGGAGCCTCTCTGGTCTCTCTGGACCGCGGAGCCGGGTGGACTCGCCGAGTCCGTGACGAACGCCATGTCGTGTTGTCTCGGTGGCGGCGCGAAGTCGCTCGAGTAACGGGCATCGCGCCCCCGGTTGCGATAGACTGCCCGGCAGCGAGCCCCACTCGCTCCCTCCCGTTCGCCCACCGCCGGAGATCGGATCATGCTGTGCCCTCGGTCCTGCTGCGCACCGCTTCGATCGCTTCGTCGCAGCGCTCTCGCTAAGCTCGCGTTCGTCGCGTTCCTGTTCGTCGCACTCGTCGCCGCTCCGGCCGCGGCTCAGTCAGGCTCCGGCGGCGACGCGAGCGAGCGCGGCGGAGTCATCGTCGACGAGTTCATCTACGACGACGCTCCGTTTCCCGAATGTCACGCGTCGACGATCGTCGAGACGCCGTCAGGGCTGGTCGTTGCCTGGTTCGGCGGAACGCGAGAGAAGGATCCCGACGTCGAGATCTGGGTGTCGCGACGACAAGAGGGGGCCTGGTCCGCGCCGGTCTCGGTCGCCGACGGCGTACAGGCCTCGGGGGAGCGATATCCCTGCTGGAATCCGGTCCTCGTCCAACACGCCGATCGCCTGTCCCTCTACTACAAGGTCGGTCCGAGTCCGAGCGAGTGGTGGGGGATGGTGAAGCACTCGACCGATGACGGAGCGACCTGGAGCGACGCCTCGCGACTGGCGGAGGGGATCCTCGGGCCGATCCGCAACAAGCCGATCCGGACCGCCGACGGCGCTTGGCTCAGCGGTTCGAGTTCCGAGCATGACGGCTGGCGAGTCCATATCGAGCGATCGAACGACGACGGAGCTACCTGGATCGCATCGGAAGCGTTGAACGATCGCGGGGAGCTGGAGAGCATCCAGCCGACCTTCCTGACACTCCCGGACGGCGTCATCCGGATGCTCTGCCGAGCCAAGACGGCCGGGCGGATCACCGCCGCCGATTCGGGCGACGGCGGGGCGACCTGGACCGGCCTGACGACGATCGAGCTGCCGAATCCGAACTCGGGGATCGATGCGGTCACGTTCGCACCGGGGCGCCATGCACTCGTCTACAACCACACGCCGCGAGGCCGCTCGCCTCTGAATCTCGCTCTCTCCGACGACGGTTCGAACTGGTCCGCTGCGCGAGTGCTGGTCGAGGAAGCGGGAGCCGAGTTCTCCTATCCGGCGATCATCGCGACCGCCGACGGGCACCTGCACATCACCTACACCTGGAAGCGACAGCGGATCCGCCACGTCGAGATCGACCCGAGCCGACTCGAACTCCGGCCGATCGTCGACGGTGTCTGGCCCGAGTGACTCCGGGCGCGGCATGACGATCGGACGTCATTCGATCCGCTCGATGACGTATCCCTTCTTCTCGAGCAGTTCGATCACGGTCGGGCCGACGACATAGTGCCCGGCGCCGGCCGCGAAGAGATGGACCCGGTTCCCCTGTTCGCGAACGACCTGATCGATCGTGTCGGCCATCGCCTGATTCCGATCGGTCATCAGCGCGGCGAAGATCTTCTCGGCGAGCGGGCGCGGGAGCGAGTCGTCGAAGAACTCCTCGCGAAACACCGCGTCCATCCGATCGCCGTCGCCGCGCAGATAGACATCGACCAGCTCTCCCAGTTCGTCCTCGTCATCGGCGTCGTCCTCTTCCATGCCGTCGAGGGCGACTTCGAGAAACTGCAGCTGCTCCTCCTTGGTCAGGCGGTCGAAGCCGGCGAGCTGTCCGAGCGGATCCTCGAGACTCGCCACGCGCTTCTTTGCCTTCTCGGCTCGTTCGACGAGCATCATGTCCATCACCGACTGCTCTTCGTCGCTGAGCTGGGCTTCGAGGTTCGGCAGGATCAGCGGCCAGGCCCAGATCTTGAACGCGGGGAGCGAGGCGGTGGAGAGGCCGGGGCGGAGCGCACCGAGTTGTCGATCGACTCGCGCCGCCAGTTCCTTGCCGAGCAGGTCGGCCCCCTTCCGTCCGTCCGCCATCGTGATCGCGGCCAGTTGTCGCGGCTGATCGGCCGGAGCGACTTCGACGAAGATCGAATCGGCTCGGTCGAGCGCCGCATCGATCCGCTCGTGGAGCTTCAGCACGCGATCATCGGGAACGTGGATCGTCCCGAGCAGGTATTGATCGGTCCCCGCGGGGGAACGGAACCTCCACAGGAACGGTCGTTCGACTTCGGTAGGACGCTCCTCGGTCGCCGACTCGTTCGCTTCGATCGCCGGTTCGGTCGCCGTCTCCTGAGCCGCGGCGCGACTCGACAGAGAGCCGAGCGGTTCGGCAATGACGCCGATCGCGAGGCCCAGTGCGACGATGAGCAGCAGCGCGAAGCTCGAGCGAACGCGACGCGACAGGCGGGGCTCCGCACTCAGCGGCGAACGGCGATCGAACGCAGGGAACGACATCGAGCGAAACTCCGGATAGGGAACGACTCGGTACCAGGGCCGAGCGAGGTCGGCGGTCGAACGACAGTCGAGGCAAGGGGGGACGGCGGACGGCTCGGCAACGAGCCGTTCAGGTGACCGGGTGCGCGGCGGCAAGCAGATCGTCGAGTCCGTCGGCCGAAACCTGCTCGGCCACCTCGAAGCCGCGCGTCGAGAGCGTGAACTCTCCCTGCAGATGATGGAGCACCAGTCCCGCTTCGCACAGTTCCCGGAGCCCCTCGAGAAACCGAATGGTCCCTCGGGCATTTCCCGGCGTCCGGAGCACGACGGTCCGATCGTCCTCGAGATCGACATGCACCATCAGCAGGCGATCGGCCCGTTCGAACGTGTCGTTGCTTCCGCGCACGTCGAGCGTGCCGCGATGCCGAGCCAGATGGAGCAGACAACGGGCGGCGGGAGAAAGGCGATCGGGATCGCGCAGCGGGTGCGACATCGCCTGAGCGGCGATCAGCGCGAGGCCGATGATCGTCGGCGCCCCGTGCGAGAGACTTTCCCATTCGAGCGAACGGGAGCGGTCGGGACCGAGATAGCGTTCGAGCAAGAGAGGCTCCTCGCGAGACGGATCGGCGACGCGATCGGGCGAACCTCATTCTCGGAGCCGCGAGCATCGCGGGCAACCGGCGGGCGGAGTCGATCGGAGTCGAGAAGAGAAGGGCGAGCGGAGCGAGAGCGCGATCGGATGATCGAGCGCGATCGGATGCGAGCGGCACACCAGAAGCTCGCTCGATTTCACAGCCCCTTGCGGTCGCGAGGACCGGCAGTCGCCGAGATGTCCCCAGTGCGGCGCGGTGTGGTGCGGTGCAGCGCGGTGCAGCAACCTAATCGTCGAGCTGCGCTTCGTTGATGCGCCGACGCTGGCGAGCCCGGGCGCGGGCCCGCACCACTTCAGGCTGCCCGCCGGTCTCCCCTTCGGTGAACCAGTAGCCGCCGAGCACCTTGTAGAAGGCGAGAATCAGGAACGCGCCGCCGGTTCCGACCGAGAAGCCGAGAATGCTGATCGGAGAGACCTCGACCGCCGGGTAGAAGAACTTCAGGAGCGAGCAGCCGATCACCGTTCCGGTCACCCCCATCAGCAAGGTCGCCACCGCCCCTCCAGGGTCGCGCCCCGGCATGATCGCCTTGGCGGCCAAGCCGACGACCGTTCCGAAGCCGATCCACATGAAGCCGAGCTTCGCTGCGTTCTCCAGATCATCGAGTTGCATGGTCGGTGACTCCGACGGGAGCGCAGTGGGGGCGCGGCGGGACGCGGGTCCGGAGATCGTATCGACCGACTCGTTTTCGGGCTTGATCACCCCCGCCCATCCGAGGCGAAGTCGCCGGAATGCCAGCACTCCGGATGCTGTCATCCCCGGCGAATCGGCGAGCGAAGTTGAACCGTTTCTCGACGATCTTGTGCGGCGCTGTCCCGTCGTGACCGAAGGTGTCGCTGGAATGTTCGGCCGCGGGTTCTTCGACCGACTTCTCGAACGGTCCTCTTCGCGGCGAGACACGACGCATTGCAAGGGAAGGGGGGTGAGGCGATGAATGCCCGCCACATGCTGACTCTGGGAGTGACTCTGCTTGCGGGACTGCTGGGCGCGGGATCGGCTCGGGCCAATCACCAGCTGGTCGCCTCGACCGCTCACCGTCTGGAACAGGAAGCGATCGGTTTCGCTCGCGACGCCGACCGCGTCTTCGCTCACTCGCGCCTGACGAGCGACATCGTCGGAGCGGCGTGCGTGGTGTCGGATCGAGCGGCCGAGCTCGAGGCAAGGGCGCGGACCAACTGCGGCTGTGCCGATCTGCGGCGCGAGCTGCGGGGCATCGAGCAGGGGATGTTCGACCTGATCGGAGTGATCGAGCAGGCGGAGCTGCGGGTGCTTCGCGGCTGGGATCCGCCACTGTGCGGCAACGTCGACGCGCTGCAGGCGCGACTGGAACGGATGGATCGGGCGCTGGTCGACCTGGCCGACCAGATCGATCGACTCGATCGTGCGGTCGTCATCGGCCGGCCTCCGGTTCACGTCATCGATCCGTACGGACCCGGTTTCGGCAGCGGCGGGCTTCACCACGGCTCGTCGTTCCCGGTCGGACCGTCGATCGGCTTCGGAGTCGGTTCGACCACCTTGCGGATCTCGCTCGGCGGCAACCAGAACTTCGGGCGACCGAACCCGACCTGTGACCCGCCGCGCCCCATCGGCTCGATCGGTCATGGACATCGCCATGGCCACGACGACCATCGAGTCGCTCCGCCGAGCGGGCGGAATGCTCCGGAGCCGCGGCGGATCGGATCGGGACGCCGAAGCGTCGAATCGATCTACTTCCCGGATCGAAACGGCAACGGGTCCAACGGCGGCAACCGAGGCGGTAACCACGGTGGACCGGGCGGCGGTAATGGTGGAGGACGCGGCGGTAACGGGAACGGCGGCCGCGGCCGCTGAGTCGCCACGGACCCGCTGAGTCGCGCTGGANNTGCTGGACCTGGCGAGTCGCGCCATGGTCAGGCTGCGGCGAGCGGACTAGGATGACTGGACACGAGGGGTGCCTCGGGCCTCGGCTCGCGGCACCCCTCTTCCTTTTTCGCGGTCGGGCGCAAGTCCGAGGCGTCCTGTCGCCTCCGCCGGCCGCTCGATTCGTTTCGGTCAGGCGAGGCATGATGACAGGCGGTTCGACCTTCCCCGTGACGCTCTCGCAGATCGAAGCGGAGTTCGAGGGGCTCGAGGACTGGGACGAGCGGTACGAGTATCTGGTCGAGCTGGGCCGCGAGATCCCGTCGCTCGCCGCCGACCTGAAGATCCCCGAGCATGTCGTCAAGGGTTGCATGAGTACCGTCTGGCTCGTCCCGCGGCAGCATGCTGACGGGACGTTCGAGTTCCTGGCCGACAGCGACTCGCTGATCGTCAAGGGATTGCTCGTCGTGGTCCTGGCCGCCTTTTCCGGCAAGACTTCGGCCGAGATCCTCGACTACGATGTCCATCAGGTCTTCGAGCGGTTGGGGCTCAGCCAGCATCTGAGCGCCAACCGTCGCAACGGCCTGTTTGCGATGGTCGGTCGCATCCGTCGCGCCGCGGCCGGCGAAGCCTGATTCGTCGCGAGCCGGCTGCCGACTCCGTTCGCTGCTTCGCAGTCGGTCAGCGCCGATCGGGAACCGGGAGTCGTTTCGCGTGAGTGCCGATCCTGCCGTGACGATGGAGTTCCCGTCCGACCCGGACGAGCGTTTTGCCGTTTGGGTGTCGCAGCTGACCGATCGGCTGCGAGGGGGAGAGCGGATCGAGCTTGCCGATGCGGTCGCCGAGCATCCCGAATGGGAACGCTCGCTCGCCGAGGTCTGGCCGATCGTCCTGCTGGCCGAGATGGCCGGTCGGACCGACGAAGGGGATCCTGCGCGGACATCGACCGCCGAACGGGATGACCCTGAAGCGGCGACCCCCGCCTGCTACGGCGACTTCGAGCTGATCGAGGAGCTGGGGCGCGGCGGCATGGGGATCGTCTATCGCGCCCGCCAGGTGAGTCTGGATCGCATCGTCGCTCTCAAGCTGATCCTGATCGATCACCTGGCGTCGGCGGTCGATCGGGCTCGCTTCCAGGCCGAGGCCAAGGCGGCCGCGCGACTCGATCATCCGTACATCGTTCCGGTCTTCGAACTGGGCGAGGCGGAGCGTCGGCCGTACATCAGCATGCGGCTGATCGAAGGCCAGACGCTGGCGCAGCGTCTGGCACAAGGTCCGCTCGATAACGAACAGGCGGCGCGGCTGCTCGTGCCGCTCTGCCGCGCCGTCGCCTATGCCCACGAGCATTCGGTCCTGCATCGGGACATCAAGCCCTCGAACATCCTGCTCGATCGGGACGGCAAGCCGTACCTGACCGACTTCGGACTGGCCAAGGATCTCGGCGACGCCGCATCGCTGACTCGCACCGGCGCGGTCGTCGGCACCCCTGCCTACATGTCGCCCGAACAGGCGGCAGGAGGGCGCCCCGGGATCGACGCGACGAGCGATGTCTACAGTCTGGGCGCGGTCCTCTATCACTGCGTCACGGGGCAACCGCCGTTCCAGGGACGAACCGGACTGGAAACGGTGCTGATGGTTCTCGATCAGGATCCTCGCTCGCCGCGCAGCGTCTCGCGCACCATCGATCGCGATCTCGAGATGATCATCCTGCGCTGCCTGCAGAAGCCGAGCGATCTGCGTTACGCCTCGGCCAATGCTCTGGCCGACGATCTCGAAGCCTATCTGCAGCACGACGAGATCTCGGCTCGCAGCGGCCGGTTCACGCAGGTCGTGTCGTTGATGTTCCGCGAGACGCATCATGTCGGCGTGCTCGAGAACTGGGGGCTGCTGTGGGCCTGGCACAGCCTGATCCTGCTGAGCGTCTGTGCCGCGACCAATCTGCTGCAGTGGACCGAGTCGCCGAGTCGGATGAGCTTCTTCCTGCTCTGGACCGTCGGGCTCTGGACCTGGGCGGCGGTCTTCTGGGCGCTGCGCCGACGCCTGGGCCCGGTCACCTTCGTCGAGCGACAGATCGCGCATCTGTGGGCGGCGAGCATGATCGCGACCGCGACGCTCTTTCCGCTCGAAGGGATGCTCGGTCTCCCGCCGCTGAAGCTCAGCCCGGTCGTCCCGCTGTTCGCCGCCACGACCTTTCTGGTCAAGGGAGCGATCCTCAGCGGAACGTTCTACATCCAGGCGTTGGCGCTTTTCGGCACGAGTCTGGTGATGGCGCTCGTTCCGGATTACGGTCACTTGATCATGGGAGCGGTCACCGGACTCTGCTTCCTGATCCCGGGGCTGCGCTTCCATCGCCTGAGACGCCGCCGCGAACGCGAAGACCGAGCCGCCCGCCTCGCCTCGTAGCGTCACCAGCCCGCCGAGTCTCCCAGCCCGCCGCGTCTCCCAGCCCGCCGCGTCAGCAAGGGGGCTCCGCGCCCTCGCTTCCCTCAGTCCCTCCGTGAGAAGAACTCCGACCGCGCCTCCGGACTTCCCTCAGCGCCTCACTCGGCGCCTCACTCAGCGCCTCCGCGCCTCGAATCCTCGGGGGGGCCGCCGTTCGGACCCCTCCCGGAATCGGCAGCTCGACATCCCCTTCCAGACCGGCGGTCCGCACGATGGCGCGGCGGAGCAGCGTCCGGAAGTTCGCATTGTCGAAGTCGTCGGGATGGCCGAGCGACGTGTAGAAGACGCGCCCGCTCCAGCGATTGACGTAGGTCCACGCGAGCGGCTCGGGGAGATGTTCGCCGACCTGTCCGGTCATCAGCAGCGTCGCTCCCGGCGCGAGCGGTCCGGTCTTGTAGAGCCAGCTGGTCGTCGGCCATGCATCGCTCGCCAGGCCGGCGACGAGCGGATGATCGATCGCCTCAGGAGCGACCTGCAGGATCGTCGGCGGATCGCCCGGGTTCCGATTGCCGTAGTGATCGTGGTAGTTGCCGCCGAGCACCAGGTGATCGAACTCGGGCCAGACGCCGCGCCCTTCGGCCGGCTCTCCCTCGCGGAGCGCGAAGGCGTGCGAGGCGGTTCGGATGCCGACGACCGGCACCCCTCGCTCGACCGCTCGCCGCAGCGCATCGAGTTGTTCGACCGGCGGCGTGCGTCGGCGAACGCTCAACACGATCACGTCGGCTCGATCGAGTTCGCGCCAGCCCGCCAGGTCGGACGGGTCGTCCGGTCGACCGAAGACGATCGACGTCCGAAAGGTCGAGGCGAGTTCCTGGTTCAGGAACTCGGGCAGGGTGCGAGCCGTCTCGTATTCGTCCTCCGACACCAGCGCGACCAGATGCGGCCGGTGATCCCCGGCGTAACGGAACTCGCGATCGCCGAGGACCTGATCGCTGGTGATCGTCGGACAGACGAACTTCTCGATGTGCTCGACGATCCGATCGGTCCCCGCGAAGTGACTGACGTAAGGCCAGCGCTGCGGGTTGTACATCGTGTCGGTCAGATCGCGAACCAACACGACTCGTTTGCCGTTGCGAGCCATCTGACGCAGGCCGAACGGTCGCCCCAGGACGCACATGTTCGTGTGGACACCCAGCAGCATCACCTGATCGATGTCGTGCGCTTCGAGCAGGTTCCAGATCTCGACGCCATCGTCACTGATCGCATCCCGCTCCGCATCGATTCCGATCGCGTCGATCTGCCGTTGCCACGGAGCGAGCGGATTGCGGCCCAGACTCGCCAACTGCTCGTGCCACTTCGCGTGCTCCGCCGGATCGTCATCCTCGCCGCCGTCGGTCTGATCGAGCGGATAGACGCCCGCTTCCTCGGACGGAATCGAGTAGCACCAGACGCCGATCTCGTCGGGGAGATTCGCGGCTCGCGGAGCCTGCTGCGCTCGGGCCCGAGCCGGATGATCGGCGTACGGTTCCATGCAGCTGCTCGGAGCGTGCACGATCAGTGCCCCTCGCTCTCGCATCGATCGCAGGAACCGGTCGACGCGCGGAGCCAACTGCTGCTCGCGACGGACCGCGTTCAGGCAATGGTGAGCGTCCCACATGTCGCAGACGATCACCGCCGTTCGCGCTCCCTCCCATCGCTCGTCCCGATGCTCGATCAGAAAGCGTCCGTTGCTGGCCGCCGAACGACTTCGCAGGGTCAGCTCGAGCGGCTGAGCCGGAGTCGAACCGAGCGGGAAGAGCATCGTCAGCAGCGCCACGGCGATCGGCGCGCGGAGGTGTCGGGAAGGCATGGCAGGTGGGACTCCGAGCGGGAACGTAACCGGGAGACGGGGCGAGCGACCGGTCAGTATCGCCCAGGCCTTCCGCGGAAGAAACCGTTTCCCGACGTCCGACGGCAGCTCGGTGCGAGGCGACTTCTCTCGTGCCGTAATCTCAGCGGCACGGATCGCTCAGCGCGGCTTGCGGATCGTCAGATCGACCGAGCCGAGCGCCGCCTCCTGCTCGCCGGCGACGAACGCGCGAATCACCGCGGCGCCGCGAGCCCACTCCGGCACCGTGATCGTCACTTCGAACGGTCCCGCCTCGATCGGTCGCTCCACCACCTGAAGCGTTCGATCGTTGGCGCGGCGATAGGTCGCGTCGAACTCGTCGAGTGACGGATCCGATTCGTCGAACGCGGCTGGCCCGGCAAAGTCGAACGTCAGGCGATCGCGGCGATACGACAGATCGAGCGACAGCATGCCGGCGATCGGCGAGCTCCCTCGGACCGTCAGCACGTCACCCGACTGGACTCGCTCGGGCCTTTCGAGTTCGATCGGACGCGGATAGGAGAGTCGCAGGAGCGGGTCGCCGATCAGATTGAACAGATACAGGTTCTCGGTCCGTTCCGCATCGAGTTCGTCGCGTGTCGGGCTGAAGACGCCGGCCAGGCCGTCGAGCAGCGCGCGCTGCCCGTCGTCGGGATCGCCGTTCCCTTGGATCGAGCGACGTTTGGCATGCTGCACCAGTTCGCCGAGGGTCGCGTGGCGCTCCGCGAAGTACTCCTCCATCAGCTCGTGACTCATCACCGCCATCGCATACGGCATCGAAACGCGACTGGCGCCGAGCACGGCGACCGGACCGTCGGGGCGCTCCAGCATCGCTTCGGCCAGACACGGGCCGCGGCTGTTGTAGTCATAGGCGGCGGTGTAGCAGGCCAGGAAGATCGCGATCGGTNNGCGATGCCAAACGCCGGGCGTCGTCCGAATCGAGCACGCGATAGCGCCCCGTCGGCGTTTCGACCGGCGCGACGCTCCCCGGACTTCCGTGACCGATGTAGATCCAGAACAGGCAGCCGTCGTTGAAACGATCGATCGCGGCGCTGCCGAAGCGAGGCGGGGGAGGGCAGTAGGCACTCTGCCAACTGCCGTAGGTCATCGACGCGTCATAGCACGACGGAATCCCCTTCACGACGAACTGGTTGGTCGAGAGTTCCAGGACCGAGTCGGCAACCGCGCCGAACCCGCCGACGCCGGCGACCAGATTGATCCGACGCTTCCAAGCGGTGTGCGGCTGACGCGTCTCGTAGCGGATCACCTTGTCGACGACCGTTTCGAGGCCCTGTGCGTCTGCGACCGCGATCCGTCCGATGGCCAAGTCGGGGAGCGTATCGTCATCCAGATCGACCAGCGGATGATCGGTCGCGATCCACGGTTCGGAACCGAAGCGGACATCGATCTCGGCCGGGATGTAGGCGGTCGGCGTTTCGTGCGGCGCGAACGGGACGTTCCCCGGATGGTTTCGGTCGGGAGCATCGCCGATCAGCAGCACGCTCTTCAGCTTCCCGGAGGCAGCGGCGGTCCGGATCGCGTCGCGCATCTGCAGCATCGAGCCGGGGCGGAGGACCGCGATCCGATGCCCCTGCTCCCGGCGGTGCGCGATCCTNNGAGCGGTCGGTCGAACAGCTCCGGCGCAAAGACGAGCACATCCGCCTCGGCCGCCGGAACGGTGTCGGGGAGCGGTGCGGCGCCGTCGAACGCGACCGGGGTGTCGAGCAGAGCGACGGCGATCAACAGGGAAACGAGCGACGGCATGGCAGGCGACTCGCGATCGACCGAAAGAAAATACGACAGGCAAGGAGCGAGACTCGACGATCTCGTTCTGCCGCGAACCAGTCTCGCGAGGTGGCCGATTCGGGACAAGACGAATCGGCGGCTCCCCTCGACAAGACGCCAACTCTTCGGGGCCCGCGCTGCGGGCTCGATCTCCTCTCGAACCTCGCGTACCGAGCGCGTTTCGCGCGCGAACCGTCAAGTCGACTCCGTCAGGTCCGCATCGTCGTCGCAGCGCCAGAGTCGCGCGATGCCGTCGATCGTTCCCGCGACGATCGCGTGCTGTTCCCAGCGGCGACCGACGGCACAGGCGGCCGCGGGCTCCAGATTCAGCACGAACAGACTCGGTTCTCCCAGCCACTGGCCTTCCGGATCGCGACCGAAGCCGTCGCAGAACGGCAGGCCGAGCGAGGCGAGTTCGGTTCGCAGCCGACCGAGGCGCCGGAGATTCTCGTCATGGGCGAGGGGAACCGAGAACGGATTGCAGGCGGTCAGAAACGCCCAGGGGACCGATCCGGCGGACGATCGTGCGGCACCGTCAAGTCGTGGGAGCAACCCGGCGAGGTCGCTGGTCGTCTGACCGATCCGCAGTACGACCGGATCGTGGATCGGCGGCAACACGACGTACTCCGCGGCTCGGTAAGCGGCGATCAGCGCAGCGTCGAGTGCGGTCATCGGCGGGCCTTGGCTCGGAAGGGGAGGATAGCGTGACGGCGTTCGAGCCGAGGATCGTCAGTCGCGCCGCGTCGGTTCGATCCACCGATGACCGAAGGCGGTCCGATCGACCGACCAGGCGCGCCAGTCGCGCCCTCCGATCGTCGCCTGGAGCAGGTTGTGCGCGACGATCTCGAGGTCGTCGATCCGCCACAGATCGGCTCGGATCCCGTCGCGGATCGGATCGTCGGCCGGCGCGGCAGCCTCGGATTCGGAATCGTCGGATTCGGAATCGTCGAGGGCGAAGTGCGAGGCGGCGGAGTAGGCCCAGCCGGTGAGCGGCGGGAGTTGCAGGCCGAGGGTGTTGAGGATCCCCTGCAGCCGCGACACGACCTCCTTGCCGCCGACGCTGTGCATCGAAACGAGCACCGCGGCCGGTTTGCCGAGCCAGAGGTCGGTCGCTTCGAGCGACGTGAGACGTTCGAGGAATTGCTGGAGGTGCGAACTCCAATTGTCCCAGTACGTGCCGGTGGCGAAGACGAAACCGTCGGCGCCCCGAACCGCTCGTTCCCAATCGGCCGGTTCGCTCCGCTCGGCGAGGACGAGCGTGTCGAGCGTGGCGCGCGAGGCGAGGGACCGGGCGATCCGTTCGAGCACGACGGCCGAGTTCCCTCGGGGACCGGCGAGCGAGGCGTTGATCAGCAGCAGACGCGGGTTCAAGCAGACGCTCCTCGAGAATCGAAGCGAAAGCCGGCGGCGCGAGCGGCGCCGCCGAACCGTGGCATTGGAGGCAGCGGACCGATCGATTCGCGAGAGGTGATCGAGCGGATTTCGGTACCTGCGGGGGACGTTCGACCGTCGCTTCGTTACGAGGCGAGTTCTCCGAGTCGCGTCAACGAGTGCCATCGGGACGGGAGCGACGCATGGCGAGCCTCACGGCACTTGTCGGCTCGTCCGTCGACCACGATTGCCGTGAACCGATTCGCAAGTCGGTTCGCCATCGCGTAGCATCGTTTGGGCGGGCCGAACGAGGGGCTTCGGCTGTCGCGCCGCTCCGGTCCGCCGTGCCGTCTCGTCGCTCCGGTCTGCAGGCGACGAAGCTCGGCCGCCTTGGTTCGTCATCGAAGTCTCGGGGGTGTCATGAAACGCCGATGGTTGACTGCCTGGTTGATCGTGGCGTCGGTCGGTCTCGAGAGCACGCTCTCGTTCGCCGCGGCGCAGGACGCATCATCGGGGACCGTACTCGCGTCACCGATCCGTTTGCGCGCGGATGATCGATTCATCGATACGGGAGCCGAGTGGGGGCACAGCGCTCCGTGCATGGAAGACATCGACGGCGACGGACTGAACGACCTGATCCTCGGCGACTTCAGCGGCAAGTTCCGGATCTATCGGAACGTCGGTACCGCCGGTCAGCCGTCGTTCCGGAGCGACGGCCTCGTTCAGGCCGGTGATGCCGATGCGTCGGTTCTCATCTACTGCTGCATAGGCAGTCAGGCGCGGTTTCATGATCTGAACGGCGACGGCCATCGCGATCTGATCACGAACTCCTACGATCCGGGGCATTGCCATGTCTTCTGGGGCTTGCCGGAGCATCGATTCGCCGCGGGCGAAGTGCTCGTCGATCGGACCGGAGTGCCGATCCGTTCGGTTCCGGTTCAGCAGCAGGAGTACCAGTCGTTCGGAAGTTTCTACGAACTGGTCGATTGGGACGACGACGGCGATCTCGACATCCTGATCGGCTGTTTCGACGGAAAGCTCGCGGTCAGGGTGAACGAAGGAACTCGAACGAAGCCCGAGTTCGTCACGGAGAACCTCGAGGTTCTGAGCGAGGGGGAGCCGCTGCGCGTCAAGGCACATTGCTGTCCGAAGGTCGCGGATTGGGATCAGGACGGGTTGTGGGACATCGTGGCGGGGAGCGACGACGGCAGCGTGACGTTCTTCCGGAACGTCGGCGACTCGCGAAAGCCGGTGTTCGCTCGCGGGGAAACCTTGGTCGCGGCGCATGACGGTCACGGCTACAACCGAGCGATCTGGGACCCGTCGGGAATCGTCCCCGGCATTCGGTCGCAGGTCGAGGTGACCGACTTCGACGGCGACGGGAAGCTCGATCTGATTCTCGGCGACTTCTACACCGCCTACGACTTCCGGTCCGACCTGACCGACGCGGAGCGGGCGCAGGCCGAATCGCTGGTGGCGGAACGGGAGCGTCTGGAGAACGCCTTTTCGGCGAGCAGGGAAGCGCTTCTCGAGGCGTTCGCCGAGCGTTTTCCGGGGGACGCGATCACCAGCGACGAAGCGCAGAAGGCATGGGCGGTCGAACTGGCGGCGTTGCAGGAAGGTCCGGAAGCCAAGGCACTCTCGAGCAGCGAAGCGACGTTCGTCAAGTCGCTCCGCCCGCTGCTGGCTTCGACACGCGCCGACGGCGAGCAAAGCTTCGATCTCGCTCCGCCCCACGGTCATGTCTGGCTGTACCTGCGACAGTGAGCGCGTCGATCATGTCGTCTCTCGGTGATCTCGTACGCCCGACGGCTCGCTACGTCGCCGCGGCGATCTTCGGACTCGGAGGGCTCGTCGGCTGCGGTCAACGGCTCCCGGCTCCGGCGCGTGACTCCTCCGACGCGTCCGTCGCCTCGTCCGCCGAGGATGCTTCGGCGGTCCGGACGACGGCGGAAGAGAGACGATCGGAAACGAGTTCGGACTTGCCGACCGAGCCGGCGAATCCGCCGGCGCCGTCGAACGCTGCGCCTGCCTCGACGGTTGCCTTATCGCCTGCAACGGAAGATGGCGGGATCGAAGAGAGCAAGTCGACGGTGTCGTCTCTGAAGCCTCGCAGTGACGACGATCCGGTGTCGGCTCGCTTGAGCGTGTCGCAGGAACGTGTGGCACCCGGTGGAATGTTCGAGGTGCAGGTGGTGCTCGACGTCGATCCCGGATACGAGATCTATCGGCTTTNNCTCCGCCGAAGGTGCCGACGCGACTGGAGCTCGAGCTCCCCGACGGATTCGTCGCATCGGAAGGATGGCGGTCTCCCGCGACGGTACGTTCGTTCGGACCGCAGGGAGAAGCGGTCCATCGGGGCGAGGCGACCTTCGTGCGGACGATCACGGTCGCTGCCGATGCACTTCCGGGCGATCACCGGATCGGCTGTACGGTCTCGTATCAGGCCTGCGATTCGCGACGCTGCTTGAGGCCGATCAGTGCGTCGCTGGGCGTCGGCATTTCGCTCGCTGATCCTCGGTGCCTCGTCGATTGAGGGCCATCGTCGGGACGGTCGAGTTACGATGAGCGTCGTCACCGATTCCTGCGCCGAGAGGTCGTCCGATGAAGCTCCCTTGGTCTCGACCGTCGAACAACTCGCTCGGCGTTGCCGGCCTGATCGTCAGCATCGCCGGCTTCTTCACGTGCGGCATGTTGTCGCCGATCGGTCTGTTGCTGTCGTTGGTCGGTCTGCTCAAGGCCCCTCGCGGCGCGGCGATCGCCGGCTCGATTCTCGGATTCTTGGGCAGCGGTCTGTTCGTGCTGATGACGCTGTCGATGCTCGTCTCGCTGGTGACCGGCAGGCCGCTCGAGCGAAGCGGTGATCGAGGGGGCTCGCAGCGGCGAGCCGTCGGCGGGCTGTCGGGCAACGAGATCGAATCGCTCGACGGACTGCCGATCGATGTCGAGGTGAGTCAGGCGAACTTTCGGTCGTCTCGATTCGGCCAGGGGAGCTACTCGAACCGTCTCGAATTTCGAGCGACGAATCGGACCGACGCGAAGGTCCGCGAGCTGGAGTGTCTGGCGGTCCTCCGTCGTCCGGCGTCGCGGGTCTGGGAGGTGGTCGAGACGTTCGAGGTGTCGGTGATCTTCGGGATCGACCCCGGCGAGACGCGCCGGCTCGACTACGACCTCTACGGCACGTCTCGCCTCGCCCGCAGCTCGCCCATCGCCGGTGCCGAGCTGGCGATCTACGTCTATCGAGCCGCCGACGAATCGGGAGCGACGGTCTTCGATCATGAGGACCTGCTGCGCGAGCGGTTCGAGAAGCCGTGATGGCGCATCGAATCCGGTCTCGCGGCAGTTCCGAATCGAGGGACGGAGGCGCTGAGTGAGACGCCGAGGGAAGTCCGAAGGCACGGTCGGAGTTTTTCTCACGGAGGCACTGAGG
>DMPQ01000268.1:0-3804 GCA_003455945.1 Planctomycetaceae bacterium
GTCTGGCCGATGCGGCCGACGCGTTCTGGGACGAGGCGCGACGTCGGCGAGCCGACTGGAGTGCGCGCCCCGATGACGTCCGCGACGTGCTGAGTGCCGGCGCGGCCAAGGCACGGCGCAAGGCGGCCGAGACGTTGGAGCGGGCGCAGCGCGCCTGCGGTCTCGTCGCCTCCGGGCGTTCGGCGATCCCTCGCGGACTGTAGCCCCCGCCGCTCGCGCCGCGCGACGAGCGCCTCCAGAGGACCGATCATGACCGTCGTCGGCATCGGGACCGACATCATCGAATGCGATCGGATCGCCGAGATGCTCGAGAAGCACGGCGACTACTTTCTCGATCGCGTCTACACGCCGCGCGAGCTGGAATACTGCCGCGGCCGCAAGGCGGCGGTGCAGCACTACGCCGGCCGCTGGGCCGCCAAGGAAGCGGTCCTCAAGGCGCTCGGAACCGGATGGAGTCGCGGGATCGCCTGGACCGACATCGAAGTGGTGAACGAGATGGGGGGACGCCCCCGCATCGAACTCGGCGGCAAGGCGATCGTCGTCGCCGCCGAACTCGGCATCCGCGAGGTGCTGATCAGCATCTCGCACTGCCGCAGTCACGCCGTCGCCTACGCGACCGCCCAAGGCGGCTGACGTCTCCGCCTTGACGTCGCGGCCTCGCAATCGCCCCGCTCTGACTCGCCTTGCTGCGGACGTCCGGGGCAACGTCTGCCCTTCTCGCGGCGAAACGACTTTCCGATCGTCGAGCCCCTTCACGGCGCGGCGAGCACGATGACCGACTTCGGCGCCCGAGGTCGGTACGTCTCCTGAGGAAACTGTCTGGACAATAGTCGTTCGGACGACTAATTTGCTCGGGCATGAGAACTTCCCCCGCCAAGCCGACTCGCCGGACCCCCTGTTTCGATTCGCTCGAACAGGAGGCGTTCCTCAATCTGTGGCGCACCTTCGATCGTCTTCGCGGCGTCGAGGACGAGCTGTTCGGTCGCTATGCGTTGACGGCCCAGCAGTACAACGTGCTGCGGCTGCTTCGTGCGGCGGATCCCGCCGGGATTCCTACGCTGTCGCTTGCCCAGCGTCTCGTCTCGCGCGCTCCGGACATCACGCGGATGCTCGATCCGCTCGAACGCCGCGGCCTGATCACGCGTCTCCGTTCCGATCGGGATCGGCGCAGCGTGCAGGTCGGCATCACGCCGGCGGGGATCGAACTGCTGGACGAGATGAACGAACCGCTGCAGGCCTGTCACACGCGGCAGCTGGGACATCTCACCGTCGCGCAGCTGCGCGAACTGATCGCCTTGCTCCGGACCGCGCGCGAGCCGCACGAGGGACCGGAGAGTCATTGGTCCTGAATCGTTCGCACGGCAGCGACCGTCGGTCGAGCGAACGCGATCCCGACCTTCCGAGCCCCACGGAGCCGACATGGTCGAACGCCCCACCATCGAAACCGACGTCGTCGTGATCGGCGGCGGTCCCGCCGGAGCGACCACCGCCACGCTGATCGCCCGCCAGGGACTCCGCGTCCGTCTGTTCGAACGCGAGAAGTTCCCCCGGTACCACATCGGCGAATCGCTCATTCCGGAGACCTACTGGGTTCTCGAGCGACTCGGCATGCTGCCGAAGCTGCGCGCGAGCCGGTTCGTGAAGAAGTATTCGGTGCAGTTCGTCAGCGCCTCGGGCAGGCTCTCGGCCCCCTTCTACTTCCTCGACAACAAGCCGCACGAGTCTTCGCAGACCTGGCAGGTGGTCCGAAGCGAGTTCGATCAGATGATGCTCGACAACGCGCGCGAGCACGGCGTCGACGTCACGGAAGAGGCGCGGGTGCTCGACGTCGACTTCGACGGCGATCGGGCGACCGGCGTGCAGGTGAGATTCCGCGATGGCGATCGCCAGACGGTTCGGGCCCAAGTCGTCGTCGATGCGACCGGCCAGTCGGGGCTGATCCAGAATCGGCTCGGCCTGCGCGTCTGGGACCCGGTGCTGAACAAGGGGGCGATCTGGACCTACTTCCGCGGTGCGAAACGGGACACCGGCAAGGACGAAGGGGCGACGATCGTCATCCAGACGCCGAATCGTCGCGGCTGGTTCTGGTACATCCCGCTGCACGACGATCGCGTCAGCCTCGGGGTCGTCGCCCCGTTCGACGACCTGTTTCGCGGTCGAGGCGATCACGAGCAGGTCTATCTCGAAGAAGTCGCGTCATGCCCGGCCGTCCAGGAGCGGATCGCGTCGGCCGAGCGGATCACCGGCTACTTCGCGACCCGCGACTATTCGTATCGCGCGACGCGATGTGCCGGAGACGGTTGGGTGACGGTCGGCGACGCCTTCGGCTTTCTCGATCCGCTCTACTCGTCCGGCGTGCTGCTCGCGATGAAGTCGGGCGAGATGGCGGCCGATGCGATCGTCGATGGCGTGCGTCACGACGACACCTCGGCCGCTCGGATCGGCGCCTGGGGCGCGACGCTCCATCGCGGCATCGACCGGATGCGACGTCTGGTCTGCGAGTATTACGACGGCTTCAGCTTCGGTCGATTCGTCAAGTCTCACCCGCATCTGATCGGTACGGTCACCGATCTGCTGATCGGCGATCTCTTCACCGACAAGGTCGACGTCGTCTGGGAGCCGATGGAGGCTCTCTATCCCGAGGGCAAGCGCGCCCCGGGCGGCTGGGACGGAGCGGCTGCCGCTGTGTCGACGTCGGACAAACGCAACGAACTGACGCTCCCCGAAGGCCCGCGTCCCTGAGCCGATCGAAGTCGCGTCGACCGTCACAGGATCGCCAGCGGATCGCGCCGAGCCTCGAGGGTGCCGCGAGTCACGCCGACTCGATTGGCGGCCTTCAGACGCTGCCAGACCTCGGTGCCGGTCAGTTCTCCCGCCAGCAGCCGAGCATAGGTCTCACGCACCCGGATCGCCTCGGCCGGACTCTCGTCGAGCAGGTCGATTCGCAGCCGTCCGACGCCGCGGCGCACCAGATCGTGGACCACTTCGGCGCCGCTCTGCGGCACCGCGTTGAAGAGCGTGTTGCGGCAGCCGACATCCGCCTTCAGCCGGTGCTCCATGCCGATCCGATCGCGCAGATGAACGACATGCCGGTCGCACGGCCGACCGCAATCGGTCTTGTCGTGCCCCGGCGACAGCAGGGCGCAGAAGACGCAGTGCTCCATATGGAACATCGGCATGTGCTGATGGATCACGACTTCCAGTCGCGACGGATCGGTCCGCTCGACCAGACGCCGGAGCTGATCCCGATCGAGATCGAAGGAGGTCGTGACGCGCGTCGCCCCCTGCTCCGCCAGCCAATCGACCGTCAGCTCGTTCGTGGCGTTCAGCGAGAAGTCGGCCAGGAACGGAATTCCTTCGCGACGGCAGAAGGCGACATGAAACAGGTTGCGAGCGAGCAGGCCGTGAGCGCCGTACTTCGCGATCTTCGTCGTCAGCGAACCCTCGCCCGGCTTCATGATCCGCGGCGGAGCGATCCATAGTCGCTTGCCGCCGGCATCGGCCAGCTTCACCGCCTCGCGATACTCGCGCATGTCCTGAAAGTCGCACTCGATCTCGTCGCCGGGCTGCTCGACGATCGCTGCGACCTGCTCGAGCGTTCGACAGCCGACGACCGGAGCGTTCGGCTCGACCGATGCGCCCGTCTGGCCGGCGGTCGCCTCGGTCGCGTCGTCGGCAACGACCGCGACCCGGTGCCGCAGGCCGTCGCGCAGTCGCTGCAGGCTGCCGGTCCGAATCGGGCGATCAGGACGCGCCGCGACGTCGGCGGCCGCCGTCTCGCTCAGCACGCGGCGCAGGTTGCGT
>DMPQ01000268.1:3837-17361 GCA_003455945.1 Planctomycetaceae bacterium
GTCGACGACCAGTTCCACCCTTTCCAGAACGAACGGCGTCCCGCCCAAGCGACCGAGCTGCTTTTCGACGTCGTCCGCGGTCAGGCGATGACGACGAGCGGTTTCGGGGACGAACGAGTCGACATGTCGACCGATCACTCGCCCCTCGCGCAGCACCTCCATCGTCAACGGCTCANNCCTCCTGAAAGCTCTGCCGCCATTTCCGCGTCAGCCGCGGATCGTCGGTCTTGCGGAACTCCTGTCCCGGATCGAGCGCGTCGCCGTCGAAGTTGTCGCCGGCGAAGACCAGATCGATCCGCCCCGGCGGTACTTCCCCTTCGATCATTCTCCCGTGCCGCTCGATCCGGAAGATCCGTCCGCCGACCTCGTCCCCCGTCTCGCGCGATCCGTCGAAGACGACTCCGTCGCCGGCCTGGAGCGGAATGTCGCTGACGACCGAGACGATTCGTCCGCGGACGCGTTCGACGCGCCCCGCGAGCACGCCGCGCTTCGCCGAGCTGGTTCCCGGAACGAGTCGCTTGTGGTCGTTCCCCTCGAGCCATCCGGGCGAGAAGCCTCGCGAGAACGAGAGTTCCATCTCGCGCACCTCGTCGGTCGTGAACCGTTTCGGATCTCCGGCGAGCGCCGCATCGATCGCCTGGCGATAGTGCCGCGTGATGTTCGCGACGTACTCGGGAGTCTTCAGCCGCCCTTCGATCTTGAACGAGGCGATCCCCGCTTCGATCAGTTCGGGGATCATCGAGTAGGCGGCCAGATCCTGGGGGCTGAGCAGGTACCGGACCGGGCCGAGCGGCACGTCCTGGCCGTCGCAGACCAGATCGTACGGCAACCGACACGCCTGGGCGCACTGCCCTCGATTGGCACTGCGCCCGCCGAGCGATTCGCTCGTCAGGCACTGCCCCGAATAGGCGACGCAGAGCGCGCCGTGCACGAAGATCTCGAGCGGCATGTCGGTCGCTGCGCGAATGCGTCGGATCTCGTCGAGACTCAGCTCGCGAGCGAGCACGACACGATCGAGACCGAGTTCGCGAGCCGCTTCGATCGTCTCGGCGCAGGTCAGCGTCATCTGCGTCGAGGCGTGGAGCTCCAGGTCCGAGGTGATCGCGCGCACCAGTCGCGCGACTCCCAGATCCTGAACGAGCACCGCATCGACTCCGGCGACCGTCACCGCTTCGATCGTCCGCTCGAGCGCCTCGAGCTCTTCCGAAAAGGCGAGCGTGTTGAGCGTGACGTAGCCGCGCAGCCCTTCGCCGTGCAGCAGCGCCATCGTCTGGGGAAGCTCGGCGAGCGGGAAGTTCCCCGCTCGGGCCCGCGCATTGAAGCCGTGATCGAGACCGAAGTAGACCGCATCCGCACCGTTGGCGATCGCCGCCTGGAGGGACTCGAGCGTGCCGGCGGGAGCGAGCAGTTCGGGAGCGGCGGACGAGCGGACGGACATCGGGGCTTCCGGCGTGGAAAGGGATCGCGAGGGATGATGCCGCGAGACGGCCGCCCCCATGGACAGGAGCCGACCGTTCGGAAACGATGCCTCGCACGAACCGTGAGTCGTCGCCGAAGGTCGCGCTGGGCGACGCGTCGGACTCGAACGACCGACGCTGTCAGAATAGCCGACGCCCCGTCGTCAGGACGAGAGGCAGCTTTTCGAGGATCGCATTCGGCCTTGTCGTCGGTGCGCGAGCGGAGTCGTCGGTGCGCAAGCGGACCTGTCCCAGGAGCTTTCCATGCCGGTTGCCGCGGTCTTCGATATGGACGGATTGCTGCTCAATACCGAGCACCTGTACGACGTCGTCATCGGAGGGCTGCTTGCCGAGCGCGGCCAGGAGTTCGATCTCACCAGCAAGCGGGCGATGATGGGGCGGCCGGCCGCCGATGCGCTCGGCTATCTGAAGCGTCGCTTCGAGCTGGACGAGTCGATCGAAGGGTTGGCCGAGCGGATCGAAGAGGGGCTGTTCGAACGACTGCCGACCGAGCTGATGCCTCTGCCCGGAGTCATCGGGATTCTGGACGAAATCGAGCGGCTCGGGATCCCCGCATCGGTCGCGACGAGCAGCCGGCGCCGTTTCGCCGAGCGGGCGCTCGCCGAGGCCGGTTTGGCGGCGCGATTCCGTTTCCTGATCTGCGGCGACGAGATCGCTCGCGGCAAGCCCGAACCGGACATCTACCTCGAGTCGGCGCGACGCCACGCCATCGCTCCCGAAGGGATGCTCGTCTTCGAGGACAGCATCGCCGGAGCGACCGCCGCGACTCGATCCGGCGCCGCGACCGTCGCCGTGCCGGGGGAGCACAACGAGCCGCACGAGTATCCCGAGTGCCGCATCATCGTCCGACGGATCGACGATCCGCGCGCCGTTGCGCTCGTCACCGAATGGGGGCGTCGCTTTGCCGAGCGGTCGGCGTAGCCGATCGGCGTATCGACCGCGTCGTCGCCGCTGCGCTCGCCGAACGGCTCGACGGAGCTCGTCGATTCATTCCGCCGCTCGCGGCTGACCTTGTTCGTCGAGTCGTTCGGCGACGGCGGGGAACAGCTTGCGCGCGTTCTCGAACGCGATGGAGCGAAGCGTGTCGTCGTCGAGACCGACTCCGTAGATCCTCCAGAATCCCTGCGGCGGAAACGGCTTCTCGGAGTACGGAAAGTACTCGTCCTCGGTCTGGAGAAATCGAAGATAGAGCTCGACTCGCTCTTCGGGCCACGGGCCGTCGGTCCCGAAGAGGATCCGGTCCCGATACTTCGTCAGGAACCGCCGCGCCGAATACGGCTGCCGACCGAGTTCCGAGATGCGCGAGGCGAACTCCAGCATCAGGTTCGGGTAGCGCTCGAGCCACTCGGCCGCCTGAGCCAGATCTTCGCCGTCATTCCCCAAATGCGCCGCGATGAACCGTGTTCCCGGATGTCGTTCGATGACCCGGTTGCGCTGCGCATGCAGTTCGTCGCGCGACGGAAAGTCCCGACCGTGAAAGCTCCAGTCCGGATGACGTTCGAGCTCTTCCCAGCGTTCGTTCGTCGCATCGATCGGCCGAAAGAAGGCGCTGGGATCGGCCGTGTGGATGAGCACCGGGAATCCGAGTTCGCCGCAGACCTGCCAGATCGGATCGAGGCGCGGGTCGTCGATCCGCCAGAGCGAGCCGTCGGCGTGGCGATAACCGAGGCCGAGTTCCTTGAAGAACTTCAGCCCGACCGCTCCGAGCCTCTTCGCTTCGCGCAGCCGTTCGACCGAGTCGCGGATGAAATCGGGACGATTGCAGGCCCAGGTCTCGGGACGCTCCGGATCGCCGTCGCCGCGAAAGTCCAGATGAGCGAAGACCAGGAAACGTCCGGGAGCCGCTTCGTCCAGGCGTCGCAGGTGGTCGCGCAGCGCGTCACCGGTCCCTCCGTCCAGACTGATCGACAGCGCCAGTCCGCGGCGATCCATCATCGCGACGTACTCGCGCAGCGCCTCGATCGAATCGCTGCGCCGGATCCGGAAATGACTGTGGACGTCGACGATCGGAAAACGAGCTCGACCGATCGGCCCNNGGATCGGCGTGCGAGGGACGACGAGCGACGGTTCGGGACGAAACTCGTTCAGCTCGAGTCGTGACGCCGCAGCGTCATCGGTCGCCGGAGTCGTCTGACCGGGGACCGAGGCGGCTGAGGCGAACAGACCCGCCCCGACGAACAGTGTCGCCAACCGGACGAAAGGTGACGAGCGCGACCGATGAAGGAGCGCGGCGCAGCGCGTCACTCCGGCAGAACGGAACGAGAAGAACGATCGGGAGCGCGTCATCGACCTGCCTCGGCGAAAGCGGTTCGCCGACCAGTATGACGCCTCGTCCCGCTTCGCGAAGCCCGATCGAGCCCCGATGAGTCCGATCGCGGTTCGGAGAACCTCACTCGATCGACCTCGGGGACGACCGAGCGATCGCGATCACTGGCCGCCGCCGCTCGCCGTCGATCCGGCTCCGGTCGCCGCTCCCGACTGCAGCTGGCCGACCGGCGTGCCGAGCGACATCGCGTCGGTGATCATCAGATCGGCCGGACCGCCTCGCATCAGCACCGGCACGGCTCGCGATGGTGCGACGTCGGGAACCGGTTGTCCCGCCATCATCTCGCTCGCCCGCGACTGGATCGCGAGCATCCGCGCCTTGTTCACCTCGGGATCGATCGTCTGCTGCACGAACAGGTTCGCCCGCTCGGGCGGGACCTGACTGAGGATCCACTGCAGCTTTCGCTCGCCGAGCGCGTTCAGACGATTCGACTGTTCGTCGAAATGGAAATGGCGAAAGACGACCTGCTGTTCCCATCCCTGGCGGACCATCACGCCGAAGATCGAGCGGACCGATTGCTGATCGGCCTGCATGAAGGGGGTCGGCCACGCTTCGTTGCGACAGCGGTCCCGTTCGAACTCGGCCCAGAACTCGTTCCAGTCGGCGCGAGCCGAGCCGGAGGGGAGCAGCAGGGCGAGCGAGGCGAGAGACCAGAGAGCGATGCGCTTCATGACGCGCTCCGTCGCGTGCGTGGGACCGACCGAGTCGGCCGAGGGAGCGGTCCGTCCGAGAACCGCCGCCGGAAGAGTTCTCCCGAGTCATCGACCATCCCTCGGTTCCCCCTCCAGCGCCGATCCTGACGACGGAACAGCTTCGCCAGCCGGAGCCTCCGGTCGAGGGGACGAGGATCCCGCGAAACCGCTCGATGCGGCGAGACAGGGGGATCCGGCGAAGGGGGCCGATCACGCTGACGCGTCGTTCGACGCTCGCTTCCTTTTGCCGTGCGTCTTTCCGCAAGTCGATCCTTCGGCCGGATCGACTTGCGGCGGTCCTCGCGGCGAAACTCGCCGCCACGGCGACTACTGCTGCATCTGCTGGTCCTGGCCGGCCATCATCGGGAGCATCTCGTTGACGACGGTGATCGCCGCGGGACCGACCAGAACGACGAAGATCGCGGGGAAGATGAACAGAACGAGCGGGAAGATCAGCTGAACCGCCGTCTTGGCCGCCTTTTCCTCGGCGATCTGGCGTCGCTTGGTCCGCATCGAATCGCTCTGGACGCGGAGCGCCTGAGCGACCGAGCTGCCGAACTTCTCGGCCTGGATGATGATCGTCGCCAGGGCTCGCAGATCGTCGACTCCGGTCCGCTGGCCGAGTTCCATCATCACTTCCGAGCGGCGCTTCCCCATCTGCATCTGCATGGTGCAGAGCCCGAACTCTTCGGAGAGGACCGGATACGACTTGGCCATCTCTTCGGCGACCTTGCGCATCGCCTGATCGAGACCGAGACCGGCTTCGACGCAGACGACCAGCAGATCGAGCACGTCGGGCAGACCGAGGAAGATCTGTTCCTTGCGCTTGCGACCGCGCCACCAGACATGGATGTCGGGGAGGTAGAAGAAGATGCCGGCGAACGCCGCGGCTCGGATCAGCGTACCGAGCGACATGCCGTTGATGATCAGGAAGATGACGCCGCCGAGCAGCGCACCGCCGATCAGGCCGAGCACCTTGCTCCCCAGGTAGACCGCCTGGGCTTCGTCCTGTCGATAGCCGGCAGCAGCCAGTCGCGCCTTGAGAGCCGAGACCTCCTTGGCCTTGGTCGGCTTCACGTGTTCGGCGTATCGCGGCGCCTCGCGACGCAGCACGCCGAGCAGCGTCTGCTTTACCTTTTCGACGCTGCCGAGCTTCTCCTGCAGTTCACTCCGTCCGGACTGGCTGAGCAGGTCCAGACGACGCTCCTTCGCCTTGGCGCCGTTGAGCATGTCCAGGACCGCCCAGGTCCCGACGGCGATCGCGACGAACGCGGCGATCGGAATGGCATACGCCAGATCGATCGGCAGTCCGAGCAGGTCGATGGTGGGGAGTCGGTCCATGGTTCAAACCTTGATGTTGACGATCTTGCGNNACCCGCCGATGAGCTGCATCAGGACGGCGAAGGCGAGCATCTTCTGGCCGAGCGGATCGTTGAACAGCTTCATCACGTAGTCGTAGTTGATCCGCAGCATCACGACGAAGAGCGCCGGCGGCAGCGCCATCAGCACGATGCCCGACAGTCGGCCTTCGCCGGTGAGTGCCTGGATCTGGCCCCAGATCTGGAATCGCTCGCGGATCAGCTTCGAGATCTTGTCGAGAATCTCGGCGAGGTCACCACCGGTCTGGCGCTGGATGATCACCGCCGTGGCGAAGAACCGAAGGTCGACGTTCGGCACTCGCTCGCAGAGTTCCTGCAGCGCCTCGTCGAGCGGCAGACCGAGATTCTGTTCGTCGAAGCAGCGTCCGAACTCGGGACCGAGCGGCGCGGTGATCTGTTCGGCCGCCAGATGGAATCCCGACGGCAGACTGTGCCCGGCTCGCAGCGCTCGCGAGATCAGATCGAGCGCCTCGGGGAGCTGCGCCCCGAACTTCTTCAGCCGCTGCTTTCGCTTGAACGAGACGTAGAAGAGCGGGAGCGCGCCGAAGCCGATGGCGATCGGCACGGCCAGGAACATCATCACGCCGACGAACAGCCACGCGAATCCGGAGCCGGCGGCGAGCGCGAGCGAGATCAGGATGATCTTCTGCGGCGGGACCTTCATGCCGGCCTGATCGAGCATCTTCCGCAGATCGAGAAATCGAGCGACCTGCAGTTCGAGCGCGGTCGGTCGGTCGTCGTCCAGCAGCGACTTGCCCGCTCGCACCGCTTCGGGGCGATGCGACGAGGCGAGCGTGGCCAGGCGGTCCTCGGCGACCGTGTCTCCTTCCCCCTTGACCAGCAGCATCACGCCGGCCGCGAGCGTCGCGACGCAGACGAAGACGGCCAGGCTCAGCAGCAGCAGCATCATGGCTCGGGGTTCCGGTGCGGAGTTCGGGCGAAGGAACGAAGGGCGATCAGTCCTGGAGCATCACGCGTTCGCGGAAGATGCTCGCCGGCAGCTTGACGCCGACCGACTCGAGCCGGTCCATCGACTTGGGGCGGACGCCCGTGCAGACGAAGCGGCCGATCGCGCGGCCGTTCTCGTCCACGCCGTCCTGAATGAACTTGAAGATGTCCTGCATGATGACGGTGTCCTGCTCCATCCCGACGATCTCGGTGATGTGAGTCACCTTGCGCGGACCTCCTTGCAGTCGGTTCGCCTGGACGATCAGGTTGACCGCGCTGGTGATCTGACTGCGCATCGCCTTGATGGGCATTTCGAAGCCCGCCATCATGATCATCGTCTCGAGTCGCGCGATGGCGTCGCGAGGCGTGTTGGCGTGCAGGGTCGTCAGCGATCCTTCGTGACCGGTGTTCATCGCCTGGAGCATGTCCAGCGCCTCGGGACCGCGGCACTCGCCGATGATGATCCGCTCGGGCCGCATGCGGAGACAGTTCTTGACCAGGTCGGTCGCGGTCACCGCTCCCTTCCCTTCGATGTTGGGCGGACGCGTCTCGAGCCGGACGACGTGGTCCTGCTGGAGCTGGATTTCCGCCGCGTCCTCGATCGTGATGACGCGATCCGAGTTCGGGATGAAGCTCGAGAGCGTGTTGAGCAGCGTCGTCTTTCCGGAACCGGTACCGCCGGAGATGATCACGTTCAGCCGCGCCTTCATCGCCCCTTCCAGAAACATCACCATCTCGGGCGTCAGCGCCTTGAACTTCAGCAGGTCTTCCAGCCGGAGCGGGTTGGACCCGAAGCGGCGAATCGACATCGCCGCTCCGTCGAGCGCCAGCGGAGGGATGATCGCGTTGACGCGCGATCCGTCTTCCAGACGTGCGTCGACCATCGGACAGGTCTCGTCGACGCGACGGCCGACCTTCGACACGATCCGGTCGATGATCTGCATCAGATGGTTGTTGTCGCGGAACGTCACCGGGCTCTTTTCCATCTTGCCGCGGCGTTCGCAGAAGATCTGCTTCGGTCCGTTGATCAGGATGTCGCTGATCGACGGGTCCTTCAGCAGCAGTTCGAGCGGCCCGAGGCCGAACGTCTCGTCCAGCACCTCGTCGACCAGACGATCGCGCTCCGAACGATTGAGCAGCGCGTTCTCGGTATCGCACAGATGCTCGACGACCAGTCGGATCTCGCGGCGCAGCACGTCTCCCTGGAGATCCCCCAGGCTCTTCAGGTCGAGCTTGTCGACCAGCTTGGCGTGAATCCGCTGCTTCAGACCGTCGAAATCGTTCTGCTTCTTGAGGCCGGCGGCGGTGGTCGGAGCGATCGGCGTGGCCATGTCTCGGGTTCCGCAGAGGCGTTGGCGAAGGACTCCCGGAGCTGCTGCCGAACCGAACGCGCGACTCGAATCGACAGGGCGATTCGACAAGAACGGAGCGTCGGTCCGAGAACCGGGATCGGCCAACCATAGCTCAGCGGTGCGGCGCGCTCCGTTTCGCTCGGTCACCTCAGCGGCGCGCCCCGCAGCACCGCCGAACGAGCCGCGCGGCGAACCCCTCGGTCCACCCACAACGACCGTTCGTCGGCTCGCTTGACCTCGGTACCGCGAAGCGTAGGGTTGGCCGCCCGAGAGTCGCTTCGTCTCGGTCGAGCCCGATCGATCGCAACGCTCCGTCGGTCGTGTCGATCGACGGACCTGCGAGGAACTCCGGTCGGATCCGCGCTCCGCCTCAACGACGTCTTCGGAACCGATTCATGCAAGCCGAGTTCATCAACCCGTTCATCGTCAGCTTCACCACCACCTTCCAGACGATGCTCAACCAGTCGGTGACTCGCGGCAAGCTCGCCCTCAGCGACAGCCTCGACGGGTTGTATGAGGTGAACGGCGTCATCGGACTTTCGGGCAACGCGGTCGGAACGATCGTGCTCAGCTTCCAGGAACAGGTCGCCCTCAAG
The DNA here is from genome assembly GCA_003455945.1 of Planctomycetaceae bacterium. Taxonomy (GTDB): domain Bacteria; phylum Planctomycetota; class Planctomycetia; order Pirellulales; family Pirellulaceae; genus UBA11682. Next base: position 12,609 of record DMPQ01000268.1, read on the forward strand.
GCCGCCTCGACCCTGCTCCTGACGGAAGCGGTCGAACTCGACGAAGACGTCACCGACGCGGTCGGCGAGCTGACGAACATGGTCGCCGGAGCCGCGAAGGCGAAGCTCGACCAGTACAACCTCTCGATCAGCCTCCCCAACGTCATCGTCGGTCACCAGATCGATGTCCGATTCCCCTCGACCGTCACGCCGATCCTCGTCCCCTTCACCTGCGAGTGGGGCGAGATCCGGATGCAGGTCGGCCTGGCGGTCAAGTCCTGCCCGATCAACGTCTGAAACGTTCGAGCGGCCCCGAGGTCCGAGGGAGAATTCCTTGCGGCCCGAGATCTCCGCGGTTCCGGGCCCGCCGAGCGATGAGCGGGGCCCGGCAGAGTCGGGCTGACCCGCAACGCTTCCCTCGACGCTCCTCCTTTGCCTGATCGGGTCGGTCGCCCCGCTCCGAGTCTCCGCGTCAAGTCCTAAGACCCCTCCTGCCGATCAGCAACCGACGGCAGCCGACTCGGTCGGCCGCTGCCGAACGATCTCCGCGGCGAACGATTCCCTCGCCTCGCGGAGCGAACCGGAAGATTCGAGGCCGAGGGGCGGGAAGGTCGCGGCCGAGGGATCGTCCGAGCGAGGGTGAGCATCGATGGTCGAAGTCTCGAATCTCCGCAGGGCCGCGGTCCTGCTGATGAGTCTTCCCGAGGACGAAGCGGCGACGCTGTTGTCCCGTCTGACCCCGCGGCAGGTCGAAGCGGTCTCGATCGAGATCGCCAAGCTCGGCGCCGTCTCGGCCGAAGAACAGACCAAGGCGATCAAGGAGTTCACCCAGGCGAACCCCAAGTCGCTGACGACCAAGGTCGGCGGTCTGAACATCGCCCAGCAGCTGGTCAACAAGGCGCTCGGCGATTCGGCCAAGGAGACGCTGAACAACCTGCGGCAGTCGGTCGAGGCGCTCCCGTTCGGCTTTCTCAAGAAGGTCGATCCGCAGAACATCCAGTCCTACGTCGTCGACGAACACCCGCAGACCATCGCCGTCGTGCTGTCGCGCATCCGCGCCGAACAGTCGGCGCGCGTGCTTTCGGTCCTCCCCGAGACGCTGGCGCTCGACGTCATCAACCGCCTGATCAAGATGGACTCGGTGCAGAAAGACGTGCTCGAGCGCGTCGAGCAGACGCTGCGCACCGAATTCATGTCCACGCTATCGCAGACCTCGAAGCGCGATCCCTATGCGCCGATCGCCGAGATCTTCAACTATTTCGATCGCCAGACCGAAAACCGCTTCTTCGTCGCCATGGAAGCGACGGAGAAAGAGTCGGCCGAACGCATCAAGACGCTGATGTTCACTTTCGACGATCTGGTGAAACTCGATTCCGGCGCGATCCAGACCATTCTGCGCAAGGTCGACAAGAACAAGCTCACCATCGCGCTCAAGGGCGCGTCCGAGGCCGTGCGCGACTATTTCCTGAAAAACATGTCGCAGCGCGCCGCCAAGCTGATGACCGACGATCTGCAGAACATGGGTCCGGTGCGGCTGAAGGAAGTCGATGAAGCGCAGGCGCTCATGATCACGACCGCGAAAGACCTCGCCGACAAGGGCGAAATCGTGATCGTGAAGGGCGCGAGCGCCGAAGACGAGTTGGTGTATTGATGAGCGCCGCTCCGCAAAAAGCACCGGCCAAGTTTCTCTTCGATGTCGAATTTGGCACCGGCGGCCGCTTCGGCGATCTTTCCGGCAATGCCAAGGCGGCCATCGCCGACGCCGAGAAGATCGCCTTCCGCGAAGGCTTCGAAGCCGCGAAGAAGGAAGCCGAGCAGAAATCCGCAAGCCAGCTCGAGCGCATCGCGACCGATATGAAGCTCCTGATCGGCCGTCTCGCCGCGCTGGAAACCCAGCTCGAGCGCGAGGCGATCGATGTGGCCGCCGCGATCGCCCGCCAGCTGGCGCCTGCGCTGATCGCGCGCCAGCCGCTCGCAGAGATCGAGGCGCTGGTCGTGGACGTGCTCTCGCATGTCCGCTCCGCCCCGCATGTCGCGATCCGCGTCGCGCCGGAAATGGCGGAGACCGCCGGTGCGCGCCTGAAGAAACTTGCCGACGAGCGCGGCTTTGCGAGCCGCCTCGTGATCCTACCCGATCCCGCGATCAAGGGCGGCAACTGCCTCATCGAATGGGCCGACGGCGGCGTGTCGCGCGACATGCAGGCGATCGATGCCCGAATTCAACAAGCGATCCAGAGTTTCCTCGGCGTGTCTCCCGGCACGGTCCAGGCGACGGAGAACTAAACCATGAGCGACACCAAGCCGCCGCTGCCTGACCTCGGCTCCGATCTCGACCTCGTCAATCCGGACGCCGCACCGACCGCGCCCGACAGCGATCACACGACCCGCACCGCGGCCGATCTCGAAGCGCTCTTCGACGTGCCGGTGCACGTCTCGGCGGTGCTCGGCCGCACCCGCATGGATGTGGGCGATCTTCTGAAGCTCGCGCCCGGCACCATGCTCGAACTCGACCGCAAGGTCGGCGAAGCCATCGATATTTTCGTGAACAACCGTCTGGTCGCGCGCGGCGAAGTCGTGCTCGTGGAAGACCGCCTCGGCGTGACCATGACGGAAATCATCAAAGCCGACCGGACCTGACCCGGCGGACGGAGAAACTTATGCGCCTCCTCATCATCGGCACCCTGAAAGGCCAGCTTTCCACCGCGACCAAGATCGCAATCGATCGCGGCGCCTCCGTCACCCACGCGGTGGACAACGAACAGGGTTTGAAAGTGCTGCGCGCCCGCGGCGCCGATCTCATCATGGCCGATGTCACGCTCGACATTCGCGATCTCGTCACCCGCATTGCCGACGAGCGCATGCATGCACCCGTGGTCGCCTGCGGCGTCGAAACCGACGCCCGCGCCGCGGTGAACGCGATCCACGCCGGCGCGAAAGAATACATTCCGCTGCCGCCAGACCCCGAACTGATCGCAGCGGTGCTTGCGGCAGTCGCCGATGACGGCCGCGATTTCATCTTCCGTGACGAGGCCATGGCGCGCGTCGTGCGCCTTGCCGCGCAAGTCGCAGGCTCGGAAGCCTCGATCCTGATTACCGGCGAGAGTGGCACCGGCAAGGAGATGCTTGCGCGCTTCGTGCACGTGAAGAGCCAGCGCGCGAACAAGGTCTTCGTTTCGGTGAACTGCGCCGCGATTCCGGAGAACCTTCTCGAATCCGAACTCTTCGGCCACGAGAAGGGCGCTTTCACCGGCGCGATCGCGCGCCGCATTGGCAAGTTCGAGGAAGCCAGCGGCGGCACGCTGCTGCTCGACGAAATCTCCGAGATGGACGTGCGATTGCAAGCGAAGTTGCTGCGCGCGATTCAGGAGCGCGTCATCGACCGCGTCGGCGGCAACCGCCCCGTGCCCGTGGACATCCGCATCATCGCGACCTCGAACCGCAATCTGGCCGAGGAAGTCCGCGCGGGACGCTTCCGCGAAGACCTGCTCTATCGCCTGAACGTCGTGAACCTGCAGATCCCGCCGCTGCGCGATCGTCCGCAGGACGTGCTCGAACTCGCGAACCACTTCATCCGCCATTATGCGGACGTGAACGGGGTTGTGGCGAAGCCGCTCTCGCAGGATGCCAAGCGCGAACTGTTGCGCAACCGCTGGCCCGGCAACGTGCGCGAGATGGAGAACACGCTGCACCGCGCGGTGCTGCTCGCTTCCGGCGACGAGATCGGCGTCGATGCGATCCGGCTCCCCGACGGCACCTCGCTTTCCATGGCACCGAGCGGCCCGGTCGCGCATGCGCAACAGGTGTCCGACCAACTGGCGGCGTCTCTCGTCGGCCGCACGGTCGCGGACGTCGAGCGCGAGTTGATTCTCTCGACGCTGAAACATTGCCTCGGCAACCGCACACATGCCGCGAACGTGCTCGGCATCTCGATCCGAACGCTCAGAAACAAGCTCAACGAATATTCGGCCGACGGCCTCCCGATCCCCGCGCCTGCCTCGGGCATTGCAGCGGGTGCTGCTTAAGTTTTTTCGCAAGACCCCTCAACGCGACAAGGCAAAGGCCGGAGGAAAACTCCGGCCTTTTTTCCGATTTGTCGCTCCCGACGTAACACCATCGTCTGTCATTCCGGGGCGGCGCGCAGCGCCGAACCCGGAATCCAGAACGGCTCATCTACACACGCTGTCGTAGAGATCGATCCATTCCGTATTGTCTTTCTCGATCAGCGCCAACTTCCACGCCCTTTTCCACTTCTTGATTTCTTTTTCGCGCTCGATCGCAGCTGTCACGTCTTCATGCGCCTCAAACCAGACGAGGCGATCAGCCCCATATCGTGCCGAAAAACCCCGAACGGTCTTTTCCCTATGCTCATGTACTCGTCGAACGAGATCATTGGTTACACCCAGGTAAAGCGTGCCGTTGCGCTTATTCGTCAATAAATAGACGAAATACATTTTCGCCGATGCCGCTCTGGATTCCGGGTTCGATGCGTTCCGCATCGTCCCGGAATGACAACAACAATTTCTTCGCCGCGCAATGGCGGACGCACTCTTCTCCTTCAATCATTCCGGAGATGCGTCTTTCCTCGCTGTCATTCCGGACGGCCCGAAGGGCTGATCCGGAATCCAGCACCAAACGGAAAAGCCTGTGCAAGCGGCCTCTGGATTCCGGGTTCACGGCTTCGCCGCGCCCCGGAATGACAAAATCACAAGAACAATCTTGACATTTTCTGTAGTAGGACTATATACCTATTTATCCCGCTCCTCTCCGAGGGGCG
>DMPQ01000192.1 GCA_003455945.1 Planctomycetaceae bacterium
GGGGGGGGGAGCCGATTCCGCTGCGGGTCCGCTCCCTCGTCGGCCTGATCCCGCTCCTCACCGCGACCGTGCTGCACGACGACGTCGTGTCGGAACTGCACGGCTTCCGCCGAAGGACGCAGTGGTTCCTGGAACACAACGCGCAGCACGTCCGCTCGATGACCTACCTCGAGCACGACTGTCCGGAAGGCGTTCAGGGGCGGCGGCTGCTGGCGGTCCCGAGCGTCGATCGTCTGGAGCGACTGCTGAAGTACATGCTGGACGAGGAAGAGTTCCTGTCGCCGTTCGGGATCCGCTCGCTGTCGAAGTATCACGAGAAGAACCCGTTCGTCTTCCATGCGAACGGCCAGGAATATCGAGTCGCCTATCTGCCGGGCGAGTCGGACTCGTTCATGTTCGGAGGCAACTCGAACTGGCGCGGACCGATCTGGTTTCCGCTCAACTACCTGATCGTCGAATCGCTGGGGCGTTATCACGAGTTCTACGGCGAGCGGTTCCGCATCGAATGCCCGACCGGCTCGGGGAACCTGATGACGCTCGCGCAGGTCGCCGACGAGATCAAGCGGCGACTGCTGAAGCTCTTCCTGCCCGACGAAAAGACCGGGCGCCGCCCGTGTCACGGCGAGCACCCGTTCTACAACGACGACCCGCACTGGAAGGAGCACCTGCTCTTCCACGAGTACTTCAACGCCGAAACGGGACAGGGACTGGGAGCGAGTCATCAGACCGGCTGGACGGCGCTGGTGGCGAGTCTGCTGTGCGACGACTATCGCCAGGTATCGCGCTGAGCGGCAGGGGTCGCTCGGCTCAGGTCGCTCGGCTCCGGGGCGCGGCGTCACGCGGAGGGGAACGAATCCCCTCCGCGCACTCCCGAGTTCGCGATCGCTGCGTGGGGTGGCCGGAAGGCCGTCCGCTCACTCGATCGGAATGACGTACGCGATCCCGCCGANNGTGACCGGAACGGTCGTCACCGCGCGGAGGACCGGCTTGCCGTCCCGCTCGGTCACCTGATCGTAATACGCCTCACCCGCCTTCAGACGACGGATCGCTTCCTTCTCGAACTCGTCGGCCGGCGCATTCGCCTCGTCGTACGGCTGTCCGGTGGCGTCGATCAGTCGAGCCGAGTGCCACCCCTTTTCCTCGACCATGCCGAAGAGAGCCGCGGCGGCGCTCCCCGCCGACAGATCGTCCTCGTCGTGCACGTAGTGCTCGGTGATCAGCACGACCGCCGACTTGTAGATGTCGTCGAGCATGCGGACCGTCTTGCGGGTCCGCTCCACCGCCTCGTCCGACGGCTTTTCGGCCGCCGCGGATGCCGGAGCGGCGGTCACCTCGGTCGTTCCCCACGAGGTCCAGATGCTCNNATGCTCGCGGTCGCCGTGGCGGCTACCGTCACGATTCCGATCCAACCCCAGAAGCGCATCGATCGTCTCTCCCTATGGCGGGCGACCCCGGTTACCATGAGCGAGCCTGCCCCCTGCCCGGGATCGTCGATGTCACCGAGGGCTTGCTCAATCCGGACGTTTCCGTCCAAGATGCGGGCAAGTGTATCGGGGCGAATCGAGATGTCAACGTCCTGTTTTTGTTCCCCGCCGCTCGGGCGGTGACCGCAAGGGGCTCCGGGAGATCGCCAGCGCGATGTTTTCTCAGACGGTCGAATACGCCCTGCGAGCCGTGCTTCATCTGGCTCATCAGGCCCCGGCGGCTCAGACCACCGATCAGATCGCGCGGGCGACCCTGGTTCCGGCCGCCTATCTGAGCAAGGTGCTCCAGGGGCTCCGCCGCGCCGAAATCGTCTCGTCGCAGCGCGGCGTCAAGGGAGGGATGACGCTGGCTCGTGATCCCCGCACGCTGACGATTCTCGACATCGTCAACTCGGTCGATCCGATCTGCCGGATCACCACCTGCCCGCTGAAGCTCGCCAGTCACGGGACCAATCTCTGTCCGCTGCATCGCCGGCTGGACGATGCGCTCGCGTCGGTCGAGAAGGCGTTCGGCGAGACGACGGTCACTCAGGTCCTCTCGGAACCGACCACCAGCATTCCGCTCTGCGAGTCGGTCGGGCCGTTCGTCGGCAACGGCCTCTGTTCGGTCGAAGGGGGAACCGAGAGCAAGGCGAGCGACGCGAAGAACGACGCGAACTGATTCGCGATCGTACGGCGCCCGTTCGGCGCGTCAGTCCGTTCGGTGCTTCAGCCCGTCCGGTCGTCGACCTTCTCGAACGCATCACCCGCGTCGGAGCTCGGCTCGTCGAGCGAGCGAACNNGAGCCACTGGAGCGTCGCCGCGATCAGGTAGATCCGATGCGCGGCGTAGAAGCGATCGTGATCGACGACCGATCGATGCGGCAGATCGAGCAGCTCGTCGACCGACGCGTGTTGCACGAACAGGAACCCGGTCGTCGCCGCAAACAGAGACCAGGCGAGCGATTCGACGCCGAGCTTCCGCCCGCGCCGAACGGCGTTCGCCCAAGTCCACACGATCGCGAAGCCCCATGTGAGCGCCAGCGCCGCCGCCAATCGGTTGAGCACGAGCGTGACGTCGCGCGTGACGAGCCCCTGCTCCAGTTCGCTCCCGAGTGCCCGGGCACCGATCGGTACGACGAACGCCGCGTAGAAGGTGAAGCCGCCGAGCCAGAGCGTCATCAGCCCGCCGATGATCAGCCGACCGGCGATCNNCGACGTCTTCCGTCGTTCGACCGACCTCGGTCGGATCGTCTTGGTGTCGACCGGTAGGGGCCTACAGCAGCGTCATCGCTTCGATCGCCGCCTGGACGTCGCGGCCGATTTCTTCCGGCCGCTCCGACTCGAGCGGCAACTGCATCCGGATCGGCCGAGTGTCGTTCCCGTCGAGCGCCAGGCGATCGAACGGATCGGCCGCTCCGCAGGCTCGGACCNNCCGCTCGGCAGTTCGCGCCAAGCGGTCGCCGGGCGGATCCCCCCTTCCCCGCGTCGCGCCTCGGCCGGCCACCAGAGCCAGTTGGCGGTGCGGTCCAGGTGTTCCGCCACCTCGAACATCGTCGCGTCGCAGATCGGATGACGCAGGTCGCCCGCGATCG
>DMPQ01000495.1 GCA_003455945.1 Planctomycetaceae bacterium
CGGTCGGCCGAATCCACGATTCGTTCCACCGCGCCATCGCCGCGGGACTCAGACCGGCCACGGTCGCCAGCGAGCCGCGAGCCCCCTCGGTCGCCTCGACGATCGCCCGGTTCCACTCGACGATCGTCAGCGGTCTTCCGCCGTCGGCAGCGCGCCATCGCGGCATCCGCTCGCTCGGCCGCACCGCGACGACCGTACGGGCGGTGCGGATATCGAGGCGCGGGAGCGATGCCGCCGTGACATCCGACTCGGCAGTCGCTTCGCCGCTCGCGACCGTCGCGGCTCGCCGTGCGACGAAGCTCGTGTCCGGTGCGAACGAGACGATGCGCAAATCCTGAGGGAGTTCGCGACTGGTCAGTTCGATCGAGCCGCTGTCGTCGATCCCGCGCGGCTCGCCGTCGATCGTGGCACGGATCGCCTCCATTCCGGCGGGAAGCTCCAGTCGGACGCGCGACCGCCCGCCCGGATCGAGCACGAATCGCGATTCGATCGTCGCGCCGGCCGGATTCCTCGCGATCCGATGCTCCGCAAGAAAGACGCGACTCGGACGAGCGACCAGCGGCTTCGAAGCCAACCGCAGCGTCGCCGCATCGCTCTCTTCGATCAGTCGCAGGCCGCGCGGTTCGGTCGTCGGATCGTTCGGCGAAACGAACTCGGTGTCGGTGAGCGGTCGATAGCGATCGTAGCGCCACACGTACGGATCGTCCGTTCCGGTCGCCGGCAATCGGACCAGTCGAGGCGGTTCGGTCGGTGCGAGGACACGCGGCAGAACGCGACCGTCGGGAAAGCGGGAACTCGTCCCGTTCAGCACGACTCGCTCCCCCGGAAGCATTCGCCGACGGGAGGTCCAGCGGCGGAGCCCCGCGGGGGATGCGGGCCCCGACTCGATCCGCTCCCAATCGCCGATCCCTTCGGTCGGCTGACCGACGAAGCCGTCGGGAACGAGCACGTCGAACCGATCGGCTCCCCACGGCTCNNGGCTCGTCCGCGCCGATCAGCACCTCGACCTGCACGCTCCAGCCGTCGGCGGCGCGTCGGAACCGGACTTCGGTCCGTTCGAGCGACGCATACGAGGCCGGCTGCCACGTGAATCTCCGCGCGCTCCAACGACGAACCGCCGCCGAGTTTCCCTGAAGCTCCGCGCGACGTTCGTCGCGCCAACGCTGAGCGAACAGCGCCTCTTCCGACGCCTCGCGCTCGACATCGTTCGCCGGAAGCGTCGCGAGCGGCACCATCGGCCTGGTCGACCCGGCCGAACGAAGTTCGTCGAACAGCGGCTCCCCCGTTCCCGCCGCGTCGATGCGGACGTCGGTCGAGCGGACGAAGTTCGCTCGCGTGCGGACATCGTCGAACTCGGCGAAACGCAGGAGCGGCAAGGGGAGCTGCTCCCCGGGAGCGATGCGCCAGCGCCCCTTGCCGGTCAGCTGAAAGGTCGTCCGCTGCGGCTCGGCAGGAACCAACAACAGCCTTCGGGACGACAGTCGGATCACGGCGACATCGACCGGCCCGTCCGCACCGACCAGTTGCATCTGTTCGACATCGAACGGCAGCGTGCCGTCGAGCGTCATCCATCCGACCTCGCCGCGCATCACGCTGAAGACGCTCGACAGACTCCAGTTCGCTCTGCCGGCAGTCAGATCGAGATCGATCTGATGATCGACCGTCGCGTTCGTCTCGCCGGGCCGAACGACCAGGCGTTCGCCGGCCGAACCGCGCGAGGCGACCTGACGCTGACCGTCATTCACCCCCATCAACGTCTGCTGTTCCGGAGACCACCAAGTCGCCAGCGAATCGACTCCGGTCAGCGGCGTGCCGGTACTCGATTCCAACGACCAGACCGCTCGCGACGGTTGACGCCAGACGACATGCCGGGCGCCGATCGGGTAGTCGAGCGGCCGGATGATCGGCAGCGGCCAGCGCCCCGGGCCCGGCGATTCGGGAGCGCGAAGGATCAGACCGACGAGCGTCTCGCGTTCGTCCCCTTCGACCGTGTCGAGCGTGACGTCGATCAGTTCGCCGCGCGTCGTTCGCTCCCCGAGAGCCTCGGTCGGTATCGAACCGATCGGCTCCCAGCCGCCGGAGATCGACAGTCGGACCCGGTCGGGGAGCGCTTCGCGCATTCCGGCCGAGACCCAGACCGTCATTTCGGCTCCGGTCGCCGTCGGCCGCAGGAGCTCGAGCAATCCGAGCGGCGTCGGACGAGTCCCCTCGGCCGTCCGCGAACGAAGCGTGCCGATCGCCAATCGTTCGAGCGGCCCGGGGCGTGTCCGTCGCTCGGGCCCGGGACGTTCCGGTTCGAGCCAACGTTCCGGCTCGAGGACCGTCAGCCCCTGAAGTCCGATTCCGTTGACTCGCACCTCGGAGTCGGGGACGCGAGGGAAACGCCATTCGGTCCGTTCGCGCCCGGAGCCGACGAGCTCCAACGACGTGACCGTCACCTCGTGCACCCCCGGCTCGTCGAGCTGAACGCGCAACGAACCGTCGGGACCGCCCGAAACGCGACCGGTCGCAGCATCGACCTGAATCCGATCGGCCTGCACCGCCAGACTCTCGCCGATCTTCGGCAGCGGCCAGACGACACGCGGTTCGAGCGAACGGACTCGATAGCGCGAGGTCAGTCGGAGTCGCGTTGCGGCATCGATCGGATTCGGTTCGGTCTCGACCGCGTGACGCACCGACTCGACCACCCACGCCGGACGCCGCGCACCGCTTCCCGGCGCTCCGCGCAGCAGCGCGTCGTAGAGCTCCTGAGGGACGACGACGTAGCCCAGCGACTCGCGCCCTTGAGCGTCGAGCGGAACGAACAGCGGTCGGAACTCCGGTTCTTCGACCGACTCGGTCTGAGTCGCGGGGGCGGGCGAATTCGGCGCGGCGAGTTCCTGCACCGGAGCGACGGTGGCGAAGCCGCGCGCGGCGGCGACGATCGAAAGAAGGAGCGCAACGGACGACGCGAGAACCGCCGCGCGGCGGACGCGCGATCCGTTCGCGTCACGCCCCTTGCCCGGGACTTCGCGAGTCAACGCCGAGCGGACACTGACGATCGCCGCGAAGAGGGCTCCGGGAACGATCGTCCAGCCGAGATCGACGACTCGTTCGGGCAACCAGAGCGCCACGATCGCCGCGACGAACGGCGCCGCAACCGCGCGGCGTCCGAGCAACGCGATCCAGAGCGCCCCCTGAACCAGAATCGCGGCGAAACACCACCACCGGAGCACCTCGGGGCGCCGCACCAACAGGACCGTTTCCGATCCGGCACCGATCACGACGGTGGANNCGTCTCGCTCGACGCCGATGCCGCGATCGCTGCGCAGCGGGCCGAAGGCGGGGCGCCACGAGACGGCGAAGCCGAGCCATCGCGCGAGCAGCCAGGACGCCAGCGCATCCTCGCGATCGGCCGCAACGCCGCGAGTCGCCGGTTCGCAGCCGCCGGGCAGATGGACTCGCCAGCGCGACGTCAGCGGCTCGGCA
>DMPQ01000408.1 GCA_003455945.1 Planctomycetaceae bacterium
AGCGACGCCGAGCGACCGAGTGCCTCGCGACGCCGCTCACGGCAACGATGCTGATCGTCGCGGAGCATGGGAGCGACCAGGGAGCGATGGCCCGAGCGAGAACGGGGCAGAACCGCGGTCCGACTGCGCTGGCGGACCCGACGCGCTCTCGCTATGCTGGCCCCCTGCGATGTCGTTCTCGATCGACAGCGCAGGGACGGCGAGCCGCTCCGGTTCGCGTTCCCGATCCGGTCTCGAGAGCAGATGGGAAGGGTCCTTCGATGGGCTTGCGTCCTCGAACGAAGCGGAAGAAGCAGCTCAAGGCTCGTCGCTGCGTGAAGTGCGGCGGTCAGCTGAACAACCAGCGGACGCGCTGCAAGCGCTGCTCGGGCGTGAACACGCTCCTCCGGACCTGATCGCCTGGGCCGAGTCGGCGTGAGCTCGGCCGCGGAAGACCCCTCCGCGCTCCCGATCGGCTTGCCGCTCGACCCCCTCGCGACCGCCGACTTTCTCGAAGTCCATCGGGATTTCGGTCCCGATTCCCCTTCGGCGAGGCCGACCGCTGCGCCCGATGACCCTCGGGCGCCGCTGCGCGGACCTCGATCCCCATCGTCGCCGAATCCGAAGGCCGGCCTGAACGGGCGCGAACCCAGGAGGGGTGATCGCGTCCGTTGCTCGAGGCCTGACGTACGTTTCCCCGCTTCCGACCCGGTCGTCGTTTTCGGCAACCGGAGCTGCGAGGGAGCGTCCCGCATCCCATCGTTCCGTCTCAAGGAAGAGCACGGAGGCGAAGGACCGTTCCATGAGTCGCGAAGTCGAACTGCGCCGCAACCTGACCGCCTGCGTGGCGGACGGCGGTGCCTTCAGCGTGATGGTCGGCATCGGCGAGACGTACGTTCCCGCCTTCGTGCTGGCCTTGGGAATGGGGCATGTCGCGGCCGGCCTGGTCGCGACGCTGCCGGTGCTGGCCGGAGGGCTGCTCCAGCTGCTCGCCCCGCGCATCCTGGCGCGACTCTCGTCTCCGCGGACCTGGGTCGTCGGAGCCGCGGTGGTTCAAGGGCTCTCGTTCGTCCCGCTCGTCGTCGTCGCGCTGCGAGGGCACGGAGCGGCGTGGGAAGTCTTTCTGCCGGTGACGATCTACTGGGCCTTCGGCTTGGCCGGCGGTCCGGCGTGGAATCAGTGGGTCGAGAAGCTCTTCCCGCGCTCGATTCGCCCGAACTTCTTCGCTCGCCGCAGTCGCCTGAACCAGTTCACGCTGCTGGCCGGCCTGGTCGCCGGCGGCTTGACCCTCAGGCAGTATCAGGGGACCGATTCGATCCTCGCCGCGTTCGCGGCGCTCTTCGCGGTCGCCGTCGTCTGCCGACTCGTCTCGGCCGGCTTCCTGGCGATGCAGAGCGCGACGCCGACCGCCGAACTCCGGATGGAAACCGAGCCGACCGGCGTCGGACGCTGGAGCCCCGAGGTGAAGCGGCTCGTCGGGTACCTGCTGGCCGTTCAGGTCGGCGTCTATATCGCCGGTCCGTACTTCACGCCGTACATGCTCTCGGGGCTCGAGCTGAACTACGGGACGTACATGTTCCTGCTCTGCTGCGGTTTCGGCGGCAAGATCCTCGCGTTCCCGCTCGCCGGGCGATTGGCCAAGCGCTTCGGACCGCACCGCCTGCTGAAGATCGGCGGCGCCGCGATCGTGCCGATCAGCGGCTGCTGGTTCTTCGGCGACTCGTGGTGGTACCTCGCCGGCATTCAGGTCCTGTCGGGCATCACCTGGGCCTGTTTCGAGCTCGGGATGTTCCTGATGTTCCTGGAAGCGATTCCGCAGCGTCAGCGAGTCGGCGTGCTCACCTGGTACAACCTGGGAAACGCCGCCGCGATGGGACTCGGTTCGCTGATCGGGGCGGTGATCCTGCAGTCGCTCGGAGCGACCAACCAGGCGTTCGTCACCGTCTTTCTGATCAGTTCGCTCGCCCGAGCCGCGGCGCTGCTGCTGGTGCCGGGACGCACCTCGATCCGCTGGCAGGAATGGAGCGGCCTCGTCATCCGAACCCTCTCGGTCCGCCCCGGAGCGGCGAGTGTCGATCGCCCGATCGTCGCCTCGCTGGTGCCGGTTCGAGTCGATGCGAACGGCTTANNCCGCTCGTCCCGCCGAAGCGTCGCGCCCCGATGACGGCTCGCGCCGCGACGATCGCTCGGAACGGACCGGACCGCCGGTCGGCGAAACGAGCGAGCGGTCGGCGGCGATCGAAGCGAAGCTCTCGGCCTGAGCGGCGCGGCATGTCCGAACCGCGAGGAGCTTCCTGACCAAGCGGTCGTCACGCCGCGTCTCGGCAGCGGATGCACCGCTCGCCTGTTCGGATCGTGCCGGCTACTTCGGCTGGCGCGCGGTCGCCGACGGGGACGGCGGTGCGATCGACAGCACCTCGAGCGAACCGCGTCCCGGTTTCGGACCGCAGCCGCGACAATTGCCGCACGCTCCCTCGGCCCGGTTCCCGATGGCGCGGCGGAGCGTCCCGAGACGCCGTGCGGCCGACACGACGACGTAGCTCGCCGCAGCCGCGATCAGCAGCCCGACGATCACTTCCTGCCAGTCGTCGATGCCGGGGAGTTCCATCGTCGTCTCGTTCACCAGGAGCGGCGTCGTGACGTGACGGCCGCCGAGTCGCGCTGGTTGGGTCACGCCTTGTCGGCGACTAGAGTAGCGAACCGATCTGGTAGGTCGCCAGCGCCGCGACGTAGGCGAGTGCCGTCATGTAGACGAAGGCGAAGACGGCCCAGCGCGTCTGACCCGTTTCGCGCCGGATCACCACCAGCGTACTCGAGCACTGGGCACAGAGGGCGAAGAAGACCATCAGCGAGAGCGCGGTCGGGATCGTGTAGACGGGACGGTCGGTCCCGTCCCAAGTCGCTCGGCGGAGCGCGTCGCGGAGCGGTTCGGACTCCTCGTCCGTCTCGCTCCCCAGGCGATAGAGCACGCCGAGCGTGCCGACGACCACTTCCCGAGCCGGAAAGCTGGCGATCGCCGCACAGCCGATCCGCCAATCCCAGCCGAGCGGCCGAACGATCGGCTCGATCGCGATGCCGGCTCGACCGAGCGCACTCTCTCGCATCCGCTCCGCCTGGCGATCCTGATCGAGTCGCTCGAGCGTTTCGGGTTCGGCCGAGCCCTGTTCGATCTCGGCCTCGACCTCCGCTCGCCGCGTCTCGTACGCCGACTCGGCCGCGCGATCGACCGGGAAGCTGGCGGCGGCCCAGACGAGGATCGTCACCGCCAGGATCAGCGTGCCGGCGCGCCGGACGAACTCGCTCCCCCGCTCCCACATTCGCGACAGGACGATGCGGGCCCCCGGGAACTTGAACGGCGGCAGCTCCATCAGGAACGGCGCGTTCTCTCCCTTGAGCAGCGTTCGCCGGAGCAGGAGAGCTACCGCGACCGCCGCGAACGTGCCGAGCAGATACATCGCCAGCACCGTCAGGCCCCGCAGCCCGATGGTGCCGCCGAGCCAGGTCGTGTCGGGAATGAAGGCGCTCGTCAGCAGGAAGTAGACCGGCAGCCGCGCACTGCAGCTCATCAGCGGCGCAACGAGAATCGTGATCAGGCGATCGCGGCGGTTTTCGATCGTGCGAGTCGCCATGATCCCGGGGATCGCACAAGCGAAGCTCGACAGGAGCGGAATGAACGCCTTGCCGTTCAGGCCGACGCGAGCCATGACGCGGTCCATCAGGAACGCCGCTCGCGCCATGTATCCGCAATCCTCGAGGATCCCGAGGAACAGGAACAGGATCAGGATCTGCGGCANNGAGCACGCCGCCGACGCCGGCGATCACGCCGTCGACCAGCAGCGACTGGAGAATGCCGTCCGGCATGATCCCGGCGACGAACTCCCCGAGACTCCCCATCACCGTTTCGATCAGCCCCATCAGCGGCTCGGCCCAAGCGAAGATCGCCTGAAAGACGAGTCCCATCAGCAGCACGAGCGTCAGCGTGCCCCAGACCTTGTGGACCAGAAACCGATCCAGGCGATCGTTCCATGAAGCGGCGGGCGCGGTCCCGCTCCTCCGGACCACTCCCTGAAGACGCTCGCCGATCCAGCCGTATCGCGCCACGGCCTCGACGCTTGCCGGATGGATCGCCGCTTCCGCCAGCGCTCGCCGGCCGTCGCTGACCGCCGCTGCTCCCTCGCGAGCCGCCAAGGGGCCGACGATTCGCGCCGTCGCCTCGGAGTCGGCGTCG
>DMPQ01000045.1 GCA_003455945.1 Planctomycetaceae bacterium
TCGTCCGCTTCGATGCCGACCGCCGCTCGTCGGACCGTTCGCGCAACGAAAACACCCCGCACGACCATCGGTCGCGCGGGGTGTTCGGGAAGATCGCATCAGGCCTGTCGTCGGACCGGACGCTGCCGATCGCAGTCGGAGCGGGTCCGCAGTTCGCTCAGCGATAGGTCGAGCCGGGGACCTGGAAGCTCCCGCCGCCGCTGCTCGGCGCGGTGGAAGGGATCGAACCGTAGCCGGTCGAACCGCCGGGGGCCGCTCCGTACGGAGCCGCTCCGGTCGACGGATAACCACCCGACGGAGCAAACGAACCGCCGTTGGTCGTCGGGTAGCCGCCCGAAGGATTGGCGGTCGAGCCGTAGCCCNNCCGCTGCTCGGCTGCTGGCCGCCGGTCGAGAACGGAGCGTAGCTCCCCTGCGACTGCGACACCGACGGCGGGACCGCCCGAGTCGAGCCGGTGAGCGATCCGCTGCCGCTCGGCATCCCCGTCGACGGCGGCATCGCACCGTAGGGGCCCGCACCGGAAGGAGGCATGGCCGGAGCCGCGGTCGGCGGAGGGCCGAAGCCGGTCGACGGATAACCGCCCGGAGCGGAGGTGCCGCCCGGAGTCGTCATGCCGCCGCTGGGCATCGCACCGCGATTCGGGGCGCCGAGCGTCGCGCTGTTCGGACCCGGAGTCGCATACGCATTGTTGATCGGATTGCCGGAAGTCATCCCGCCACGCGGCATTCCCTGGGGCATCCCGCCCTGGGTCATGCCTCCCTGAGGCATCCCGCCCTGGGGCATGCCTCCCTGAGTCATCCCGCCCTGAGTCATTCCTCCCTGGGGCATGCCGCCCTGAGGCATCCCGCCCTGGCCGTAGGCGTTACCGCCGGAGGTGCCGGTTCCCCAGCCGCCGGCGGTGCTCGCCGGACCCGGGCCGCGACCGGTCTCGTAGTTCGTCTGGCTCGAACCGTACGGGTTGGCGCCGTAGGGGCCCGTGCCGCCGCGGGCATCCGCCGTTCGCGCACCGCCGTAGGGATTGTTGGTCGCCGGGCCCCCANNTAACCGCTGCTGCCGTAGGGGCCGGCCGGGGCGCCGGTACCGGTGCCGCCGCTCGGAGCACCGTAAGGATTGTTGGTCGGAGCGCCGCCGGTGTTGCCGCCGGCATAGCTGCTGCCGTACTGCGAGCCGCCTGCCGGAGCGCCGCTCGGCGAGCCGTACGGATTGCGGCTGTTGGCCACCGACGAGCTCGGCGAGAACGCGCTGCTCGGCGGAGGCGGAGTGGAGCGGGCGTAGCTGTCCTCTTCGCTCTTGCGCCACCAGGCGAGCGAACTCATGCTCGGCGCGGTCTTGCAACCGGTCGCCATCAGCCCGCTGACGATCACGAGCGCAGTCATCAGGCGTCGAAACGCCGGTCGAGTGAATCCCATGGCGAGATGCCTTCCCTTGCGAATCCGTGTTGGTGGCGAGCGGCCATGCTCGTCCGCTCTCGAGTCGCCGTCGTCCGCTCGGTCGGCGGCGATGGTCTCGGACGGATTTCCGAGACGCTCGGATGGTCGGGCTGCGACCCGATCCGATCCGCGGATACGAGCTCCCCAGGGAACTCGCTGTCCGCATCGCTTATCGACCGCCGAAAATCGACACGATCAGCAAAACCGGCAAAGTCAGCCGAATCGCCACGACCGTCAGAATCGATTTCGCGCAGGCTACTTTCGAGCGGGGCGGAGAATAGGGATCCCCCGAGACGCGGTCAACGCCAACCTGAAACCCCGTCGAACCCGTGGCCCTACGATTCCACCGGCCCTTCCACCCCCTCAGCGCTCGCCGGACGTCTCCGTCATCTGACCCTCCGATTCCGGACATTCGACGTTCGGCAACGACTCGATCGTCTTGTACCGAGTGCCGGTGACCTCCGTCTCGAAGCGACGGAATCGCTTCCTCCTGACCCCCACCGCTTGCGAGAGCTTTCCCCCCTTCGCTTGCCATGTCTCTGGAATTGCTCACACTGGAACTCACGAACCGCTCGCCGCGTCCCTAGGACGCCCCCCTCGGAATTCCTTCCGCACCGTTCCGACTTCTCCCCCCTCGGGTGCCATGTCCGATCCGCTCTCGATCTTCTGGAAGCGGTTGCAGACCAGCCAATTGCTGGCGCCGTCGAAGTACGAACAGCTTCGCGCCGCCGCGTCGGCCGACGAGCTGTCGGGGACGGACGTCAAAGGGCTGGCGAAACGGCTGATCGCCGACGGGATCCTGACTCGACATCAGGCCAAGTCGCTCCTGTCCGGCGGTCGGATTCCGCTCGTCTTCGGCGAGTACGTCGTCCTGGACGACATGCCGGAAGCACCGTTCCATGATGCGTTCCGCGTTCGCCACGTTCCGACCGGTCACGAGTTGGCTGCGATCGTCCATCGCAAGGACCTGAAGACGCGACTGAAGGACCCCGAACAGGTCGCTCGCATTCAGCAGCGTCTGGTCGCCGATCGTTCGGTCCGTCAGGCTCAGGTGATTCGCGCGTACGAATTGGTCGAGAACGGCGACTACGCCGCGCTGATCATCGATCCGGCCGAGGGCAAACTCCTCTCGGTCCGCCATCCCGCCGAGCGTCTCGATCCGACCGTCGCGTCGTCGATCGCGCTGCAGGTCGCCTCGGCGCTCACCGCTTGGCACGATGCGGGGCGCGTGCACGGCGACGTCCGCCCCGAGACGATCGTCGTCGCCGCCGACGGCTCCGCTTCCCTCTGGCGCGATCCGCTCTACGAGCCGGTGCCGCTGATGTCGGCCGATGCCGCGACGCTGTCCGAACTGCAGGATCGGGCTCCGTATCTCGCTCCCGAACTCGACGTGCAGCAGGCGCCTTATTCGCCGCTGACCGATCTCTACGCGCTCGGAGCGGTCTATTTCGGCATGCTGTCGGGCGAGGTGCCGTTCCGTCGCGACTCGCTCGCCGCCACGATGCAGGCGCATGCGTCGGAACGGATCGCTCCGCTCGAACCGCTCGGCGTCCCGAAGCCGATCGAGCAGATCGTCACGTACCTGATGGCCAAGCGGCCCGATGTCCGCTACCAGCGAGCTGCCGACGCCGCGGCGCAGATTGCTCGCTTCGCCGGACTCGAGGGAGCCGGCCCGTCACCGCCGCTCGAAGAACCGGCCGCCGTCGCCTTTCAGGCCTGGCTCGATCGCCGCGGAACGCCGAAGCGGTCGAGTGCCGCCGACGTTGCCGCGCCGAACGCCGCCGCGACTCCGTCGATCGGCATGCCGTCGCCGAATCCCGGGATCGCCGGGATCGCCAGCGAAGCGGCCGGCAGCTCGCACAATTCGCCTCTGCGACTGATCGAAGCGAGGAAAAAAGCGCGGCGACGGCAGCGACTCATCGCCGGGATCGTCGTCGGTCTGCTCCTCGTCGGAAGCCTGGGATATGCTGCGGTCTACTTCGTCGGACCAATGATCGCCGGTCGGTCGAAACCGACGAACGACCAGGAGGTCGCCGACGACGGCAAGGCTGATCCGGCCGAGACCGATTCCGAACCGAACGCGACGGTCGAGTCCGATGCGGCGGTTCCGCAGTCGGTCGTCGCTGACGACGGCCAGCTGTTGTGGGAGAGTCCGACTCAGGGGCGACCGCTGACGCTGGTCGGACTCCCGGCCCGCCCGCGACTGATCCTTGTCGCTCGGACGTCGGCACTGCTGGCCGGCGACGGCGCCGCGACGCTGCTGTCCGCCCTGGGGCCCGACTTTCGCGATCGATTCGACGCCTTGAACCGGGTGATCGGCATCGATGCGGACCGGATCGGACGCCAGGTCGTCGCGCTCTACGATCCGGCCGGCACCTCGCCGAACTATCGCCCCTTTCTGCAGATCGAGTTCGAGCCGCCGGTGCCGCTCGAAACGCTGACCGAAGCCTGGGGAGAGGCCGGCTTCGAGATCGACGCCGGAGCCCCGTATCGGCGCGGCGGAGAAGCGATCGGCGTCATCGCGAGCGACCTGGACGGCGGCGTGCGGACCATCGGTCTCGGGCCGGTCGAACTGGTCGAGGAAGCGATCGCGGCGAACGGCGAACCGGAACTCGCACCGAACCTCAAGTTGCTGCTGACCGTCTGCGATGCCGACCGCCACCTGACGCTGATCGGCGAAGGGACGATGCTCTTCGGACCCGAGGGGAAGGCCGCGATCGGTCCGTTCTGGGCGCCGCTGCTCGATTCGTTCGAGCCGGTGTTGCGCAACGGCGTGCGCGCCTTTGCGGTCAGCGCTCATCGCGACGGCGGCTGGTATCTGGAGCTCGATGCCGCGCGTGATCTTTCCACCACCTCGGAACGTCTGGTGGAACAGTGGTCGGACGGCGGAAGCGAATGGGGGATGCAGCTCGAGGCGGCGATCGCCGAAGTCCCTCAGCATCCGTATTGGGAACGGGTTCGGTTGCGGTTCCCGAGTTGGTCGCGTCAGGCGATCGGCGCGATGCGGTTCGGCGTCGAGGGGCCGTTCGCCAAGGCGAATCTCTGGCTCCCCGAACCCGCCGTTCCGAATCTCGTCGCCGGTACCGAACTGATCCTCGCATCGCTCTCGGCCGACACGGTGACGACGGTCGTCGAGCCGCCCCTTGCCGAGGCACTTCCGGCCGATCTCGATGAGCTGTTGGCGGCGAAGGTCGACTTTGCCGTCACCAGCGACGACATGATCAACGTCATGAATCAGCTGCAGCTGTCGGTCGAGCAGCGCTATCCCGGTCTGTCGTTCCCGTTCGCCATCCGCCTGGTCGGCAAGGATCTGGGGACCGAAGGGATCACGCAGAACCAGCGGATCAGCAACTTCTCGGTGAGCGACACGCCGCTGAGCGACGTGCTGACGCAGCTGGTGGTCAAGGCGAATCCCGACAAGGCTTCGACCAGCCCGCGCGACGACAAGCAGAAGCTCCTGTGGATCGTCGGCCCGCACCCCGACTAGCCCGATACGATGGCCGTACTGATCACGACGCGCGCCGCGGCGGTTCGCGNNACCATTCCGACCCGAGTGATCCGCCGCGCGAGTCGTCGCACGATCCGGCGCGCGATCGGTCGCACGAGCGGTCGCATCGAGCGAAGTACTGTCCGAGACGTCGAACCGGAGATGCCGGCGTGAAACCGTTCTCGATCCGCTGCGGCGAATGCGACGCCAAACTCCGAGTGACTCGTCCCGAGATGCTCGGTCATCGCGTCAAGTGCCCGCGGTGCGGAGCGAAGATCGCCGTACCGAGTGCCGACGAGGCGCTGGCGTCGCAGGCCGACACGCTCTCGCCGGACGGGCTCGCTCCCGACTCGCTCGGTCCGGAATCGATCGCCGCCGATTCGGCGGCACGACGCGAAGCGACTCGGGATGTCGCAGCGGAGCTAGCCGAGGCACGGGATGCCGCTTCGTTCGACGATGTGCTCCCCGACTTCGGCGACATCGATTCGCTGCTCGCCGCCGAACGAAAGCAACGCCCCGCATCGCGAACCAAGGCGGCGTCATCCGGCACCGGCGAATCGTCCGGAGAATCGCCGACCGAAAAGCGCCCGCCTGCCTCTGCCGGCGCGGTCCCCTCGGCTGCCGCCGTCGATCGCCAACTGCTCGATCCGACCGCCGCTTGGACGAGTGCCGAAACCCAGACGCGTCGCAAGCTGATTCTCTGGAGCGCCATCGGAGCGGCGATCGCACTCGTCGCGGTCGGAGGTCTGATCGTCGTCGTTCGCGAAATGACCAAACCCGGCGAAGTCGCGTCGAATCCGAGCGACGATGCAGCTGCCGAAACGAACGATCCCTCCGACTCGACGCCGTCGCCTGACGATTCGGCGACGACCGATCCTGCGGCCGCGGATGATTCCGATCCGGATCATGGAGCTGACGGCGATTCCGAGTCGACGTCCGACGACCCCGGCGCCGACGTCCCTCCCGGGGATGCACTCCCGAATCCGATCGTCCCCGATTCGCCGCCGATCGGAGCGATCCCCAGCGGTCCCGATCCGAACCCCCTCGCCGCGCTGCTCGGCAACGGAAGCGGTGATGCGACCTCGTCCGACGATGCTCCGCCTGCCGGACTGGGGACCGACGAGGCGCGGCCGTTCGATGTCGTGCTCGACGATCTCGCGTCGCTCGGCGCGATCATGGAAGAGACGCCGTTCGACAAGGCGCGCGTCATGGCCGATCAGGAGCTGCGGATCGCGTATCGTTCGCGCTTCGATCCGCAGGAGGTGACGGTCAATCGACCGAAGCCGCGCGACCCGCAACTCGATCGACAGATCGATCTGCCGCTCCCCGGGCTGACGCTCCCGCCGATGCCGCTGCTGAAGTTCGTCGATTTCGTCTCGCGCACCGCCGGCACGCCGCTGCAGATCGACCCCGAAGCGCTGGTGGCGGTCGGAGCGACCCTCGAATCGGAAGTGTCGTTCTCGGGGGACGAGACGACCCTCGGGCAAGTCGTGCAACAGGCGCTCGCGCCGATCGGTCTGGGCCTGGGACGGACCGGCGACGTGCTCGTCGTCGGTCTTCCCGATGCCGAGGTGCCGGTCGAGCGGACGCATGACGCTTCGGGGCTGAGCAGCTTCGCCGCGGCCCATCCCGATCTGCTCGTCGAAGTGATCCGGTCGATGGTCGATCCGCCGAGCTGGGCCGAAGGGAACGGAACGTCGATCGCTCTCGAAGGGACGCAGCTGAAGGTGGTGCAGCGCCCGGCGACTCACGTGCGTATCGAACGGTTTCTGGCGCAGTGGAAGGGATTCGTCGACGGCGACGATGCGACGATCGCCGCCACCGAGGCTCAGGCCGCCCAGGCTCGCGAACGACTGACGACCCGCGTCTCGATCGAGCATCTTCAGGAAGTGCCGCTCGTGCAGTTGGCTCGCGAGTTCTCGGCGCTGGCCGGAATCGACATCCTGGTCGATTGGGTGACGCTCGGCGAGGAAGGATGGAGCGGCGATACGACCCTCTCGTGCAATGTCGAGGATCTGCCGCTCGGGCTGGCGCTCGACGAGACGCTGCGTCCGGCCGGTCTGACCTTTCGGATCGTCGATGCCCGAACGCTGCAGATCACGACTCGTGCGGCGCTGCTCGATCGCCCCGAGACGCGGTTCCACGACGTTCGCGCGCTCGTCGCCGCGGGGATCACTCCGGATGATCTCGCGGAGCGGTTGCCGCTGGTCTTTGCGGCGGTCGGCGTTCAGGATCCGACGCGACGATTCTTCTACGATCCCGATGCCGGACTGCTGATCGCGGCACTCCCTCAGCCGCAACAGCGGGCGCTGGTGAAGTTCATCGAGGCGTGGGCCAAGTTCGCCTCCGTTCCCGCGGCGGGCTGAAACCTCGGCCACGCGGTGCGGCTTACGAACGTCGGCGGAGAGTCTCGATTGCGTTGGCCGATCCGGATCCAGTGGTATCTGCCGACCGCGCTGCTGCTGGCCGCGACGGTCGCCGTTACGGCGCTGGCCGGCAGCTGGTCGGCGATGTCGCGAGCGACGCACGAGCGGGAGCGGCAACTCGATCGGATCGTCCGGACCTTCGGCGGAGCTCGCGTCCCCTACACCCCCGAAGTGCTCGAGCGGATGCGCGGGCTTTCGGGAGCGGAGTTCGTCGCCGCCTGGCGCGATCGCGGTCCGATCGCGGCGACGCTGCCGATCGCCGAACTGCCGAGCGATTGGTGGGAGCTTCCCGACGGCCAGGTGCTGACCGTCCGGCTCGACGGGCTCGAGTATCGACTGACCGGTCTCCGCGCTCCCGGTGACCCTCCCGGCCTGCGTCTGTTCGTGTTGGTGCCGGCGGCGAGCTACAGCCAACTGCAGCGCGAAGCGGCTTGGCCTCCGCTGGCCATCGGCGGCGTGACGCTCCTGATCCAGCTCGGCGTATCGGGACTGATCGCGCTCCGGCAATCGCGTCGTCTGAGCGCGGTCAGCGACGGGCTCGCGCAGATCGCTTCGGGGACCTTCACCCCGCTCGCGTCGCAGGGGCCGGATGACGAGATCGCCGATCTGACCGTCTCGGCCAATCGCCTCGCCGGCCAACTGTCGTCGTTACATGCTCAGATCCGTCGGACCGAACGATTTCGAGTGCTCGGCCAACTCGCCAGCGGCTTGGCCCATCAGCTCCGCAATTCGGTCGCCGGCGCGCGACTGGCGATCCAGCTCCATCGCAAGCGGCATGGCGAGGAGCAGGACCAGACGCTCGAGACGGCTCTCCGGCAACTCGAACTGATGAATCGCCAGACCCGATCGCTCCTGGCGCTGTCGCGATCCGAAGGTCGACCGCCGGTGCCGATCGCCCTGGCCGATCTGATCGACGAGACGGTGCTGCTCTGTCGACCTCAGGCAGAGCACGCCGGACGGGAGTTGCACAGCCGGGTCGCCCCCGGTCCGGGACCGATCGTCGACCGCGACGATCTCCAGGCGGCGCTGCTCAACCTGATCACGAACGCCTTGGAGGCGACCGAGGCTCAGGGTACCGTGCAGGTAACGGCCGGTCCGATCGAGGGCGGGGAGCGTTGGTCGGTCGAGGTGGTGGATGACGGGGGAGGGGTTCCGGAGGAGCTGCTCGAGAGTCTCTTCGAGCCGTTCGTGTCGGGGAAGCCCGAAGGAGTCGGCATCGGACTGACGATGGCTCGGGCCGCCGCCGAACGTCATGGCGGCTCGCTGGTTCATCGCCGCGACGGACGTCTGACTCGATTTCGCATGGAACTGCCGGTCCCCGGGGCGCTCGCCGGATCCGGGATACCGTCGTCGTTCGATTCGGCGCCGCCGTCGGCGCTCGGGACGACGAACGGACCGCAACGGGAAGACGGACCGCCCTGGGAAGGAAGTGTGCCGGATGAGCCGGGTGCTGATCGTCGATGACGAACNNGACGTCCGGCTCCCCGGCCGCTCGGGACTCGATGTGCTCGGCGATCTGGAGCGCGTCTCGAAGGGAGCGCCGGTCGTCGTCATGACGGCGTTCGGCGACCTTCCGACGGCGGTCAAGGCAGTGTCCGGCGGGGCGTTCGAGTATCTGGTCAAGCCGTTCGAGCTGGACGATGCGTTGCGGCTGGTCGAGCGAGCGGCAAGGCAGCGGCAGGTCGAAGGGACCATCGCCCCTTCGACGGCGACGATG
>DMPQ01000238.1 GCA_003455945.1 Planctomycetaceae bacterium
GAACCCGAGAGAACCTCCCCCCTCCCCTACCCCGTTCTTGCGTGTCGGTCGAAACTGAGGCGGAACGGCCTAACGTTCGCTGTCGAAATCGAACGCCTTGCTCCGTCCCCACGTCCCTCGCTCCCCGACCCGATCGCCCCCTTCCGAACCTCACGCGAGGACCGAAATGCTGAAGGTCGAAGACCTGGTCAAGAGCTACCGACAGCCGTCGGGTGAGGTGCTCGAGATTCTCGATGTCCCTCGCTACGAGCTGGCCGAAGGGGAACAGGCGGTCCTGCTCGGCGCAAGCGGCGGCGGCAAGACGACGCTCCTGCATCTGATCGCCGGCATCGCTCGACCGACCTCGGGGCGGATCCTGATCGACGGCACCGACATCGCGCGGCTGAGCGAATCGGGACGCGATCTGATGCGAGCCGGGAAGATCGGTTACGTCTTTCAGACCTTCAATCTGCTCAGCGGCTTTTCGGCGCTCGAGAACGTCCTGCTCGGGATGACCTTCGGGCGGGGACGCAAGGACCGCCAACGGGCGATCGATCTGCTCGACAAGGTCGGCCTCTCGCATCGACTGCATCATCGTCCGACGACGATGTCGGTCGGCGAACAGCAGCGAGTCGCGGTCGCCCGCGCCTTGGCCAATCGTCCGCGACTGTTGCTCGCCGACGAGCCANNAAGCCGACGGCGAACGTCGATCCGCGGAACCAGCAGCAGGTCATCGACCTGATCCGCGGATTCTGTCGCGACGAGAACGTCGCCCTGATCGTCGTCACGCATGCCGACTCGGTCGCGCGGCAGTTCGAGCGGGTCGACCGTCTGGAATCGATCAACCGAGTCATGCAGCAAGTGCGAGGGACGGCATGAGCATCTGGGCGATCGCCTGGCGGAGCGTCAGGCAGCGTGGGCTCGCATCGATCCTGACCATCGCGTCGATGGCGCTCGGCGTCGCGCTCGTGGTCCTCGTCCTTTCGATCCACGGCGTGGTGACCGAGTCGTTCCGCTCGAACTCGACACTCGGCTATCACCTGATCGCCGGTGCGCGAGGGGGCTCGTTGCAGCTCACCCTGAACAGCGTCTTCTATCTGAGTCGTCCGGTCGAGAACGTGCCGTACGAGTACTACCTGGCGTTCCGTACGGCCGAACAGCGCCGCCCCGAACTGCAACGCTCGATCGCCTACCGTTCGGTCCGCGCCGCCGAGGATGCCCGCGAGCTCGCTCTGGCCGGTTCGCTCGGCATCGGCGGAGGGCTGCAGCAGTGGCTGCTCGACGAAGCGGCCGCTCAGGCGACAAGAGCCGAGTCGACGCCGTTGGGACTCGATCAGCCCGGCATGTTCTCCAATCTGACCGGTCTCGCGATCCCGCTCTGCCTGGGCGACTACTTTCGCGAGTACCGAGTCGTCGGGACGACGCCCGATCTCTTCGACAAGCTCGTCTTCGATCCCGAACGGAACCGGACCTACACCTTTTCCGAAGGGCGCAACTTCGTGACCTTCTCGGAAGAGAACGGTTACTTCGAGTGCGTCGTCGGACATTCGGTCGCCCGAGCGGCCGGCGTGAAGATCGGCGATCGGATCAATCCGGTTCACGGCGACCCCAACGATCCGAACGCCCACGAGCATGCCCAATCGTTCAAGGTCGTCGGTATTCTCTCGCCGACCGGCACGCCGAACGATCGCGCCGTCTTCGCGAACATGGAAGGCTTCTTCCTGATCAACGACCATGCGAATCCGGTGGACGAACGCGAGACGACTCCGTCCGAGGAGGACGAGGAGCTGATCGACCTGCTCGGTTCGGATCCCCCGGCGCGTCGCGCAGCGATGCCCGAAGTGCGTGATGTCGCATGGCGCCCCGACGCCGAACTGATTCGGGGCGAAGACGCGGCAAGCACCGATCCGTATGCCTTCGAGCCGCTGCCGATCGAACAGCGCGAGGTGACCAGCATTCTCGTGCTTGCCGACGACGAACTGACCGGCGGCGACATGGCGGCGATCCACATCAGCAACATGATCAACGCCGGCGTGCTCGAAGGGACGCTCAAGTGGTCGACCTATCGGCCGATCCGCGCCCAGCGCTCGGCTCAGGCCTGCCAGCCGGTGATGGAGATCGAACGGCTCTTTCAGACCGTCGTCGAACCGATCCAGTCGTTGCTGCTCGTGCTGACGACGATGATCTGCGTCGTCTCGGGAATCAGTATCCTCGTCAGCATGTACAACTCGATGAGCGAACGGCGGGCGGAGATCGCGGTGATGCGGGCGCTGGGAGCCAATCGCGAGACGATCATGGCGATCGTGCTCTTCGAGGCGGTGATTCTCGCGGCGATCGGCGGAGCGTTCGGATGGCTCGGCGCGCACACGGTCAACGTCTTCGCGTCGCCGCTGATCGAAGATCGGACCGGTGTGTCGCTCGGGTTCCTGAGTATCGTGCCGGCCGAGCTGATGCTCCTCCCGGGGCTCTTCATCCTCGCCGTGCTCGTCGGACTCTATCCGGCCTTTTCGGCCTATCGGACCGACGTGTCGAAGTCGTTGGGGAAGTGAACGTCGCGTCGCCGAACGAATCCCGAGCCGCTCGCATCGCTCCCCCGAGGAACGCCGCATGACTCCGCCGGTTGCCTGGGAGTGGCTGACGTGGGGAGTCGTCGGCGCGCTGCTCGGAGCGGCGATCAATCGCGCGACGGTCGTCTGGCGCTGGTTCCTGCCGCTTCCGTACGGCCCTTGGTCTCCCCCGGCCGAATCGGGCGGCCGACGGACCTGGTTCGATCGACTGCCGATCGTCGGTTGGATCGCGTTGCGTCGCGAGAGTCATGTGCATGGTCGCGGCTACTGGATCCGACCGCTGACCGTCGAACTGCTCGCCGCGATCGCGTTGCCGCTCTTTCTGCACTGGAGTCGGGTCGACGGCGGACTCCCGACCGGTTGGTTCGCCGCGGCGAACGAAGCGGATGCGACAGCCTACTGGAGTCGTTGGGGACTGTGGCGATTCCTCGCCGGTGTCGCGCTGCTGTGGGGCATGGCGGTCGCGACCCTGATCGACTTCGACGAGAAGACGATTCCCGACCAGGTGACCGTGTCGGGAACGCTGCTCGCCCTGTTGCTGGCCGCGGTCGGGATCGAGACGCGGCTGCCGATCGCTCCTTACTCCACCACCGGACCGTGGACCGTCGCGACCGCCGACCCGCCGCCGTTCCCCGCGCTCATGCCGCTCACGCTCGCCAGTCCGGTCGATCATCGCTGGGATCGCGCGGATTACTGGGCGTCCGAGCAGAGCGGACTCGGGATCGCATTGGCGGTCATCGTCCTCTGGTGGGCCGCGCTGCTTCCCAAGACCGTCACCTGGCGTTACGGCGTGATGAAGGGAATCGATCTGATGGTCGCGAGCGTGCTGCGGCCGGCGCCCCGGCGCCGCGGTCGACTCGCCCCCGCGCCTCGTCGCATGCGACCGTTGACGCGCTGGGTAACTGCAGCCGGCATCGCGGCCGCGGCGATCGTTGCTGTCGGCT
>DMPQ01000113.1 GCA_003455945.1 Planctomycetaceae bacterium
TAACCGAGGTCTCGGCCGAGTCGCCGCTCCACGCGCTCCGCGTCAGCACGATCGGTTCCGTAGGTTCGGGATCGAGATCGTCGACCGACGGAGTTCGGCGGCAAAGTCGCGCGTCGTTCCGCTCGGACCACAGGCCGAAGATTCGGACACCACTTCCGTTCTCGGTCACGCCGGTAAAAGCTTCCCGTCAGAACGGCCTCTCGATCCGCTCTCCTCGCGAAGTTCCTCGGCGACTTGGCGATGTGATGGAGAGGAGACGATCGCGAGACCGGATCGCCGATTTCGAGCTGGCTTCTCCCTCGCCGCATCGGCAACCTACCGATGCGTCTTCGATAATCGCGCAGCGGCAACGGCCTCGAGGAGTCGACGTCCATTCACTGCGGCCGAGAAGGTGGCCGAGTTCGAATCCCCGAAGTCGCCCCCGGGACCACCTAAGTTGCTGCTCCTCAACTGAAGTCCCGCTTTGGACGACTCGAAATCGAGAAGCTCGTCCGGCAAAGGGCTTCGCTGCGAGCCGACCGTCACGCCGCCGAGCCGTGAAGTTGCCGAGAAACCAACCGGCGATCGACGGTCGCCTGCGGTTCAGCGAAACGAGATCGGTCGAACGACGAGGTGATTCGACGATCGTTCGGCCCCGAACACTCTTCCGGCAACTCACCCCTCGAACCGAATTCCGAGTTGCCGAGCCGCTTCGTAGCCGGCGATCGCGACGCTGCACGAGAGATTCAGGCTCCGCACCTTGCCGCTCGTCGGAATTCTCAGGCGTCGATCCTCGCCCCGAGCGAGGATGCGATCGGGCAATCCGCGACTTTCGCTCCCGAACAGCAGTACGTCTCCGCGCGAGAACGAGACCTCGGTCGGAGCCCGACTCCCCTTGGTCGTCAGCTTCCAGGCGCGATCCAGATCCAATCGGGACTCCAGCTCGTCGAGTCCCGAGAGAATTTCCCAATCGAGATGCTGCCAGTAATCGAGTCCCGCTCGACGCAACGTCTTGGCATCGGTCCGAAATCCGAGCGGACGAACGAGCCAGAGTTTCGCACCGAGCGCCACGCAGGTCCGCCCCACCGCTCCGGTGTTCGGAGGGATCTCCGGGTGGACGAGCACGACATTCAGCCAGGGGCTCTCTCCCGAAGGGGCCGGCGACGACGAGCTCTCCATCACTTCGTCACGAATTCCAGACATTTCAGCTCCCCGACGCCGCCGACCGCATTGCTCCGGACGAACAGTCGACCATCGGCATACGCGGGAAGGGCCCGCCCCGTCCCGTCGGTCCACCGCCCCGAGAATCGCTCCCGATACGCCCCGGTCTCCGCACCGACGATTCGCAGCGTCCCGTCGATCGACACCCCGATCAGATCCTCTCCCAAGCGAATCAGGTGAGTTCCGGGCATCGGACGCGACCAGAGCACCTGGCCGCTCTCCCGCTCGACGCATCGCAAGTTCGTGTCGTCGAAGTCCTCGCGACCGTCGGTGCCGAACAGATGCGCTCCGACGGAAACCGGCGTGAAATACTGACTCGCGAACTCCTCGCCCCCTTCGCGAACCACCCGCATTTGTCCCTCCGCCAGTTCCAGCATCAGCGAACCGATGCCGTAGGCGGCCGAGACATGGACCTGAGTCCCCACGACGATCGGTACGCTCGCGTTGACCGTCGGTCCCGTCTTGCCGAACGGAACGCGGAACCGCTCCTGGCCGTCTTCCGCATCGAGAGCGACCAGCTGCAGACGGGTCGGAACGAGCACGGTCGTTCGACCTCGAAAATCGATCGCGATCGGGGCGGCGTAGCTCGCTCCTTCGTTCGTCGCCTGCCAGCGCGTCGTCCCGTCCTGAAGATCGAGCCCGACGACACCGGCTCCCTGTCGCCCTCCGACATTGATGACGACCGTCCGATCGACGATCAGCGGGGCGCTCCCGGCTCCGAAATAGTTCTCGTCCCCTCGCAATTCGCCGAAGAGGTCTCGCTTCCACAACTCCTTGCCCGTGGCCAGGTCCAAGCAGACCGCCGTTCCGGCCGCTCCCCACGCCACGACTCGCCCCTGTGAAATCGTCGGCACCGCTCGCGGACCGCCGTCCGGATTGATCCGCCCCTGATATTCCGCCGGCCAATCGGCCCGCCATCGTGTCTCGCCGGTCGCCGCATCCAGCCCCTCGACCGTTTCCCGATCGTCGACTCGGTGAAACAGGACCGCGATGCCGTCGGCCACCGCCACGCCGGCAAAACCTTCACCGACTTTCCGTTCCCAGACGGTACGGACGTCGATCGTCCCCTGGCCGGTCGGCAACGGTCGTTCGTCGACCGCGATGCCGTCCCGATTCGGTCCGAGAATCTGCGGCCAATCCCCCGCCGCTCCGTCACCGGGCGCGATTGCCAGCAACACTCCGACCGTCGCGAACCGCTTCAGCCGACGGCCGTATCCGAGAAGAGCAGGGGAGCGAAGCG
Organism: Planctomycetaceae bacterium; assembly: GCA_003455945.1. Taxonomy (GTDB): domain Bacteria; phylum Planctomycetota; class Planctomycetia; order Pirellulales; family Pirellulaceae; genus UBA11682. The sequence continues at coordinate 2,441 of DMPQ01000113.1, forward strand.
TGCGAATCACCACCTCGTGGCAACCGATCGCTCGGGAATCGAGGCGATTCGTATCGCGATCCTTCTCCATTCTCCCTCTCCTTGCCGTTCGTCAGACTCGTCGCTCGCCGGGGGGCGAGCGTGCATCGAATGTCACGTCACCGCGCGATCCGATCCCCGGAATTACGCCTCGGGAACCGGCAACTCCCCCGTCCGAAATCGAAGCGATCAATGTACCATGAGGGGGGCGCGACCGGTCCGTTCCCGGAGCCTCGAACCTGTCGCCTCTCGGACCCGATTCGGCCTTCTCATGAAGCTGCTTCACAAGAAGCGCGGCGATCGCAGCTCGGTGCCCCCGCTGGCGGGAAGTCTCGTCGAGGCGCTCGGTGATGCTGCGCTGACGTTGGTCGGCTCGGTCGTGCTGACGGCGGTCGCGGTCGATTGGGGCTTTCGACTGGTCGATTCGCGACCGCTTCCCGGACTCTGGCAATCGGCGCTGCTGCTGTTGCCGTCGCTTGCCTGCGTCGCCGTCGGACTCTTCCGACTCAGCTCGCTCGTCTTCCGCTCGTCGTTGACCGTGGAGCGTCGCTGCGCACTGATTCGTCGTGGCGGCGATGCAGGAAATCGTTCTGGCGGCGATCCGGCGACAAGTCGAAACGAAAGCGACGAGCGTCAGCCGCAAGAAAACAGACCTCCGGTCCGCGGTGGATCGACACTCCAGCCGGGCGAACGTCTCGCGTTTCGACTGCCGCTGTTCGACGATCAGCTCCGACCGATGGCCCAGCTCGGCGGCTTGGCGTTGCTCGCCGGGATCGCGACGGCGGCACTCGTCTCGTCATTGGCCGAGCGACGTTTTTCGACGTCGACGACCGTCGGTCTTTCGCTGCTGTTGACGCTGACCTCCGGCGGCGTGCTCCGGACCGGCTGGCTCTTTGCGCGGCATCTGATCCGCTGGTATCGCTGCGGTCCGACCTGCGTCGAAGTGAATGCGATTCCTGCGGTCGCCGGCACGACGCTGGTGCTGCACGTTCGCCAATGCGATCGGGCTCGCTGGCGATCGGTCCAGGTCGCGCTCGAATGTCACGAGGAAGCGGTCTTCCACCAGGGGACCGACGTCCGCCGCGAATCGCGGCGCGTCCTGTCGCTCCCCTGTCGCCTCGAAGAAGCGCCGACGACTCGCGAAGGTCGACATCGCGATCTGCTCGGCGAGTGCGACATCCCTCGTCGAGCCATGCCGACGTTCATCGGCACCAACGGCTCGATCCAATGGCGTCTGAGGATCACGGCGCGCGCCAAACGCGGGATCGCGATGGAGCGCGAGGCGCCGCTGACGATCGCTGCCGCTCCGACCGCTCCGGCTCCCGAGGTCCGCACGTTTCGGCGAAGCGGAGGTCGAGTCGGTCAGGAGGTCGGCTGATGGATCCGCTGATCAGCCTGACGATCCGCAACCGCAAGGCGTGGTTCGCTCCCGGCGAGGAACTCGACTGCGAGTACCAGATCGACCGGATCGGACCTCGTTCGATCGCGGCAGTCGAAGCGTCGGTGCTCTGGTCGACCTTCGGCAAGGGGGACGCCGACATGGGCGTCCATTACTTCGAGCGCCGCGTTCCCGAAGATCTTCCCGACGGCGATCTGCGCGAACTGCATCGCTTCCGGACGCGATGCCCCGACGGGCCGCTCAGCTACGAAGGCGAACTCCTGTCGATCCGATGGTGCGTGCGCGTGCGAGTCTTTCCGCTGCGCGGCAAGGAGACGAGCTTCGATCTCCCCTTTCGCCTCGGACAGATCGCTTCGCCGAGCGAACTGGCGGAGGCCGGACAGAAGCAAGTCGCGACTCGGCCCGAGCCGACTCGATCGACCGAAGAGACGGCCAGCGTCGAGATGACCGTCCGCCATGACGATCCGAACCCCGCGTCCGATTCGCCGACCTCGTCGTCGAGCGACGCGAACCAGGACGGCTCCTCGCCGAACGGTTCTCAGCGGTGAGCGCCGATACTCCGACGGAATCGCCTCGGCCGATCGTCGCCGAGAATCCGTTCGACGCCTCGCGAATCGCCCCCGGCGTGCGGCGATTCCGTTTTCCCAGCGACTTCTCGGCCGCGGATTGGTTCGAGGCGTACGCGGCGGCACGAAGAATCGGCGCCATCGTCGGTCCGCACGGCATCGGCAAGACGACCCTGATTCGCGAGTTGCTGCGAATCGCTGCGGGGGAAGCCCCCGCGGACGCAACGGACGAGCGTCGAGTACCGCTCGTCGATCGACTTTCCGATCCGCTCGTCGTCGCGGTCGAGACGGCAGGCCGACCGACACTCCGACGCCTCGTCCCGCACGAGTCCGGCTTCGAACGACGTGAGGCACTCCGATTTTCGATGCTCGTTCGGGCGCTTCACGCGCGCCGGTGGGTGATCATCGACGGCTTCGAATCGCTCGGCCCCTTGCGGCGCGGCCTGCTGTCGTCGCTCGCCCGCATCGGCGGCGGCTCGCTGCTGGTGACGACTCACCGCCCGCTGATCGGTCTGAAGAGTCTGCCGAGTCCGCGGCCGTCGAGCGACCTCTTCATCACCCTCGTGCACCGTTCCGCCGCCGAGTGGTCGAACGCGAACGAGTCGGCGGCGCGGGAGCAACACCAGCCGCTCCCCTGGAGCGACGCGGAACTGACGGCGCTGTATGAGCGGCACCGCGGCAACATTCGCGAAGCGCTCTTCGAGCTCTACGACCGCTGGGCCGAGGCGGCTCGTCGCGCCGAACGCTCGCCGACATGACCATGCTCGACGAACCAGGTCCACGCCGCATCGATCGCGTCGTCGACCGTTCCGAAGCGGTAGTCGAGTTCGCGAGCCGCCTTGTCGCTGCTGTAGTAGTGGAACTGACCTCCCATCCGCAGCGCCGCCGAATTGATGTCGGTCTCGGTTCCGCTGAGTCGCGCCCAGAGATCGCCGACCGCTCCGACGCCACGCCCGACCGGTCGCAGGAGCGGTGCGATCGGCCCGCGGACGCCGGCTCGCTTCGCCATCCGCTTCCAGAGCGCCAGGTAGCTCAGGTTGACTCCCGCCAGGATGTACCCCTCGCCGCATCGCCCTTTCGCTGCCGCCGCCAACACCCCGCGAGCGACATCGCGCACGTCGACGACGCTGCAACCGCCGGCCGGCGCGAACGGCGGGCGATGCCGAGCGACCTCCAGCAGCATCTTTCCCGAGGACGGCTTCCAGTCCCACGGACCGAGCATGAAGCCGGGGTGAACGATGACGGCATCCAGTCCCTGAGCGATCTCGTCTCGCACCGCCGCTTCCGCTTCCCGCTTGCTGACGACATAAGCGCACGGAACTTGGCCGGAGATCGGCGTTCGCTCGTCGGCCTGACCGTTCGCCGTCGCCAGCGCGAGCGTATTGACGGTCGAGATGTGGACCAGTCGCGCTCCGGCTCGACGAGCCGCTCGGGCGATCCGGCGAGTCCCTTCGACGTTGACCCGCCGCGCCTCGTCCAGACCACTCCAGCCGATCCGGACGAAGCCGGCGCTGTGGAGCACGATCTCCGCCCCTTCCGCCGCTCGATCGAGACCGTCCTGATCGTCCAGACCGCAGGCGCACCGCTCGATCGGCAGGTCGTCGAGCGGCGCCGAAGGGCTGCCGGAGCGAACGATCGCGCGGACCTGGTCCCCCCGCTCGATCGCCATGCGGACCAGATTGTTCCCCAGCAGCCCGGTGGCGCCGGTCACCAGCATCCTCATCGCCCCCCTCGTTCCTTTCCCGAGCCGCATGATTCCTCGATCGTTCGCGACTTCCGCCCGTTCGCGACCTCTCCCCGTTCGAGACTTCCGTTCAACGAGGCCCCGAGACGTCATGTCCGGACGTTCGATTCTAGTCGAGCCTGACGGCGCGACGGGACGGGAACCGAACGGCGCCTTCGATCGCCGACGATGCCTCGCTCGACAAGGTCCGGCGCGAGTCGCGGGGCGGGGGAGGGGACGTTAGAATGCCCGATTCGCCGCTTCCGTGCGGGCCCTCGTTTCGGGCCTCGATTGCGGTGGCTGACTCCTCGCCCGACTCGAATCGGACGCCTCTCATGGCCGGCATCGAAGTGATTCCCGTTTCGTCGCGGGCGGATCGCAAGCGATTCCTCGAACTCCCTTGGCAGCTCTATCAGGGCGATCCGAACTGGATCCCGCCGCTACGTCAGAACCAGGCGGAGTTGGTCGGATTCCGCAAGCACCCGTTCTGGGACGATGCCGAAGGACAGGCGTTTCTGGCGGTACGCGACGGCCGACCGGTCGGTCGCGTTCTGGCCCTCGTCGATCACGGCCACAACCGGTACTACTCCGAGAAGCGAGGCTTCTTCGGCTTCTTCGAGTCGATCGATTCGGACGAGGTGGCGACCGCTCTCTTCGATGCCGTCCGACGTTTTCATCGGGAACGGGGGATGGAGTTCATCCGGGGCCCGGTCAACCCGTCGATGAACTACGAGTGCGGCCTGCTCATCGACGGGTTCGATTCGCCGCCGACCTTCATGATGACCTACAACCCGCCCCACTACGCGCGATTGCTCGAGAACCAGGGGTTCGCCAAGGCGCAGGACCTGCTCGCGTTCTGGGGACATGTCGGCATGATCGAGACGCTCGATCAGAAGCTGAAGTTCGTGTCGAACGAGGCGCAGAAGCGGTTCGGAGTCACCGTGCGGCGGATGGATACCCGGAACTTCGCTCGCGAGGTTCGGACCTTCATGGACATCTACAACCGCTCGCTTCCGGGACAGTGGGGCTTCGTGCCGCTGAGCGAAGGGGAACTCGCCCACATGTCGGCCGGCCTGAAGCATCTGATCATCCCCGAGATGACCAGCATGTGCGAGAAGGACGGCGTTCCGGTCGGCGTCGTCTTCGGACTCCTGGACTACAACCCGCGCATCCGCCTGATCGACGGTCGACTCTTCCCCTTCGGATTCCTGCGTCTGCTCTGGAAGCGGCGAGCGATCCGCAAGATTCGACTGATCAGCACCAACGTCCTGCCGCAGTACCAGGGCTGGGGCCTCGGCCTGGTCCTGCTCGATCGGCTGTTGTCGGACGTGATCGCCTGGGGGATCGAGGAGGTGGAGTTCTCGTGGGTCCTCGAGACCAACAAGCTCAGCCGCGGTTCGCTCGAGCGAGGTGGCGCGAAGCGGATCAAGACCTATCGGATCTACGATGCGCCGCTGAACCAGGAGCAGTGATCCCCCGTGAGTCTTCCGCAGGCCAACGAACGGTCCGCCGCGCCGATCGCGATCACCGGCATCGGGATCGTCTCGCCGTTGGGAGTCGGGCGGCATGAGACGCTCGAAGCGCTGCGCGCACGGCGGAGCGGCGTGCATGCGGTCGACGGCGAAATCGGACCGTGGCGCCTCGGCTCGTTCGTTCCCGCCTCGTTCGACGAACGGGAGTGGGTCCAGCCGCGGAAGAGTCTGAAGCTGATGTCGCACGAGATCCGACTCGGAGTCTCGGCCGCCGCGATGGCACTGCAGGACGCGGGACTCGCGACGACCGCCGCCGATCCGGATCGGCTGGGAGTCGTGCTCGGCACCGACATCATGCACTGCCCGCCGAGCGAACTGACCGGCACCTACGCCGGCTGCCGTCACGAGGATGGTCGATTCGACTTCGGCCTGTGGGCCGGAGCTGCCGTGCGCGAGCTCAATCCGCTCTGGATGCTCAAGTACCTGCCGAACATGGCGGCGTCGCACATCGCCATCGCGCATGATGCGCGCGGGCCGTCGAATACGTTGGTGCTCGGTGACGTATCGAGTCTGCTCGCGATCATCGAAGGGGCCGATATCGTGCGGCGCGGGCGAGCCGATGCGGTGCTGGCCGGAGGGACCGGGAGTCTCCGCAATCCGACGACTCGCCTGTATCACGGCTTTGCGCATCTGAGTCGACGGTTCGAGACGCCGATCGTCGTGCCGCGCCCGTTCGATCGCGATCGAGACGGGACGGTCTGCGGCGAAGGGGCCGGCATCGTGCTCCTCGAACGTCTCGATCGCGCGCTCGAGCGAGGGGCTCCGGTCTACGCGACGATCGGCGGTTATGGTCGAAGCATGAAGCATCTTCCCGGACCGGACGACGACCGGGCGATTCGCGCGGCGGTCGACGGCGCTCTTCGCGCTGCCGATTGGTCCGTCGACTCGCTCGATCACGTCAACGCGACCGGGCGCGGCACCCGAGGCGACGATCGTCGCGAGGCGTTGGCGATCCGCGCGTCGCTGGGGGAACTGCCGGTGGTCGCGCCGAGCGCCGCGTTCGGAACGCTCGGAGCGGCGGGAGGGGCGGTGGAGCTGATCTGCAGTCTCTTGGCGCTGCATGCCGGTTTCCGCCCCGCCGGCCCGCACGTGATCGAACCGGACGAGAGTTGTCCGATCCGTCCGTGCAACGAACCCGTCTCGCCGAGATCGGGCCGGTTCGTGAAGATCGGCCACGCCTGGACCGGCCAAACCGCCGCCGTCGCCCTCGAAGTCCCCGGCCTCGGCTGACCATCCCCAGTCGCACCGTCTGTCGTCGTGCGACCGCCCCCGNNCGCTTCGGGCTGGTCGGGTCGTTGACCAAAGCGTCACTCCTCGCGGGCCCGGAGCCTCCGTCGCACTCCTCACGCGATCAACGCGATGACTGGCCGAGAGCGCCGAGTCGATTCGCGGTTTCGCGCACGGCTCGCACGAGTCGCTCGTCGCCCGTTCGGACCGCGGCATCGAGAGCGATGGTCACGACCGCTCTCGCTTCGCCCCGACGCCGCGGACCGAGACGCACCGCTTCTGACTCCGCGGCCATCGCTCCTTCGCCTGACGATTCGCTCGACCGATCGTTCGGCACGCTCGAATGCCTCTCACCGATCCGAATCGCGTGATTGTTCAGCAGCGCGATACCGTAGGGTCCGATCGACGCACACGCCTCCCAAGTCGTCAGCGCGTCATCGATCCGTTCGGCCCGATACGCGCGAACCCCGTGAACGAATCGAGCAGCTGCCGACGCTTCAGGTGTCGAGTTCCGAGGTGATTCTCCGAGAAGCGACGGGCGCTCGCTTCGAGCGACGTGAGCCTCCGTTGCGATCGATCGCTCCAGCAGATCGAACGACGCCTTTCGATCGGCCCGCGCGGCCAGCGTTTCGATCAGCAACGGATCGACTCGTTCACGCGAAGGCAGCTCGGTCGACGATACCAGCAGCGATCTCAAGCGAGTCTCGGCGATCAGAGCGCGAGCGGTGGCGATCTCATCCGGAGAGCGTCCCGTGCTGAATCGATCGACGAACGCCCGAGCTTCGTCGAATCGTTCGCTCGCCAGGCGAAGCGCCAGCTGCGCGGCGAACTCGGCGTCATCGCTCGGCGGCTCCATCGATTCGATCGCACGTTCGAGTTCGCGTTCGCTCGACGCCGGCTCGCCGCTCCACTTCGTCAGCAGCACGCGACGCAGCAAGCTTCGAGTCGCATCGGTTCGATCGCCGCCGGTCGCTCCCACTCCGGGTCGGCGTTCCGCGAAGAGCGGACGTCGTTCGAGCAGCTCGCGCGCTTCGCGCGGATCCTCGGCCGCCGCCAACGCGATCATGAGCGATTCCAGATGCGGGTCGGCGGGATGGCGTTCGAAGGCGGCCGCCGCGTGATGACGCCAAGCCGCGATCCTCTCTTGCGGCTCGACCGGCAACGAGGCCCCCAGGTCGGGACGTCGCAAAAGCGTCTCGGCGATCCACCGATGCGCCGGTACATGACCGATGCGATCGAGTGGAGCGAGGCGGAGCATGCCGGCCATTGCCGCCTCGGTCCCCTCGCGACGCTCGATCAGCAGCGATTCGAGAAAGCGAAGGGCGGGGTCGTCCGGTTCGGCCCGGATCAGCCGCCGATTGGCGATCTCGGCCGCGCTCCAGTCCTGACGCTCGACCGCTGCCGAGAGCGCGCTTCGATAGAAGATTCGCGTCCTTCGCGGAGCGTCGATCCGCCAAGCGACGACGGCCGTCGTCACGGAGAGCAGTGCGGCGATAACCAGCAGGACGACGCGGCGACGGCGACGGCGGCGCGGATCAGGCCAGTTCCGCTCCGTTCGCCAGCGTCGATCGAACCAAGCGAAGACCAGACGATCAAGCAGCCGACGGAGTTCCCAGACGCTATCGAGCGGCAGGCGAACGAGACGGCGCAGCAGCGAAACGAACGAGGAGCGGTGACGGTCCATGGAGAGGGAATCCGGGAACGAAATGACGGATCGGCCCGCGTCACGTCTCGCCGATTCCCCTCTCCGAAATCGCGAGACACCCCCGAATGTCGCGATTCGACTCGCGACCGACCGACCTTATCGCGCCCTACACGACGATTCAATCGGGCCGCACCATCGGTCGCACCGTCTGGCGTCGTGCGACCGCCCCCGGTCGCAGCACCTTCCTCCGCCTCCGATCCCGGCGCTTCGCTTCGAGCCGGTCGGGTCGTTGACCGGATCGTCACGCCTCGTTCACGCACCGGCCGCCTCGTCCGACGGCAGCACGAAGCGGCAGCAGCCGAGGTCGAAGCAGGATTCTCCCGAGCGGGCCTTGCGCGAGTGGACGCGAGGATCGAGGGCGTAGTAGATGTACTTGCCGTCGCGTCGGGTGATCGCCAAGCCCTGGTTCTTCAGCGCACGGCAGTGATGCGAGGCGTTCGCGACTTCGGTCTCGAGCAGTTCCGCGAGATCCGAAACGGTCATCTCTCCGGCCTGCAGCGCCTTGACGATCTTCAGTCGCACCGGGTCGGCGAGCGCCTTCAGTCGCGATGCGCAGTCCTCGTCGCCCGCTCCTCCTTCGACCATCATCTTGCTCCTTCGCAGGACGCCGCGATCGCGCCGGTCGGTCCGCCGCGCCGTCGACGTTTCGCCCTGCCGCCAAGCGATCGGCAGTCGACTCGCGAAACGCGCTCTCGTCCTTCGCACTTCCAAGTCTCGGCCCGAGCCGCTTGCCGGTCAATCGCCCGGCGGCTACGATCTGACGTTCGCACGTTCATTTGAGCGTACGACCTGCATCGTCCGATCGTTCGAGGGTCGAAACATGGGAATTTCGAGACGCGGTTTCACGCTGGTGGAACTGCTGGTGGTGATCGCGATCATCGGCGTGCTCGTCGCGCTGTTGCTCCCCGCCGTCCAGATGGCGCGCGAAGCGGCTCGCCGGACCCAGTGCGCGAACAACCTCCGTCAGCTCGGGATCGCGCTGCATCTGTTCCACGACACCAACGATCTCTTTCCGGCGTCGGGTTGGACACAGGTCGGACCGGGGAATCCGGCGGGGAAGTTCGTCGGTTGGCGCCCGCTGATCCTGCCGTTCATCGAACAGCAGAACGTCCGCGATCTGTACGACTTCTCGAACAACTGGTGGGAAGGAACGAACCCGGCCGTCGCGGCGATTCCGATTCCGATCTTTCGTTGCCCGTCGGCGCTGCGCGGCGGCGAGGTGACGACCGCGATCGCCAAGTCCCCTCGCCCTGCCATGACGTTCGCCAATCCGGTCGCGCCGACCGACTACGAGGCGCTGATGGGGGTGCAACCGTCGTCGATCAATCCGCACCTGGCGAACTCGCCGTATGACGCCGGCAATCGCTTCTCGGTCATGTACCGCAATTCGACGACGACCTTCGGAGGGATCACCGACGGCACGTCGAACACGGTGATGGTGGTGGAATGTTCCAGCCGCCCGCTGGTGATGCGTCATCGTTCGATCGCCTCGAACCTGTCGAACGATCAGGGGATCTGCTGGGCCGACAGTGAAGGGCCGTTCAGCCTGGATGGGGCTCGTGCGGACGGATCCTCTGAAGGGTGCGGTCCGGCCGGAGGCTGTACCTTCGCGATGAATCGCAGGAACGACAACGAGCCGTTCTCGATGCATCCGGCCGGAGCGAACTTCCTGTACGCCGACGGTCATGTCGCCTTCCTTCAGGCCGGCATCTCGCTCGAGACGATGGCGGCACTGGCGACCGCGCGCGCCGGAGAACCGGTGACGGCTCCTTGAGACGTCGTGCGACCGACCTCGGTCGCACGGGATCAAAGTCGCCCCGAGACCGAATCAAGT
>DMPQ01000463.1 GCA_003455945.1 Planctomycetaceae bacterium
CGTTCGGTGTCGGGACGAAACCTTGCCTCGGCCACGGAGTGGCCGGGGCCACTCGAGTGTGCGACCGAGGTCGGTCGCACTACGGAGCAACCGACACTCCTTCAGAACACGATCTCGCGTTCGACCGGCAGCGAGAGGATCTTGCCGTCTCCCATGCGTCCGGTGCGAGCCGCTTGGAGCATGACGCGGATCGCTTCTTCCGCTCGTTCCGTCTCGATCCAGAACGAGATCTCGACCTTCGGCAGAAAGGCCATCGAGTATTCGTCGTCGCCGTAGGCGGCCAGGTAATTCTTCTGCCGGCCGAAGCCTTTCGCTTCGCGTACGGTCAGCGCTTCGATCGGGAGCGACGAGAGCGCCTCCACCACCTTCTCGGCGACGAACGGCTTGACGATCGTCATCAGTTGCCGCATCGTCATCCTCTGCCCCGTAAATCGCTCGACCGAGGTTCCATCATCGATGAACGCGTCGATCCTCGTTCCGCTGATCGTCGGATGCTGCATGCTGCTCGGCGGAGCCGCCTTAGCCGCAGGAGTGGTCGGCGGTTGTGTCTCGCGCCCCATCCGTTGGCGCTGGCCGCTGCTCGGTCTGACGGTCGCCGGCCTGCTCAACGGTTGGTGGATCGCCATCGGCGCGATGATCGCCTTCCGACTCTTCGTGATCGGCGGCGATACCTGACGAACTTCGCCGCTCCCGTCCGGCGTCGGCGACATCACTTCGACGTCATCACCTCGGCCAGCCAGGCTTCGATCAGACGCTCAAGCCCTGCTTCTGCGCCGCGTGCGGTCGACAGCACCTCTTCCGCATCGTTGCGGATCGGNNCAACGGACTTCGGGAATCGTCGACATCCCGACCGCATCGGCGCCCATCCGACGAAACGCCCGATACTCGGCGCGCGTCTCGTAGGTCGGCCCCGAGACGACCGCGTAGGTTCCCTGATGGAGCACGACATCCTCGCGGCGCGCACAGTGCCGGAGCGCGTCGAGCCAGGGGGTGAAGTAGGGAGCATCGAGTCGCGCCGCGCCAGCTCGTCGAGCCGCGTCGGCATCAGCGGCGAACGGTCGGCGACCGCCGCACGCTTCGCTCGTCCGGCCGATTCCGAAGGTCAGATCCAGGTGCCCGTCGATCGCCATCAGTTCGCCGCGACGAAAAGTAGGATTGAGCCCTCCGGCGGCGTTGCTCAGGACCCAGCCGCCGACGCCGAGCCCCGAGAGCACTCGAATCGGCAATTCGATCTCGGCGAGCGAATGTCCTTCGTAGGCATGCAGACGCCCCTGCAGTACCGCGACCGGGACTCCTGCCAGATGCCCGACGATCAGATTTCCGGCATGGCCGATCGCCGTCGCCCGAGGCCACCCCGGCAGATCGTCGTACGGAAAGACCGTTTCCGCTGCGACTCGACCGGCAAGCCCTCCCAGTCCGCTGCCGAGCACGATTCCCAGGCGAGGGACGAACGGGAGTCGTTGCGCCAGGTGTCGCGACGCCGCCGCGACTCGTTCGTCGATCGTGGCGGCGACTTCCGAGGCAGGCCGAGTACCGGCATCGCGATCGTCGGTGCGGCGACCGGACCCGTCGTTCGACTCGCGCCGTATCGAGGACCGAAAGGGATCGGACAACGTCGTACTTCCTTGTCGCATCGTTTCGACTCCATTCCCGATCGACGCTGCGTCTCCGACGCCGTGCGATCAGTTGCCGACCGTTCGGCGCCGCTCCGCATCGAGCACGCCGAGCACCAACTTGGTCAGCTTCGGCTCGGCCGCGTTGGCCGTGGCGATGATCTTCGGGACGTCCGCCGCCTCGAGCGCGTCGGGCAAGCACATGTCGGTGACAATCGAGAAGCCGACGGTGCGCAGGCCGCAGTGCACCGCGACGATCACCTCGGGGACGGTCGACATGCCGACCACATCCGCTCCGATCGCCCGCAGGAACCGATACTCGGCGCGCGTCTCGAGATTCGGACCGGCGACCGCCACGAAGACGCCGCGATGCGCGACGATGTCCTCGCGACGCGCGGTCCGCAACGCCTCGTCGATCAGACCGGCATCGTACGGAGCCGACATGTCGGGAAAGCGGGGGCCGAGACGATCGTCGTTGATCCCGATCAGCGGATTGTCGCCCATCAGGTTGATGTGATCGTCGATCATCATCAGGTCGCCGCAGCGGTAGTTCGGATTCATGCCGCCGCAGGCGTTCGATACCAGCAGCAATTCGGCTCCCAGTCGCTTCATGACGCGAACCGGCAGCGTGATCTGCTTGAGCGGATAACCCTCGTACATATGGAACCGCCCCTCCATCGCCATCACCGGCAACCCGCAGAGATTGCCGCAGACCAGGCGGCCGCGATGACTGATCGCGGTGGAGCGAGGGAAGTGAGGGATGTCGCCGTATTCGATGCTCGCCTGGACGTCGATCTTCTCGACCAAACTCCCGAGCCCGGTTCCGAGAATGATTCCGGCGTGAGGGGGACGATCCCAGCTCTTGCGGATGAACGCGGCACTCTCCTCGATCTTGTCGTATAGGTCCAACATGCGGTGGGTCTCGATAGCGAAAAGAGCCGGTTCGATGGCGGGCCGAGCGAGACGTCGGAGTGCTCCGGCCGCGCCCGACGATGTTCAGGCGAGTTCCGGCTCGGGAATCAAGGCGTCGGCAGCGCATGCGGAAGCCCCGTGACGTGGGCCCGGCCATTCCGTGGCCGAGGCAAGGCTTCGTATCGATACCGAACGAGCCTCGAAGCGT
>DMPQ01000400.1 GCA_003455945.1 Planctomycetaceae bacterium
CGCCGACCGTCTCGTGAACGCCTGCGTGCCGCCGACTCCGTCGCGAGCGTGACGGAGTCGGCGTCGCGATTCTCTCTTCATGGCTCGCCGTTTCCGCAGGGATGCCGGAAGCGGTCCGCGGAAACGTCCTGCGATGTCCGAGGAACACCTCTGCGTGCGCTGTGCGCGCCTCGGCCCGACCTGCTGTCAGTCGTGCCAGATCTACGTCGGACCGGGAGATGCCGAGCGCATCTCGCAATATGTCGGAGAGCCGGTCGAGGCGTTCGCCGACTTCCGCTACCCCGACGATCCGATCTACCTGACCGCTCATGACGACGACCCGATCTGGCCTCGGACGGTGATCCGCGAGGACGGCCATCGGCGCGTGCTGAATCGGCGCGAGAACGGCGACTGCACCTTTCTCGGTCCGACCGGATGCCGCCTGCCGCTCGAAGTCCGGCCGCTCGTCTGCCGACTGTATCCGTACGACTACAACCAGGCGGGGATCAAGCCGCGACTGGCGAGCGGTTGTCCCGTCCAGCTGCTCCCTCCCGGACGCTCGCTGCTGCAGGAGCTCGACATGAACCTGGCCGATGCCGAGCGCTGGCATCGGATGCTCTACGACGAGATCCTGCGCGAGCCGCATGCGCGACTCGACGACCTCCCGCCGGGAGTCCTTCCGGCGAACGGAGCGACGAACGCCGCGACGAATGCCCCAGCGGGCGAAGCATCGGGCGCCGGGAACGGGACGAGCGACGCCGCGGCGGCGGCAGCGACGGAGAAGGGCTGATGCGGATCGGCATGACGTACGACCTGCGGTCCGAGTATCTGGCCGCCGGGTACGGCGAGGAAGAGACGGCGGAGTTCGATCGTGAAGAGACGATCGATCTGCTCGCCGAGGCGATCGCCAGCTGGGGGCATTCGATCGATCGGATCGGCAGCGCGAAGCGTCTGGTCGAACGCCTGTCGGCCGGCGATCGGTGGGACCTGGTCTTCAACATCTGCGAAGGCCTCCGCGGCCTCGGTCGCGAGTCGCAGGTGCCGGTCCTCCTCGAGCTGTACGACATTCCCTACACGTTCTCGGATCCGGCGGTGACCGCCGTCTGTCTGCACAAGGGGATGACCAAGGCGATCGTTCGCGACGGCGGACTCGCGACCCCTCGCTCCTGGACGATCGACGCTCCGGAACAGACGGCGGTGATCGACGGTCCCTATCCGCTGTTCGCCAAGCCGATCGCGGAAGGGACAGGGAAGGGGATCACTCCGGCGTCGAAGATCTCGGACCGCTCCGAACTGCGCCAGCGAGTCGCCGAATTGCTGACGACCTTCGGCCAGAGCGTGCTGGTCGAGACGTACTTGCCGGGACGCGAGTTCACCGTCGGTCTGCTCGGCACGGGGGAGCGGACCGAGGTGCTCGGCACGCTCGAGATCGTCCTGCTCGACTCGGCCGAGCCGGAGATCTACTCTTACGCCAACAAGGAATCGTGCGAGGAGCGGGTGGAGTACCGGTTGGTGCTGCCGGAGAACGATCCGGCGGTGGCGGCGGCCGAGCGACTGGCGCGCGACGCATGGATCGCGCTCGGCTGTCGCGACGGAGGGCGGATCGATCTGCGTTGCGACGCGAACGGTCAGCCTCAGTTCCTGGAAGCGAACCCGCTCGCCGGCCTCCATCCGTCCCATTCCGATCTGCCGATGCTCGCGACGGCCCGCGGGGTCTCGTATCGCGATCTGATCGGACGGATCCTGTCGTCGGCGTCGACTCGCGTTCCGCAGCCCGAAAGGTCCTGATGAGTCAGCGTTCCGGAGTCCCTGGAGGACTCGCCGCCGGATCCCGCATCGCCCTGCTGTACGACGAGCTGCTTGGGGAGACCCCCGATCTGCTTGACGGCGAAGTGCAGCGACAGGCGATCGCGCAAGCGCTGATCGAACTGGGCCACGAACCGATTCCGATCCCCTGTGACCTCGATCTGGCCGCAGCGCGCGAGCGACTCCGGCAATGCGAACCGGCGCTCGTCTTCAATCTGGTCGAATCGCTCGGCGGGAGCGACCGACTGATGCCGCTCGCGACGCTGCTGCTCGAATCGCTCGGGCTACCGTATACCGGTTGTCCGACTGCCGCGATCGTCGCGACGAACGACAAGCCCGCCTCGAAACGCCGCATGCGGGAACTCGGCCTGCCGACTCCCGCCTGCCGGCGACTTTCGGGACGAGAGGCGAAGTCGTTCGCTCTCGAGGCGATGCGGTTCCCGGCCGAGATGATCATCAAGTCGGTCGCGGAACATGCGTCGGTCGGCCTCGATGATGCCTCGGTCGTCACCGTCGATTCGGAAGCCGAACTGGCGGCGCTGCTGGACGAGCGGAGTCGGAGCGCGGGGCGGGAGCTCTTCGCCGAGACGTACGTGCGCGGTCGCGAGTTCAATCTGTCGCTGCTCGACGGTCGCGCACTCCCGCCGGCCGAGATCGTCTTCGAGAACTATCCCGAAGGAAAGCCGCGCATCGTCGGCTACGCGGCGAAGTGGGTCGAAGCGAGTCCGGAGTACGACGGCACGCCGCGGACCTTCGAGTTTTCCTCCGACGACGGTCCACTTCTGGAACGTCTGTGCCGGATCGCCGAAGCCTGCTGGGACGGCTTCGGACTTGCGGGAGCGGCTCGCGTCGACTTCCGGACCGACGAGACGGGGGAGCCGTGGATCCTCGAGGTGAATGCCAATCCGTGCCTGAATCCGGACGGCGGGTTCGCGGCCGCCTGCGGACAGGCGGGGATCGGGTATGTCGACATGATCGGCGCGATCGTCGCCGCCGGCGTTCGGCCCGGCGAATGACGAGCGATCGCGGCGAGGGATCTCGCGAGGTTTGACACCTCCGGGCCCCCTGACTAGTCTGCAATCGTCGGCCTGATCGGACGGCCGTCCTCCCTTCCGCGGGCCGCGAACTCGCTCTTCGCGCCGCTCCCGAACCGAGGTGCCGCCGGTCCATGTTCCCCGTCGTCGAGGCGCTGAGCCGGCTCTGGAATCGCCGTGCGACCCCGCCTTCGGACCCGGTCCTGGCCGAGCGTTACGGAGCGCTGTTCGACGTGCGGCACTATCGAGGCCGCTTTCCGGACGCCGGGGAATCGGTCGACGCGATCGTTCGCCACTACCGGACGATCGGCGCTCCGACCGGCAGCTCTCCCTCGCCCCTTCTGGCGATCCCTTTCTATCTGGCTCAGGCAGGGGCCGAAGCGGCCGAAGATCCGGTCGACCATTTCCGTTCGGTCGGTTGGCGTCGCGGCCTCGATCCCCATCCGCTCTTCGACACCGCACGCTATACGAAGGCGTTCGGCCAAGCGATCGAGCCATGGGGAGACCCGGTCTCGCATTACCTGTCGGTCGGCTGGCGAAGCGGCGTATCGCCGAGCGATGCGCTGTCGATCGCCTACTGCGCCTCGCGCATGAAGCGATCGCGGCGGGGACTGGTCGAGCCGTCGTGCGAGATCCTGCGAGGCGAACTCTCGGACCTTCGTCGCCCGCATCCCTGTCTGTCGGTTCCGATCGTCCGCGCGCGGCTCGCTCAGGCCGGACTCGCGACGAACGACGAACAGGTGCTGGAGCGGTTCGCGCGATGGGATGCGCCGTGGTCTCCCAGCCCCTTGTTCGACGTCGAGTTCTATCGTCGGACCTATCCCGAAGCGGCCGTGCATCCGCGCGGGGCATTCGGTCACTTTCTCGAGATCGGGCAGTACGGCGACTTCGATCCCAACCCGTACTTCGACTCGGCCTGGTATCGCCGTCGCCATGCCGATCGGCTCGGCGAGCTCGCTCCCTTTCTGCATTACATGGTGCATGANNCCCGCGAGTTCCGGGGGAGAGCCTGCTCGAACATTTCCTTCGCCAGGGACGCTATACGCAGGTGACGGTGCGCCCCGATCCGATTCCCGAATCGCTCGGGCGTCAGCTGGCCGAGGCGGCGAAGATCGAACCGGCCATCGACCTGAATGCCAAGCGTCTGACGAAGCTGCCGGTCTATCTGCGTTACGGCAGTCCGCGCGTCGCGACCTTGCTCGAGAACCTTCGTGCGTCGATCGACCGGCCGTTCNNGTCTTCGCTCCGTTCCTCAGTCGCGGCGGCGCGGATCTCGTCGCCATTCATCTGGTCCGCTGGCTGCAGCAGACGCGATCGCTCGACGACGTGCTGCTGGTGATCACCGAGTCGGATCTGACGAAGAGTCTCGACTGGCTCCCGCCGGGAACCCGAGTGCTCGTCCTGTCGCACTTGGCCGACGATCTGAAGCCGGCCGAGCGGGAACGGTTGTTGCAGGATCTGATCGAGACGTTTCGGCCCGAGGTCTGCCACAACGTCAACAGTCGGTCGCTCTGGCAACTGGTCTCGGAAAAGGGTCTAGCCCTGTCGAAGCTGACTCGGCTGCGGGCGTCGCTCTTCTGCTTCGATTACGACCCCCAAGGAAACCCGACCGGTTTCGCGGTCCGCTATCTGAAGTCGTCGATCGAGTGGCTCGAGTCGATCGCCAGCGACAATGCGACCTTCCGTCGTGTGGCCGCGGAGACGCTCGGGCTGTCGAGCGATGAAGAAGCAAAGTTCAAAACGCTCTACAATCCGGCCAAGTCTTTCGGCGGACCGGTCGGTGTCGACGAGCGACTGGCGCGACTGGCGGCAGGAAGCGGTCGGCGTCAGGTGATGTGGGCCGGGCGAGTCGATCGTCAGAAGCGCCCGGAGTTGCTGGCCGAGATCGCGCGTCGCGCTCCGGAGATCGACTTCCACGTCTTCGGCGATCGACTGCTCGGGCGACGCGATCTGCTCGAAGGGGCGCCGCCGAATATCGTCCGCTACGGAGAGTATCGCGAGTTCTTCGAGCTGCCGTTGGCTCGGATGGACAGCTTCCTGTACACCGCCGCGTGGGACGGCATTCCGAACATCCTGATCGATGCGATGCAGGCCGGTCTGCCGGTCGTCGCGCCGGAGGTCGGAGGGATCGCGGAGTTGGTCGACGATCGGACCGGCTGGCTGATCCGCGACCACGGAAACCCCGACGCCTATCTGCAGGCTCTGCGCGAGATCTTCGCTCGGGCCGATCGGACACGCGAGCGGATCGACGGAGCCGCGCAGCGACTGGCCGAACGCCACTCCTGGGCGCATTGGTCGGCCGAAGCGACTCGAATCTTCGGACTCCCCGAGCATGACGCGAAAGGGGCCCCATGAGCGACATCGAAGGGGTGATCAACCTGCATCGCGAAGGGACGATGGCGACCGCTTCGCTGAACAGCGCTCGGATCGCCGCCGAACGGGCTCGCGCCGACGGAGTATCGGTCGAGCTGACCCTCGTGCTCGACCGTAGCGATGCGGTGACGCGCGAAGTGGCGAAGGGCTTCGCCGCCCGGTCGGGCGCCCGAGTCCATGAGGTCGACTACGGCGATCTTGCCGAATCGCGAAACCATGCGGTCCGATGCGGTGACGCCGCGTGGTGCGGGTTCCTGGATGCCGACGATCTCTGGTCGGCCAACTGGCTGCTTGCCGCTTGGCGATTGGGGTGTTCGGCCGGCCCGAGAACGATCTGCCACCCCGCCTGGAACGTGATCTTCGGAACGAAGCAGATGCTCTTCCCGCAGATCGATCAGCTCGATCGACGCTTCTCGCGGCGGGGACTGGAAACCAACAATTACTGGACCGCGCTCTCGTTCGCGCCACGAGCGATCTATCTCGAGTTTCCGTATCGCCCCAATCGCCTCGATCTCGGCTTCGGCTTCGAGGACTGGGCCTGGAATCTGCAGACGGTCGACGGAGGCTGCGTTCATCGAGCGGTTCCCGAGACGAGTCACTTCATCCGCTACAAGGCGAGCGACTCGTTGCGCGACGCGACCAGCGGCCGCGGCTGCCTGAGGACTCCGGCCGATCTCGACCGGATCGCCGCCCGGTTCGCCGCGGGTCGATCGCGCGACACCGGTGACCGTCATGTCGAGGCAGGGCCATGAGACTCCGCAAGCGGATCCCCGCGCTGACGGTGCATATCGGCACCGAGAAGACCGGCACCACGACGATCCAGGAGCTGCTGTTCGCCAATCGGCAGCGACTGGCGGAACGCCGGATCGGCGTTCTGGTCTCGCCGGGCCAGGCGAACAACCGGGGAGCGGCGACCTACTGCATGGCGGCCGGTCGGATCGACGATCACGGCGTCTCGAACGGCCTTCGCGATCCGGGTCGACGCGAGCGGTGGCGATCCAAGCTCCGCAAGGGGCTGATCCGCGAACTGCGCGGCATGGTCGGACGGATCGATCGGGTGATCCTGACCTCGGAGCACTTCCACTCGCGCCTGGTCGACGAGAGCGAGGTGCGGACGCTGCTCGAACTCGTGGGACCGTACTTCGATCGGATCGACATCCTCGTCTATCTGCGCCGTCAGGATCGCTTGGCGACCAGTTCGTACAGCACGCTGCTGACGAGCGGCGGGAAACGAGAGGAGATCCTTCCGTCGGGGACGAGCGATCGGACCCACTTCTTCGATTACCTGGCGCTGGTCGAGCGCTGGTCGAGCGTCTTCGGGCGCGATCGGCTGACGATTCGGCCGTTCGACAAGCGGCAGTGGATCGAGGGGCGGTTGGTCGACGACTTTCTGCATCATGCCGGGATCGCCGTCGCTCCCTCCGAACTGACGCTCCCTCCGAATCGGAACGAGTCGGTTTCGGCTCATGCCCGACCGATCCTGCTCCGCTTCAACCGACACTTTCCGTCGGTGCTCGAAACGGGGCCCAATCCGCACTCGGCGAAACTGCGATGGTTTCTGGTGCGGCGTCTGCGCGACGCCTATCCCGGCCCGCCGCAGTTGCCGGCGCGCGACGAGGCGCGAGCGTTCGCCGAACTCTTCCGCGCGCGGAATCGCGAACTCGCCGAAAAGTACCTCGACGGTCGCCCGCTGTTCGACGACGACTTTTCGGACTACCCCGAGCAGTCGGAAGCGATGCCGATCGAACCGGTCGCGGTCGATCTGATCGCCGAAACGATGGCGGAGTATCTGAAATCGCTCGGCTGAGCGGCGCGAAAGAGCAAGTGCGCGAGAGCGCGACGCTTGCCGGCGAGCGCGACCGGGCCTCGAGGGTCAGTCGACGTGGACCGTCTGGCCGTCGATCCAGCGGTGCGAGAGGACGAAGCGTCCGGCCCGCGCCGCCGAGCGAACGTTCAGCACGGTGCGCCGTTCGCTGAGCGTCTGCTGCGGACGCCCTCCGATCAGTTCGGCACAGACCTGATACGTTCCGGCCAGCAGGTTCAGTTTGGTCACCTCGACCTCGACGGTCCGTGATCCGATCAGAGGATCGTCGGTACGGCGCGGCGACTCGATGACGGTGAGCGTTTCGCCGTCGCCGTCGAACCGGATCCGAAGTCGGAACTCGTCGAGTCGTTCTTCGGAGGTCAGTCGGACGCGCAGCCGAAGCGGCGATGCGTAGGACGTTTCGGTCACGTCATTGCCGTCGACGTCGATGATCCTGAACTCGTCGATCCAGGCGGCGCCCAGGTAATGCGGCAGAGGCGCAGCGGGAGTCGCCGTGATCGAGGGCATCGCTACCGACGACGGCATCGGAGCGTCTGACGATGCCGCGGCGTTCGATGGCGCGGCGTTCGACGGGGGAGTTGCCGGGTTCGCGGCAGTCGTCGAGCGAGCGGTCGGGTTCCCCTCGTCGTCCGCTTCGTCGTTCCCCGCCTCCTGCATGCGCAACAGGCGGCGGTAGATCCGCATCCCTTCTTCGACTTCACCGTCGTAGACGATCGAGCCCTGGTCGAGCACGGCGAAGCGATTGCAGGCCTGAGCGATCCGTCCGATCATGTGCGTCACGACGATGACCGAGGTCCCTTGGGCGATCAGCGATTCGATGTGCGCGAAGCACTTCATGCGAAACGCGATATCGCCGGTCGCGAGTACCTCGTCCATCAGCAGCAGGTCGGGCTGCAGAAAGGCGGCGATCGAGTATCCCAAGCGGGCCCGCATCCCCGAGCTGTAGGTGCGGACCGGATCGTCGATGGCGTGATCGAGTCCGGCGAAGTCGACCATCGCGTCGAACCGACGATCGACCTCGGACTTGGTGACGCCCAGAATCGCCGCATTGATGTAGACGTTCTCGCGTCCCGACAGGATGGCGTTGAAGCCGGCTCCGAGCTGAGTCAGAGCTCCCATGCGGCCGCGGACTCGGATCCGACCTTCGTCGGGGCGGATCAGCCCCTGGACCATCTTGAGCAGCGTCGACTTCCCCGCGCCGTTGGCTCCCATCAGCGCGAGCGACTCGCCCGGACGGATCGACAGCGAAACGTCTCGCACCGCCCAGAACTCGCCGCGGCGCAAGCCGGCGGTCGGCCCGAGCCCGATCGCTTCCCGCGCCAGATCGACCATCCCGTACCGCAGACTGCGGTGCAGATTGCGGCAGAACTTCTTCGAGACATGCTCGATGCGGGCGACGTGCTGTTCGGAACGGGACATCGGTGCGCCTCGCGAGGTCAGTTCGCCATCCGCTCGATGAAGATGCGGAATCCCAATCGGAACCACATCATGCCGAGCAGCAGCAGCGGAAGGGCGACCGCCAACCAGACGAGCGCGGGGACCCACATGTCGGTCGTCCCCGCCGCCAGCAGATCGCGACTGGCCGAAAGGAGCGCCCCCGGCGCGTTGATCCAGTTCCAGATCCGATACGCCGGATTGTCGGGAGCGACATAGACGACCGGAGTCATCAGCATCCAGAACGGACTGAGCACGGTCAGCGTCCGACCGATGTCCTGATACAGGATGCCGACCGGAGTCAGCATCAGACCGAGCGCCAGGCCGACGAGGATCAGTCCGAACATCAGCACGGGGACCGCCAGCGTCCCCAAGGACCACGAGAGTCCGGTAAAGGCACAGATGACGAGCACGAAGATCATTCGGATCAGGAAGTCGAACAGCACCTCGGCCAACGACACGAGCACCAGCGATTCGCGAGGGAACTGCAGTTTCGTGATCAGCCCCTGATTGGCCAGGACCGTCTTGAGCGGCGTCTGGACCGCGTCGAAGAATCCCTGCCAGAGCACCGATCCGATGGCGATGAACGCCAGGAACGAGCCGCCGGGAATCGTCCCGAACTGCAGGATCCGCTGATCGGAAAGGAAGGTCCAGGAAGCGGCTTGAGCGATCGTCGGCACCAGGATCCAGAGGAACCCGAGCAACGACTGGCGGTACGATCCCGAGAGGTTGCGGACGAACAGCCGCCAAGCCAGCTCGCGGCCGGCCCAGACGTCGCGCCCGATGTCGACGATCATCTTGAGCGGGCGCCGCGCCTGGGACTCGGGAGAGTACTCCGCGGTCCACGGGAGCTCGTCGATTTCGGTGGCGGCAGCCGTCAAGGAAACATCTTCCCGTCGTGGACCGAGACATGACGAAGAGGGAACCTGGGGCGGAAGCCCCGACGCGCAAGGTCTCCCTGCATCCTAATCAGGGGTCCTGAAAGTGTCATCCAGGACCGCTCCCCCCCGGCTGCCTTGCGTCGAGCCGCCGCAACCCTGCCGCGCCAGTCCGGACGATCGGGGCTTACCGAACCGTCGTTCCGGCGCGGGCCCCGCCGTGACCACCCTCCGAAACGGGTTGACCGAGGCCTCGCCGGTCGCCTCCACTGGCGTCCGATCGACCGCGAGCCTGGGGCGCCGGTCCCCGAGGTGCGGTCGGTCAGCACCCACCTCACCCCAGGCGATCTCATGAAACCGCTGCGCCTCGCACCCCTGGCGGCATCGCTCGTCCTGACCGTCGCCATCCTTCCGACCGGACTCGTTCGCGATCTCGCCGCTCAGTCGCGCGAAGAGAAGGTGCTCGAGGACCATCGGCGTGTCACGGCCGACGGCTTCTGGCTCTACCAGGATCTCGAGAGCGGGCTGCGCGAGGCGCGGCGGAGCGGGAAGCCATTGCTCGTCACGCTCCGCTGCATCCCGTGCGAGGAGTGCGTCAAGCTGGACGAGGAACTGATGGAGAGCGATCCGGAACTGCGACAGTTGCTCGAGCAGTTCGTCCGCGTCCGTCTCGTTTCGACCAACGGCCTCGACCTGGATCTCTTTCAGTTCGACACCGATCAGTCGTTCGCGATCTTCCTGATGAACGCGGACCGGACGATCTACGGTCGCTACGGCACGCGATCGGCGCGCACCGAGTGGATCGACGACGTCTCGATCGCCGGACTGACGAGAGCGCTCGAACGGGCGCTCGAGCTGCATGAGGATCCGAGCGAGTTCCGCGCAGGCCTGCGCGACAAGACCGGACCTCCTGCCGAGTTCGATCGCCCCGAGAAGTTCCCGTCGCTCGCGACGCGCTACGCGTCGCGACTGAACTTCACCCCCGGCGTCGTGCAGAACTGCATTCACTGCCACCAGATCGGCGATGCGATGCGCGATCACCTGCGGTCGCGCGGAGAGCCGTTCCCCGAGACGGTGCTCTTCCCGTATCCGCATCCGAAGATCGTCGGGCTGATCGTCGACCCGGCGACCTGCGGCACGCTGAAGGAGGTGGTTGCCGGCTCGGCGGCGGAGCGCGCCGNNCGCCTTCGGCGGTCAACCGATTCTCTCGATCGCCGACCTGCAGTGGGTCCTGCATCAGGCCGGCTCGTACGTTTCGATCACCGCCGAGGTCGAACGGGACGGCGTGCGACACTCGTTGACGCTCGATCTGGACGAGGGTTGGAAGCGGCAAGGTGATCTCTCGTGGCGCGTCTCGTCCTGGAACCTTCGCAAGATGACGACCGGCGGACTGGTCCTCGAGACAGCCGACCCGGCGCGTCGCCGCGCCGCTCGCATCGATCCCGACGCGACGGCGCTCGTCGTCGCGTATGTCGGCCAGTACGGCGAACATGCGGCGGGGAAGGAGGCGGGCTTTCTGAAGGACGACCTGATCGTCGCGTTCGACGGCCGCAAGGATCTGAGGAGCGAATCCGAGCTGTTCGCGTATGCCCTCGAGGAGCGGCGCCCGGGCGAACGCGTCTCGGTCACCGTGCTGCGGGACGGACGAGAGATCGAACTGACGCTCCCGATGCAACGCTGAACGGCCGGGGAAATCGCCCCTTGAGCGAACGCCCCGTTCGTATGGATTCACCGGCGCGGAACCGCTACCCTGAGCGAGCCGGCGGTCCGTCTCGGATCGTCGGCTCGATCGATCCGCCGGAATGTCCTGACGATTTCGTGTCGTCTCCGTCGGAACGATCGCCGCATCGATAGTCGGAGTACGGCTTCATGATTCGATCCCTGATCGCGCTCTCGCTCGTGGCGTTCGTCGCCTCGTCGGTCGTCGGCTCGGCCCTCTCGTCCGCCCCCGTGGCGGCTCCTCCGCAGAACAGCATCAAGGAGGTGATGAAGCTGGCGCACAAGGACGGCCTGCTGAAGAAGGTCGTCGACGGCGAAGCGACCGACGCCGAGAAGCAGCAGCTTCTCGACCTGTACATCGACATGCTCGAGGGGACTCCCGAGAAGGGCGAGCAGACCGAGTGGCTGATGGCTGCCGGTCGCTCGGTCGTCGCCGCCGCCAAGGTGGTCGTCGGTCGCGAAGGGGCGGTCGACGAGCTGAAGGAAGCGACCAACTGCAAGGCGTGCCACGACGTCTTCAAGTGATCTCCGTTCGGGAGATTCGCTGCGGAGCCGATCTCGGTTCCGCGGACATGAACGCTCGCACGGGCCGCGACGGTTTCGATGCCGTCGCGGCCCGTCGTCGTTTCCGAGGGGCGTTCGGTCGCGAACGATGCTGCCGGGCGGAGCGGAGTCCGGTCGAGTCGCGAGGGAGTCCGCGGTGGGGCACAATGATCGGCTCCCACCGGAGACCACCGCATGGCCGTGCTGCTGATCGCGACGCTCGACACCAAAGGGACCGAAGCGCAGTTCGTCCGCGCGCGACTGATCGACGCCGGACTCGACGTGCTGCTGATCGACTCGGGGACACAGCATCCGCCGACCGTCACGCCGGAGATCGATCGGACCCAGGTCTTCCGCGAAGCGGGGCCCGACGCGCCGCTCGACGGATCGGCGTTGGGTCGAGGTGAAGCGGTCACCTGGGCGGCGCGAGGGGTCGCGGCGGTGGTGCGACGATTGGCGGAGCAGGGGCGTGTCGACGGCGTGCTCGCCATCGGCGGCTCGGCCGGCACCACGATCGGTTCGGCCGCCATGCGAGCGTTGCCGCTGTCGATCCCCAAGGTGCTGGTCAGCACGATGGCGTCGGGCGATGTCCGGCCGTACGTCGGCGACCGCAATCTGGTGATGATCAACTCGGTCGTCGACATCGCCGGTCTCAATCGGATCTCGCGCATCGTGCTCGGTCAGGCAGCCGATGCGATGATCGGCATGGTCAGCGACGCGATGCGAGCGCGCGATGCGAGCAGCGGGCTCGGCAATGAGGCCGAAGAACGGCCGATCATCGCGGCGACGATGTTCGGCGTCACGACGCCGTGCGTCCAACAGGCGCGAGCGCTGCTCGAACAGGCCGGCTACGAAGTGCTCGTCTTTCACGCGACCGGGAGCGGTGGTCGCGCCATGGANNCCATGGAAACGCTGATCGACGAAGGGCTGATCGCGGGGGTGCTCGACCTGACGACGACCGAGTGGGCCGACGAACTGGTCGGAGGAGTCCTGTCGGCAGGCCCGCATCGACTGGAAGCGGCGGGACAGCGAGGGATTCCGCAAGTCGTCTCGGTCGGTGCGCTCGACATGGTCAACTTCGGTCCCCGCGACTCGGTCCCCGAGCGGTTCGCGAGTCGGACGTTTCATGTCCATAACCCGACCGTCACGCTGATGCGGACGACGGCGGACGAATGCCGACGTCTGGGAGAGATCATCGCCGGCAAGCTGGCGGCGGCGCGCGGCCCGGCGGCGCTGATGTTTCCGCTGCAGGGGATCTCGGCGATCGATCGGAGCGGCGCTCCGTTCGACGATCCCGCCGCTCGACGCGAACTGCTCGAGGGGCTGCGCAGCGTCCCCTCCTCGGTGCCGATCGAGACGGTCGAGGCGCACATCAACGATGCGGCGTTCGCGGAGCGATGTGCGCGGCGGCTGTTGGCGATGCTCGCGGAACGGCCGGAAGCGGAGACGGCGCGAGGCTGAGACCGACGACCGCAACGCTCGGACGACCTTCCGCCGGCGACGTGCTCGCGACGACGGTCATTCCCGGTGCCGATCCGCATCGGATGCCGCCGCTTCGCCGTCGTCCGCTTCGTCGTCCTGCGGAAGAGGATCCTTCTCGGCAGGTCCCTCGGCGGCCACCGTCGCTTCGTCCAGACGTTCGATCTCGATCCCCCGCACCTCGGCCGTCGTGTTCCAGGTCGTGATGCCGAGCGGCCGCGCCGGTTCCTGCTCCCACCAGACCTCGTAGCGATGCTCGCCGGTCGCGATGTCGACGAGCTTCCGCTCGCCGACCCAAGCGCGAATCCGATGTCGCGTGACGCGCAACCGGACCGGGTACCAGGTCCCGTTCTCGAACTCCTGAAACTCGGTCGTCAGGTTCTCGATCGCGGAGAAGTCATCGACGTTGCTCAGCCCCGTCACTCCTCCTCCCCAACCGCCGAGCACCAGCGTGCAATGCGACGTGTCGATCGGAAAGGTCAGACCGCAGAAGATGTCCGAGCCGTCGATGCGACGCGCTTCGAATCGGAGTTCGTAGTCGATTTCGGGCGGGCGGCGATCGAGCACGATGCCGGTCGCCGGCATGCCGGCCGACATTCGGATCGCACCGTCGACGATCGCCACCTCGCCGTGCCGCTTGTAGACGGTCACGTCGATCGATCGCCACGGAGCAAGCGAGCGGCCGTCGAAGAGCGACAGCGGCTTGCCGGGTTCGAGTGCCAGTGCCTCCGGTCCGTCGGTCTCCGAACGCCGATCGTCCCCTTCGGCTGCTCCGGGCGTTTCGCTCGCCACCTCCTGCGCTGCGACTTCCTGCGCTGCGACTTCCTGCGCTGNNCTGCGCTGCGACTTCCTGCGCTGGGGCAGGTCGAGGTGCGATCGCGGATAGGGTGTTCGGCAGGAGTGCGGCTACCAAGAGCACGAACCGGAACGCGACGAACGGGGCAGGGGAGCGGCGCGACGGTCGAACGAGCACGAGCATCGGACTTCTCCTGACCGTTCGAGCGGACGGTGCGAGTCGAGCCGTGCGGCGGGGGACGATCGCGTTCCCTGCTTCCCGGTTCCGATCAGCCGCGTCGATCGATCGGCACGTAGGGGCGCTTCGTGGCACCGGTGTAGATCTGCCGCGGGCGGCCGCGNNCCCGAATAGAAATCGACGTTCGGGTAGAGCTTCCGCTGCACGAAGTACTCGTCCTCGAGCGCGGTCCGTTCGAGCTGCTGAGCGACGTCGAACAGCGGATCCTTGATCGAGAGCTTGGCGAGCAGCTTGTCGCACGCCGCCTTGATGATCCGGGCTCGCGGATCGAAGTTCTTGTAGACGCGATGGCCGAAGCCCATCAGCCGGAAGCCGCTGCTCTTGTCCTTCGCCATCGCGACGTACTTCGCGACATCGCCGCCGTCCTCGATGATCCGTTCGAGCATGTTCACCACCGCCTCGTTCGCTCCGCCGTGCAGCGGGCCCCACAAGGCGCAGATGCCGGCCGAAATCGAAGCGAAGAGGTTGGCGTCGGCCGAGCCGACCATGCGGACGGTCGACGTGCTGCAGTTCTGCTCGTGATCGGCATGCACGATCAGCAGCATGTTGAGGGCCGACACGAAATCGCGGTCGACCTCGTACGGCGCGGTCGGAACGGCGAACATCATCCGCAGGAAGTTCGCGACGTAGTCGAGATCGTTCTGCGGATAGATGAACGGTTGGCCGCACGACTTCTTGTAGCTGTAGGCGGCGATCGTCGGGAGCTTGGCGATCAACCGATGGATCGAGATCTCGACCTGGCGAGGATCGTTCGGATCGAGCGAGTCCTGGTAGAAGGTCGAGAGGGCGCTGACGACGCTCGAGAGGATCGCCATCGGATGCGCGTCGCGAGGGAAGCCGTTGTAGAACGACCGCATCTCCTCGTGCAGCATCGTGTGGACGCGGATCGAATCGCTGAAGGCGTTCAGCTGATCGGCCGTCGGCAGCTCGCCGTAGATCAGCAGGTAGCAGACCTCGAGAAACTCGCACTTCTCGGCCAGTTCCTCGATCGGATAACCGCGGTAACGCAGGATCCCGGTATCGCCGTCCAGATAGGTGATCGCGCTGGTGGTCGCTCCGGTGTTGACGTAGCCCTCGTCGAGCGTGATCAGACCGGTCGCTGCCCTCAGCTTCGCGATGTCGAGCGCCGTCTCCTGCTCGGTTCCGACCACCAACGGAAGATCGAGCTGGCGACCCTGGTAGCTGAGCTTGGCGACGTCCGACATCGTTGGATCCTTCGTGGAGGCGAGACTCACGGCCGGGACTTCCGAGGGAGCGGGAACGCGACGGTCGCTCGGCACGCCGAGACGAACCCAGGCCCGATCGACGAACCCTAAGGCGCTCGAACCAGGACGAAGACCGATCGGAACGGATTCTCCGAACCGCTCGATCCCGTGACCGCCGAACGCGAGAGGGGCCGCTCACGCGCGAGCGGAACGCCGGGGTCCCTCGGGAGTCGATGGGGCGACCCCGAGTCGGGGAATGCCGTCGACTCGCGCAAGCCGGCGGCCGGGTCAGTTTAGCGGCTGCCCCAGGGGGCGACAATTCGACGCAACCTTGCCTTTAGAGCGGGATCGTTCGCCCGAGCGACGAACGACGACGACTCGCGATCACGACGCTCGCTCGCGTCGTGCCTCGACACTCGTTCGCTCCGGGCGCTTCGTGTTCCCGGGAGTCCATCGAGCGGCCGGCGGTCGATCGCTTCCGAGTCGAATCTCGATCGTCGAGAGGTCGGATCTCGGCTGAGCCGTCGAGCTCGCCGAGAACGGTCGACGACCGACGGTCGGCGTCGGTCCAGCGAACCGAGGTGGAGAGAAGGACGAGAGAACGCGCTCGACGACCTCGAGGGAATCCGCGCGGCGCCTGCTCCCCCAACTTCACTTGACGCCTCGTGACCGAGCCGCTGCGAGTCGCGCCGCGAACGGAACGACCGCTGCCGACGAATCGGGCAAACCGTGCTTGCCTGCTCGGCAGCAATCGCAATTCGGACATCGGCATCGAGGCAAATCGATGGTTCGCTCCGAGATTTTTCGCGAGTTTTTTTCGCTTGCGGCGATTCCCGCCCCTCTGAACCCCTGGTTTCTTGGCTCAAGGGAGTCGAGGACAACATGAACGGCCGATGAGGTGGCGCGCGCCGCCACAGGCTCGCCGAACGCCGTAGTCATGAGAGGGCCTTGCCGGCGCGACCAGGACGCGGCGTGATGCGCGGCACATTGTTTGCCTCGCCAGCGTGTCGATCGGCCAGCGGGGGTTGGAATCGATCGTCGACCGGGACTCCCCGGTGCTCCGCCGCTCGTTCGCGAGCGAGCGGTTCGTCATTCCGATGAGCGAACACGGCGCGGGAGGCAACGACCGCCGCCGAGCGCCATTCCCCTCGGCTGCGCCCGCCGGTTCCGTCGTTTCGGAACCGAGTCCGACGCCCGCTCCCCGGAACTTCTGCGCATGCCCACCACCGACGCTCCTTCGCTCCGGCCGACCGGACGATCGAACGGAGTCGCCACCAAGACGGCGATCCGCTCCCTTGTCCTCCTACTGATGCTGCTCGCCCTGCCGCTCGCGAATCGGTCCGGCCTTCTGACGCCGTCGTCGCTCGCCGCTCAGGAACCGGCCGCTCCGCCGACCGAGGCTGCGGCTTCGACCGCCGAAACGCCGGCCGCGACGGAGACTCCTGCCGACAGCTCGGCCACGACCTCGGCCACGACGCCGACCGCGACGCCTTCCGAGCCGGATGGGGCGACGAACGGCTGGATGCTGGTCTGCTCGGCGCTCGTGCTCTTCATGACCGCTCCGGGCCTCGCGCTCTTCTACGGGGGACTCGTCCGCCGCAAGAACGTGCTGAGCGTGATGATGCAGTGCCTTTACCTGATGGGAATGATGACCGTGCTCTGGGCGGTCATCGGGTATTCGCTGGCGTTCGGCGGAAGCAATCCGTACTTCGGCGATCTGGAGTACGTCTTCCTTCGCGGCGTGTCGTCGACGTGGAATGCCGAGACCGGATCGGTCGAGGTGCCGATGTACAACGACGCTCTCCCTCAGCTGACCTTCATGCTGTTCCAAGGGATGTTCTTCATCATCACCCCGGCGCTGATCTGCGGGGCGTTTGCCGAGCGGATGCGGTTTTCGTCGATGGTCCTCTTCTCGGCCTTGTGGGGTCTGCTGGTCTACTGCCCGATCTGTCACTGGGTCTGGGACGGCGGGATTCTGGCGTACGGAGCGCCGGCCGCCTTGGCGGGCGGAGCCTTGGATTTCGCGGGGGGAACGGTCGTCCACATCAGCAGCGGCGTTTCGGCGCTGCTGTGCGCGGTGCTGCTGGGACAGCGAGCCGGCTACGGCGTCTCGGCCATGCCGCCGCATAACCTGACCTACACGGCGATCGGAGCGGCGATGCTGTGGGTCGGCTGGTTCGNNTCGGCTTCAACGCCGGCAGCGGCCTCGCGCCCAACGGTCTGGCGGCGAGCGCCTTTGCCGTCACGCATCTTTCGGCCGCCGCCGGAGCGGTCGCCTGGGCCAAGACCGAATGGATCCTGCGCGGCAAGCCGACGGTGCTCGGAGCCTGCTCCGGAGCGGTGGCCGGCCTGGTCTGCATCACCCCCGCGGCCGGCTTCGTCAACACGATGCCGGCGATCGCGATGGGGGCGGCGGCGGGAGTCGTCTGTTACTTCGCCTGCACGACCCTCAAGGCGAAGTTCCGCTACGACGACTCGCTCGATGCGTTCGGCGTGCATGGAGTCGGCGGGATCCTGGGAGCGATCCTGACCGGCGTCTTCGCGACGCGATCGGTCCAGAACCTTGCCGACGGAGGGGGAGTCGGGCTGATCGACGGCAACCCGACCCTGCTGATCGGCCAGACGGTCGCCGTCCTGGTCACCATCGTCTATGCGGTGGTCGTGAGCCTGATTCTGCTCAAGATCACCGATTCGGCACTCGGTTTGCGAGTGGAGAAGGACATCGAAGCTCAAGGGTTGGATCTGACTCAGCACGGAGAAGACGGTTACCTGTTCCTCTGAACGCGAGTCAGCCCCCTTCGGATATCTCCTGTGGTGGGAGTGTGGGAAGCAGGTCCCGTTCGCAAGAGCGGGACCTGTTTCCGTTCTTGACCGAATTCTGCCGCTCGAAACGCGCATCGCCCCGCCGTTCACCATCATCCGCGCCGGTTTCCCCGCATCGCCGCTCGCCGCCCCGGCCCGGTCGCGGCTTGCCCGGTCGCGGAACAAGAAAGCGACGAGGCCGGATCGGAACGCCCGACCCGGCCTCGATTCGCGACGGCGTTCGGGGGAGCCGATCAGCCGTCGAATCCGCCGCCGGCACCGCCGCCGACATGGCAGCTGACCGGCAGGAAGATGGTCCGCCAGACATAGCGGTGACGCGATTCGCCGGTATGCCACCGGACGTTTTCGACCTTCATGCGGACGCGACCGTCGCGATAATCGACCGCGTCGAGCAGCGCCCGGCGGTAGCCCATCATGCTCCGGATCTCGCGGCCGTTGATCTCGAGGATCACGTCTCCGCGCTCCAGTCCCGCCTGGAACGCCAGCGAGTCGTAGTCGACGCTGTCGATCCGCAGACCGTGCGAGACGATGCGGCCGTGGAAGCCGAGACGGGGCGCGGGACGCGACTCGGGACCGATCACATGGACGCCCGGAGCGTCGTCGATCATCTCCTCGTCCTCGATCAGCATCAGGGCGCGAGGGGCGTCGTCCTGAGCCCGCAGGGTCGAGCCGCCGAGGCCGACCGCCACCAGAGAAGCGAGTCCGACGAGCGAAAGAGTGCCGAAGGTCTTCATGGCCGTTCTCCCGAAGTGAGATGAGATCGTCGCGAGACGAGAGAGGAAGCGAAGAGGTCCGAGGGCCGGTCGCTTCGTCGAGTCGAGGTGCGTCGAGCGTTCTTCGCTCGACACTCATTCCAGCGACGCCGATCGAATTCGGAGGACAGCTCGGGGGCCGACTTTTGCCGGCGCGGCTGAGACGGTCGCCGAGCGGCATCGCATCGGTGTCGTGCTTCGCGTCGATGTCGTGATCGAACCGAGCGAAGCCGAAGCGGTCATCGGCCTCGTTCCGAGCGACGAGCGATTCCGAGGAGTATGCTGATCGGCCTCACGCACGCCGCTCGACCACCTCATCGGAGATCGCCGCCGTGGCTTCTCGCTCAGTCGTTCGCAGGTCTCTCGAGCGCCGTTCGCTCGTGTCGTTGGCGCTGTCGCTCGGATCGCTACCGTTCGGCGGCGTGTCGCTCGGCTGGAACGGCGAGGACGAACCGCTCCCTGTTTCGGTCGACGGGTCGCTCGCGATCGAGCGGCTGTTGTCGCAACCGCAGCTCGTCACGCCGACCGGCGTCTCGACCGACGATCAGGGTCGCATCTGGGTGATCGAGTGTCACACGCACTTTCGTCCCGACGACTATCAGGGGCCCGAGACCGATCGGATCCTGATCGCGCATGACGACGACCGGGACGGCGACGTCGATCGGACGACGCTCTTCCACGAAGGGAGTCGCGCGACGATGGGGCTTCACGTCGAAGCTTCCGGAGCGGTGTTGGTCGCGACGCGCGGCGAGATCTTTCGTCTGACGGATACCGACGGTGATCTGGTCGCCGACGAGCGGACGACTCTGGCGCGGCTCGAAACGGCCGGCGATTATCCGCACAACGGCCTCTCGGGGTTCGCCGTCGATCCGCTCGGCGGGATCTTCTTCGGCTTCGGCGAAAACCTGGGAGCCGAATATGCGCTGATCGGCGCCGACGGCACGCGACTGACCGGCGGCGGCGAAGGAGGAAACATCTATCGGATCGAACCGGACGG
This sequence comes from Planctomycetaceae bacterium, assembly GCA_003455945.1. Lineage (GTDB taxonomy): Bacteria > Planctomycetota > Planctomycetia > Pirellulales > Pirellulaceae > UBA11682. Next base: position 19,881 of record DMPQ01000400.1, read on the forward strand.
GAGCGGGTTGGTCCGTTGGGCGACCGGTTTCTGGAATCCGTTCCATCTGGCGGTCGACGACTTCGGACGACTGTTCGCGGTCGACAACGATCCCGACTGGCGTCCCCCCTGTCGCTTGCTGCATGTCGTGCGCGACGGCGACTATGGTTATCGCTTCGCGCTCGGGCGCCGCGGAACGCATCCGTTCACCGACTGGTTCGGTGAGCGCCCCGATCGACTCGGCATGGTCGCGGGGACCGGCGAAGCGCCGAGCGGGATCGTGTCGTATCGCGGAGGGAATCTGGCCGAGGCGGACGACGGCGCGCTTCTCGTCACCTCCTGGGGACTGCACACGATCGAGCGCTATCGACTGATCCGTCGCGGCGCGACCTTCACCAGTCTGGCCGAGATTCGGATCAAGGGAGGGGAAGACTTTCGTCCGGTCGGACTCGCCGTCGCCGACGACGGAGCGCTGATCGCCAGCGATTGGGTGAAGCGTTCGTACCCGCTGCATGGCCACGGAGCGCTCTGGCGATTCCAGAACTCCGCGGCCGAAGGAGCGGCGGTCGACGAGTCGATCGATGCCCGGTCGGACGATCCGATCGCGATGCTGCTCACCGCTCGGTCACGGTCCGCCGTGCTGCGCGCTGCCGATCAGGCGATCGACGCCGCCGGTGCCGAAGCGTCCGGTGCTGCGAGCGAGCGTCTGATCGATCTTCTGGTCGATCGCGATGTCGCTCCGTGGCGCCGCGCTCTGCTGATGACTCGCCTGCACCGCGTCGGCCGATTGGATGCCGCCGCGCTCCAGCGGACGATCCGCGACGGTCGCTCGGCCGATCTCAGGACCTTGGCGGTCACCTTCGCGGCGGCCGACGGTTGGACGCTCGAGCGATTCTTCGCCGCCTGCGTTCCGGTGCCGATCGATGCCGAGACCGAAGCCGAAGCGATTCGTCGACTCGGCGGCCCCGATGATCTGGTTGACGTTCGCCGGCGGCTCGCGTCGGAAGATCCGTGGCTCCGCCAGGCGGCGATCGCCTGTCTGGCGCGGAGCGTCACCAGTTCCCTGCAACTCGAACCGACCGCCGACGACTCCGAAGCGACTCGCGTCGGTCTGGCTTGTGCCGCCGCTCGGCGTGACGATCCGGCGACCGAACTGCTCCTTCCCAAGCTGCTCGACGATCGAGCGTCGACGGTCCGCTGGGTGGCGCTGCGTCGTATCGCCGAGCGATCATCGGTCGGACTTCGCAATCAGGTATNNCGAACGAGGACTGGGACGCGACCGACTTGCGGCCGACGAGTTCGAGGCGATTCTCGCGACGCTCGAACAGCTCGACGGCGTTTCGGGAGCGACCTTCGAAGGGAGCCAAGGGGCGCTGCTCGCCTCGATCGTGCGAGGCGAGCGAGCCGCCTCGGCCGGGCTGATCGCGATGGCGCTCGAGCGAATCGACCGGATCGCGCTGCGCGATCGTCTGGAAGGGGTGCCGGCGGGGCTCGAGTTCGAGACGCTTCGGTCGCTGCTGCGACACGAATCGAACGTGGTCCGAATCGCGGCCGTCGGTCTGATCGGCCGACGCCATGCCGGCGCCGGCGCGGACGACCTGTTGCTGCAGACTGCGCTCGAACCGACTCAGGAAGAATCGGTCCGTCGAGCGGCGGTCGAGGGGATCACCGACCCGAGTCGTCTGGTCGAGATCGCCGAGAACGTCGCCGAGCTGCGCAGCGATGCGGTTCGTTTTCTGCGCGGCAGTCAGCTGGACCAGACGACTCTCGAGCGACTGAAGCGTCTGCCGTTCGCGCCGCACGATCGAGCGGCGGTCGAGCGGGTGCTGAATCCCGAATCGAGCGAGGCGCGGCCGGCGACGAACGATATCGATGCTTGGCTGAACTGGCTCGACGAAATCCCCGGGGACGCGGACCGAGGCGAGCGCTGGTTCCGACACGCGAGTCTGGCTCGCTGTGCGACCTGTCATCAGGTGGACGGACGCGGAGGGGCGGTCGGACCGGAACTGAGTCGGATCGGAACGATGGGTCGCCGCCGATTGGTCGAGTCGCTGCTCGATCCGAGTCGCGAGATCGCGCCTCGCTACACCGCCTGGATCGTCGAGACGTTCGACGGGTCGATCCGCTCCGGACTGCTCGAGACGGAGCGAGGGGAACAGCAGTTCTATGTCGATTCGAACGGAGTCACCTTCACCGCCGATCACGACGAGATCGTCTCGCTCGCCGCTGCCGAACGTTCGCTGATGCCCGATGACCTGCTCGCGAACCTGACGCGCGACGAGATCGCCGATCTGATCGCGTACCTGGAAACGCTGCGCTGAGACGAGCGTCGTCGTCGTGCGACCGAGTCGGCGCCTGGCGCGANNGGGATCAGCCCCGTCAACGGCGTCGACACCGATCGAACCTGCCGGCCGTCAGAACGACTCGACATCGCACGGCCGCGCGTCGGGGACGACGCGCTCACCACGTCGACGCGACTCGTTCGGCGTAGTGCGACCGACCCCGGTCGCAGCGATTGGAGTTGGAGGGCGCGGAGACCCCTTGCTCACGCTGCGGGCTGGGGAGGGCACGGTGACCGAGTCGGCGCCTGG
>DMPQ01000007.1 GCA_003455945.1 Planctomycetaceae bacterium
GTGCGACTTCGGTCCGTCGAACAGCATCGCGGCGGATGCGGTATCGAGCCTCTCACACCCGCGGCCTCGGAGAGGCCGGGACTGCGCGCCGCAGCGGCACTTTGCACCTCGCATCGCGAACTGCTGCGACCTGCGGCGGTCGAGCTCCGGGTAAGATCGGGCGATCGATTCCCGCACGTGCCGATTCGACTCGGGAGCCCGCCCATGGTCGACGATCGATTCCTGATCTCCCGATTCGGTCGATCGATTCGCCGGCACGGCGTTATCGTTCGAGCGATCGTACCGTTCTTCCTTGGGCTCCTGCCGATCGGCTGCTCGGCGGCAACAGCCCACGAGTCGGTGTCCGTCACTCCCGCGCGCCGTCCGAACATCGTGCTGATCCTCGCGGACGATCTCGGTTACNNGCCGCCGAAGGCCTACGCTTCACCGACGCGCACAGTCCGAGTTCGGTCTGCACGCCGACGCGCTACGCGCTGCTGACCGGTCGCTATGCCTGGCGCACGAGATTGCAGCGAGGCGTTCTGTTCGGTTACGACCGACCGCTGATCGACGATGCTCGAGAGACCTTCGCCGATCTCCTGAAGCGACGCGGTTACGCGACCGCCTGTCTCGGCAAATGGCATCTCGGACTCGACTGGCTCGATCATCAGGGACGCATGCCGGCGCGACCGGTCGACCCGCACGCGATCGCCTACGATCGACCGTTCGCCGGCGGTCCGCTCGATGCCGGCTTCGACCGCTTCTTCGGCATCGCCGCCTCGCTCGACATGCCTCCCTACGTCTGGCTCGAACGGGACCGGGCGCGGGATCTCCCCACGACCGAAAAGACGTGGATCCGGACCGGACCGGCCGCAGCGGACTTCGAGGCGATCGATGTTCAGCCCGAGCTGACGCGTCTGGCCGTCGCCTGGATCGACGAACGAGCCGAAGCGGCTCGACAAGGCAAGCCGTTCCTGCTCTACCTGCCGCTCGCTGCTCCTCACACGCCGATCCTTCCGACCTCGGGATGGCAGGGGCGGAGCGGGTTGAATCCGTACGCGGACTTCACGATGCAGGTCGACGACTGCGTCGGCGAGATCACGCGCGCTCTCGAGCGACAAGGCCTGAGCGACGACACGCTCGTCATCTTCACCAGCGACAACGGCTGTTCTCCCGAAGCCGATCTGCCGGCGCTCGCCGCGGCAGGGCATCTTCCGAGCGGGCCGTTTCGCGGGCACAAGGCGGACATCTACGAAGGGGGACACCGCGTACCGTTGATCGTCCGTTGGCCCGCGGTCATCGCTCCGGGAAGCCGATCGGATCGGACCGTCGGCCTGATCGACCTCGCCGCCACCTTCGCCGAGATCGCCGAGGCTCCGCTCGACGATCGGACGGCCGAGGACAGTTTCAGCCTGCTGCCGATCCTGCGCGGTGACGAAGCGACCTACGCACGCCGCTCGCTCGTCATGCACTCGATCCACGGCGCGTTCGCCATCCGGCGCGGCGACTGGAAACTCGCCCTCTGTCCCGGCTCGGGGGGTTGGTCGAATCCGGTGCCGGGCAAGGAGCCGGCCGACGCTTCGCGCCGTCAGCTGTTCGACCTGCGGACCGACCCGAGCGAGTCGCACGATCTGAGCGACGCGTTCCCCGGAATCGCCGCCGAGCTGAACGACGAGCTCGAAAGGATCGTNNCCGGCGCTCGCGAACGACGTCCCGGTCGATCCGCATCAGCAGGAGCGGCGCTGAGAGCCAACGACGTCGCGTGATGCCCGTCGACGACTCGTTCACGGCCCCTCGGGCAACGAGGCCCGCGGATCGCCTGCAATCAGCGAGCGATGCGCCTCAGTCGCTCGACGGTCGAGACGATCCGCTCGATCGCCCGATCGATCTCGTCGACGGTCGTGAAGCGACTCAGGCCGAATCGCAGACTTCCGCGGACCTGATCGTCATCCAGTCCGATCGCGCGGAGCACGTGACTCGGCTCGGGATGATTCGACGTACAGGCAGCGCCGCTCGACATCGCGATCTCCGGCATCGCCATCATCACCGTCTGGCNNCGACCTCGGGGATCCGGACGTTCAGATTGCCGGCCAACCGCAACTCGGCGTCATCGAGCCGGGGTCCGTTGAGCGCTAGACCATCGATGCCGTCGGACAGGCCTCGCCACAGTCGATCGCGCAGCGCCCGCTGCCGAGGCGACTCGACCGACATCTCTTCTCGGCAGAGCGNNCCCCGGCACGTTCAGCGTTCCGCTCCGGCGTCCCTGTTCGTGCCCGCCACCGGCCAGCAACGGTTCGAGACGGATCCGAGGGGTTCCCTGGCGCACGGCGAGCACGCCGATCCCTTTCGGTCCGTGCAGCTTGTGCCCCGAGAGCGCCAACAGATCGATGCCGAGCGCCGACATGTCGAGCGGGATCTTGCCGACCGCCTGAGTCGCATCGCAGTGGACGAGCGCTCCGGCCTCATGCGCGATCCGAGCGATCTCGGCGAGCGGCTGGAGCGTCCCGATCTCGTTGTTCGCTCCCATCACGCTCACCAGCGCCGTCCGCTCGTCGACCTCGCGAGCCAACACGTCGAGATCGATCGCTCCGGCGCCGGGAGCGGTGAACGGACGGACCTCGAGTCGGATCACCTCGAAGCCTCGCCGTTCGAGGCGAGCGAGCGGATCGAGGACCGAAGGATGTTCCGTGGCGAGCGTCACGACTCGGCGTCGCGACTGTCGCGGATGCTCGAGCACACCGCGCAGCGCCAAGTTGTTCGCCTCGGTCGCACCACCGGTGAAGACGATCGCATCGATGTCGGTCCCCAGGCAAGCCGCGATCGATGCCCGACCAAGATCGACCGCGTCCCGAGCCCGCTCACCGAAGAGGTGGACCAGACTGTGGGCATTGCCGTAGTCGGAGTCGAACCACGGGAGCATCGCCGCGACGACCCGAGGGTCGACGCGGGTCGTCGCGTGATTGTCCAGATAGATCGACGGCAGATCTTCGGCCATGGCTCGCGACATCGGACGGATTCGAGACCGCTTCGGCAGCGACCGGAAGCACCGCTCGGAGTTGACTCGATCGCCTAACCGGTCGCAATCCCGGTGTCGCTGCCGCGAAGGGGACCACTCGATCGATCGCTTTCCTGGCCCGTCGAGCCCAGACATCGACCGAGGGCCTCATCTCGGTGGCCTCGGTGATCTCGGTGGTCAGAGAATGCAATTGAACCACAGAGAGCACCGAGGTCACCGAGCATCGCGACTCGACGGCACGCCACGCGCCGGAACTCCTGTTACGGGGTAGACCGGAGAGACCGGCATTGTCCCGAATGATCGACATGGCTTCGGCCGGCGACCTCGATGACCGAGGCTCCACCTCGGTGTCCTCGGTGACCTCGGTGGTTCAAAGGCTTTTGCTTACCACGGAGTTCACTGAGTTCGCCGAGAATCGCGGCGCGACACCTCTCGGAGCGTCGACGACGGCGTCGACGACGAACGCTCCGGTTCGCAGGAAGTTCGCCGTCATCTCGGCGACGTCGCGCCGAAACAACAGCTGGCTGTGAGCTCCCGGAACGGTCTGATGGTCGACGGCCGAGGCGAGACGCGTCGCGTCGAGAGCGACGACCCAATCGCTGCGTGCAGCGATCACGCCGCACTCGATCCCCGCGACTTCTCCCAAACGATGCACGAGCGATTCGCCTCGATCCGACAGCTCGCGCAAGGGGGGGCAGATCGCTCCCAGGACCGGAGCCAGCCGGCGAGCGGCGTGCGAGCCGCGATTCGGAGTCCCCAGCATCACGATCCGCCGCAGCCCCTGCGGAACGCGACGTTCGAGCAACGCGCGCGTCACGATCCCGCCCATGCTGTGCACGACCAGATGAAACGCCTCCCCCGGCCGTTCCTGCTCGAACCGCTCGAGGAACCGGTCGAATCGCTCGGCATGATGCCGCACGCCGCGAAAGAGGCTCGGGTAGCCGTACCGCAGCGTCGAGAAGCCCGTTCGTTCCAGTCGCCACGCCAGCGGCAACAACTGCCAGCGATACGCGGCGAGCCCATGCAGCAGGATGACGTGCTCGCGATCCGTTCGTTCGATCGATGCCGCCATCGTCCCCTCGTTCCTTCCGTGTGCCGACGCCATTCGCTGTTGCCGCGTCGACCGATCTGACGAATGCCCGCCGGACGTTTCCGGGTTTGGGGTTCAGGTCGAAAACAGCCGACTCGCCAAGGCGCGTCCGCTGAGCCACGCCCCTTCGATTCGCGGTCCGCCGAACGCATCGCCGCAGACTCCCAGTCCGTACGCTCGGTTCCAGAGCGGCTCGGGGCGCAGCGCGATCGGCAGCGAGTACTTCCATCGATGCGTCACGACGCGATCCATCGCTACTTCGACTCCGACGATCCGTCCGAAGCAATCGACCAGTTCGCGTCCCCATTCGCTCGGCGGATCGTCGAACCGCGCCGCACTTCGCTGCGGCGAACCGTGCACGATCCAGACCTCTCCCGCACCGCCGCGTCCCGGCTTGGAGGAATCGCGGGCGATCCAAGCGACCGACGGCTCGTCGTCGACGAACAGTCCGTCGAACTCGAACCGGATCGGCTCCACCGGCCGGATCATCGCCGCCAGACACGGGGCATAACGGACCTCGCCGAGTTCCTCCGCGAACCCGACCGACACCGCAACGCTCCCCAGGATCGCCGCGGTCTGTTCGGCCGGAGCGGTCGAGACGAGCGCGTCGAACGGACCGAACTCGCCCCCGTCGTCGGCGAACAGTCGCCACTGGTCATCGGTCCGTTCGGCCCGCACGATCCGCGTCTCGCGAATCGCCTCGAGCCCATCGGCCAGTTGTCGGCAGAAGGCGTTCATCGTCGGCAGGCCGACCATCCGGACGACATTCTCCGACACCGGTGCGAGCTTTCCCGCTTTGCGACTGCCGATCCGGCCTTGCCAGACGCCGACCGCTCCGTCAGCCATCCAACGTTCGACCTGGCGGACGAACTCCGGATCGCGAGCCGTGAAGTACTGGGCGCCGTGGTCGCAGGTCGCACCATCGTCGAAGCGCCGCGTCGAGACGCGTCCGCCGGTCCCGCGACTCTTTTCGAAGAGCGTCACCGACGCGCCGTGCGCTGCGGCTTGCCGAGCGAAGGCGAGCCCCGACACTCCGGCGCCGATGACTGCAATGCGAGCGAAAGCAGGGGAGGGCACGTCGAGGATCCCGCGAGAAGGGCGTTCGTTCGCGGGGCGACTGCGACCGCCGAAACGGCGAGTCGATCCTTGCGACTCGCAAGGAGATTGTTGGGGTCGGACGCCGATCCGCCAAGTCGGACCGATCGAGCCGCGAACCGGATACCGCGTGCCGCTCGAGACTCCGCGGCAACAACGGCGATCAGCGGAATCGTTCGGGGAGCGGATACGGATCGGCAAAGCTCGCGAAACCGATCAGCCCGCCGTCGACCGCCAGATCGGTCGCCGTCACGAAGCTCGCGGCGCTGCTGGTCAGCCAGAGGACCGCCTGAGCGATCTCGTCCGGCTTGCCGAGACGGCCGAGCGGATGGCGGTTCGCCAGCTGCGCTTCGCCCCCTTGCTGCTCCAGGCTGGCGCGGACCAGAGGGGTATCGATCGCGCCGGGGCTGACGCTGACGCAGCGGATGCCGTGCCGAGCGTACTCGATCGCCCACTGCTTCGCCTGCATCAGATTGGCCGCCTTGGTCGGCCCATAACCGGCCGCTTCTCGCGACGTCGCATGGGCGTGGGC
>DMPQ01000011.1 GCA_003455945.1 Planctomycetaceae bacterium
CCGGCCTCTCCGAGGCCGAGGCAGGTTTCGGTCTGCTGCGGTAACCGCCGCGCAGCGTGAACGGTGGCCGAGCGAAACCCACCTTCGCACGCGGAGACCCCTTGCTGACGCGGCGGGCTGGAAGACGCGGAGATACGGGGAGGCACGGGGGCCCCTAGCTGACGCCGCGGGCTGGCGATCGTGCGGCGGACTGGGCCGGCCTCGGCGCGTCCTACCGCCCGAGACGGATTCGCCTACAATAGGCGGTTTCGGTCGGCAGAGCCGTTCTGATCGGGACCGTCGCGCTCCGGTCCTTCGCCTTTCGGCGCGTCGGTCCGCGAGCCCTCCGTCGATCCTCCTCCGCTCGTTCCTCTCGCCGCCTCTCGAAGGAAACTCCGCATGCCCTTCGTCGACATCGAACCGGTACTCGAATGGACCTGCGGCGCCGATCCCGGCTCGAACGGCAAGGTTCCTGGGGATGTCGCGCACGATCGCGAGCTCCCGGCGGTGATCGCGGCGGACGATGACGACGACTTCGAAGAGGAAGAGGGGGGCGTCGAGTTCGGCGCGACCGGTGCGGATGACTTCGCCGATTTCGACGAAGACGATTTCGACGACGACTTCGATGACGACTTCGAGGAAGAGGTCGAAGGGGAATACGATCTCGATGACGAGGAGTACCCCGGCGACATTCTCGGAGGCAACAAGGACGACGGCTTCGATGTGGACGAGCCGGGGGACGGCGAACTCGAGGACTGAGTTGTCGCTCCTGACGTGCGGCGATCGTCCCCCGATGGTTGCCGCATGAGGCTTCCCGGGCGAATCGCCGCTCGGTCGAATCGCCCGCTCGCCGTACGACGCTCCTCATCCGACGCTCCTCATCCGACTCTCCGCGGGGCGTCGGAGTTTCCGCGACCGCAACGGTGCGCTCCCTTCTCGGCGGCGACCCCCTGCCGCCTCCAGCTCCTGCCATGGCGGACGTCATGTTCCAACCGGTCAAGAACTCGGTCGACTTTCCCTCGCTCGAGAACGAGGTGCTGGCGTTCTGGCGCGAACGCCGGATCTACGATCGGACGCTCGAGAATCGCGAAGGGGCCGAAGACTTCGTCTTCTTCGAAGGCCCGCCGACCGCCAACGGGATGCCTCATCCCGGTCATTGCCTGACCCGCGCGATCAAGGACCTGTTCCCGCGCTACCGGACGATGCGCGGCTATCGCTGTCTGCGCAAGGCGGGATGGGATACGCACGGTTTGCCGGTCGAGGTCGAGGTCTGCAAGGAACTCGGCATCCATTCGAAGGAAGAGATCGAGGCGTATGGCGTCGAGCCGTTCATCCGCAAGTGCCAGGCGAGCGTCTGGCGCTACATGCAGGAATGGGAACGGCTGACCGAGCGACTCGGCTTCTGGATCCATCTCGATCAGGCCTATGTCACCTATCACCGGAGCTTCGTTGAAAGCGTCTGGTGGTCGCTGAAGAACCTGTTCGATCGCGGGCTCCTCTATCGCGGTCACAAGATCGTCTGGTGGTGGGCACAGGGAGGGACCGCGCTCTCGAGCGGCGAGGTCGGCCAGGGCTACCGTGAGGTCGCCGACCCGAGCGTCTATGTCCGCTTTCCGATCGTCGAACGACCGGGGACGTCATTGCTCGTCTGGACCACCACGCCGTGGACGTTGCCGAGCAACCAGTTCGCCGCCGTCCACCCCGAGCTCGAATACGCGACCGCAGTCGATGCCGAAACTGGCGAGAAGCTGATCCTAGCCGCTGCGCTCGTCGAGACGGTCGCGGCCAAGGCGAAGCGGACGCTGACGGTCGAGTCGACCTGTCGCGGTGCCGACCTGATCGGTCTGCGCTACGTTCCCCCCTTCCCCTTCTACTACGACCGGCTCGGATCGAAGGTCGGACATCTGCGCAGAGAGCCGTCGACCGCCGAACCGATCGCGTGGCGGATCACCGCCGCCGACTTCGTCACCATCGACAGCGGAACCGGTGCGGTGCACGAGGCGCCGGCGTTCGGTGAAGTCGACTTCGAGCTGCTGCAGCGCGAGCGGGAGCGGTTCGTCGACGGCGAAGGGCCCGAGCTGATCTGCGCCGTCGGACCGGACGGTCGCTTCACCGACGAAGCCCCTCCGTATCGAGGCGAATGGGTCAAGGGAGCGGACCGCACGATCATCCGCGATCTGAAGGAATCGGGACGGCTCTTCTTCCAGGAGCAGTACCTGCACGAGTACCCGTTCTGCTGGCGCAGCGACCAGGATCCGCTGATCCAGTATCCGCGCGAGAGCTGGTTCGTCCGCACGACTCGGTTCAAGGACCGGATGCTCGCCAACAACCGGGCGATCCGCTGGCTCCCCGATCACATCCAGACCGGCCGGTTCGGCAACTTCCTGGAATCGAACGTCGATTGGGCGCTCTCTCGCGAACGGTACTGGGGAACCCCGCTGCCGATCTGGGTCTGCGACGCGACCGGCAAGGCCGAAGCGATCGCCTCGTACGCCGAACTGGCGGCGAAGCCGGGAGCGGCCGGGTTCGAGGTGTGGGAACAGGCGAAGAGCGCCGACCCGGCGATGCCCGACGATCTGCAGGTCCACAAGCCGTATATCGACGCGATCACCTACGACTCGCCGTTCGCTTCGGGAGCCCGGATGCGCCGCGTTCCCGAAGTGATCGACTGTTGGTACGACAGCGGCGCGATGCCCTTTGCGCAGTGGGGCTATCCGCACGCCGGTCGCGATCGGTTCGAGTCGCAGTTTCCGGCCGACTTCATCAGCGAGGCGATCGACCAGACGCGCGGCTGGTTCTACAGCCAGCTGGCGATCAGCACGATGCTCTTCGGACCGCAGGATGCCGAAGCGGTCGAGGCGGCGGATCGAGCCGCCTCGGACACCGCATCGGCGCAGAGCGTGTCGTGCGACGAACGGAGCGAGCATCGCGATTGGCCGCATCCCTTCCGCAACTGCATCGTGCTCGGACTGATGCTGGCCGAATGGTGGGAAAGCACCGACGGCAAGCGACGGTTCCTGACCGAGGACGAGGCACGAGCCGAGTGCGGCGAGAAGATCGTCAAGAAGGTCGGAAAGATGTCGAAGCAGCTGCGGAACTACCGCAGCCCCAACGAGATCTTCGACACCTACGGCGCCGACGCGCTCCGCTGGTACTTCTTCGCTCAACAGCCCCCTTGGAACTCGATCATCTACAGCGATCGGGCGATCAAGGAGAGCATCCCCGAGTTCCTGCTCCGGTTGTGGAACGTCTATTCGTTCTTCGTGATCTACGCCGGAATCGATCGGTTCGATCCGGCCGCCGGATTCTCGGGCGATCCGGGGCAACTCGATCCCCGCTCGCTGGCCGGAGGTCGCGGCTGTCGCCCGATCGCCGAACGACAGGAGCTCGACCGCTGGATCCTGGCCGAACTGCAGCGGACCGTCGCCGACGTCGTCGCGCGGATGGACGCCTACGACAACTACGGCGCCTGTCAGGCGATCACGTCGCTGATCGACGGGCTGAGCAACTGGTACGTCCGCCGAAGTCGCGATCGGTTCTGGTCCGGTGCGGTCGACGATCCCGACAAGCTCGATGCCTATTGGACCTTGTATGAGGTGCTGACGACGGTCGCGAAACTCGTCGCGCCGTTCGTGCCGTTCGTCGCCGAGTCGATCTGGCGGAACCTGGCGTCGGTCTTCGGCGATCGGGTCCCCGAGAGCGTTCATCTGTGCGACTATCCGACCGCCGACGAATCGCTCGCCGATCCGGTCCTCGCGCAGCGGATGGCACTGCTGCGCGAGATCGCCTCGCTGGGGCGCAGCGCGCGGATGGAGGCGAAGCTCAAGGTGCGTCAGCCGCTGTCGCGCGTCGAAGTGGTGCTGGCCGACGCGACCCATCGCGATTGGCTGATCGAGCATCACGACATCCTCGAGACCGAGCTGAACGTCCGCGTCGTCTCGTACACCGATCAGCCCGATCGCTACATCACCTATAAGATCCTGCCAGACCTGAAGCGACTGGGGCCTCGCGTCGGCAAGCTGATGCCGGGCGTCAAGAAGTGGCTCACCGAAGCCGACGGCGGACGCCTGCTCGCCGAACTTTCGTCGACCGGCAAGGTGACGACCGTGATCGACGGCTCGACGATCGAGCTGAACGGTGAGGACATTCAGGTTCGTCTGCAGGCCAAGGAAGGGTGGGCGGCCGCTCAGGGAAGGGCGACCGTCGTCATCCTGTCGACCGAACTGACCGAGGAACTGATTCTTGAAGGGATCGCTCGCGACCTGATCCGAGTAATTGCCAATCGCCGGAAAGAGATGAACTTGGAGTTTGTCCAGAGAATTGAAGTCAACATTGATACGACCGATTCTCGTTTGCTTGCCGCGGCAAGTAAATTCTTCTCTCAGATTAAGTCAGAGGTCTTAGCGATCGCGATTCATGTTCATCCCGTTCAATCGATTGCAGTACCTGACTTTGAGACGGATAACGGAGCGATCTCTATTCAGGTCAGGCCGGTCGGAGAGATTAAGTGAGTTCATTTAAGGAACGGGAACAAGAGAATCATGAACTTGCCTCTGCCGTCGAGGCATCGGCAGGCTCGGAGCCCGCCCGTTTAGCGAATGATCCCGCTCGCGCGGCTCGTCTGGCCGTGCTGATCAGCGGCGGCGGAACGACGCTCCGCAATCTGCTGGAGCTGCGGGCACGAGGGGAGTTCGCGCCGTCGATCGAACTGGTCATCAGCAGCTCGCCCGACACCCGCGGCCTGGAGTTCGCGCGGGCGGCAGGTATCCCGACGGTCGTCGCTCGCAAGACGCGCGATCTCGACGACGCGACCTATTCCCGACAGGTCTTCGATCCGTGCCGCGAGCGGCGGATCGATTGGGTCGTGATGGGGGGCTTTCTGAAGCACGTGCGGATTCCGCACGACTACGCCGGACGAGTCGTGAATATCCACCCGAGTCTGATTCCGGCCTTCAGCGGTCACGGCATGTACGGGCTGAAGGTCCATCAGGCCGTGCTCGACTATGGTGCTGCGCTGACCGGCTGCACGGTCCATCTGGTCGACGACGACTATGATCGCGGACCGATCCTGGCTCAGCGCTGCGTGCCGGTCCTGCCGGACGATGATGCGGCGACGCTGCAGCGCCGTGTCTTTCGTGAGGAATGCCGTCTGTATCCCGAAACGCTCGAGAAGCTCGTCCGCGGCTCGTTGCGGGTCGAAGGGCGGCGCGTCCGGTCCATGCGCGTCTAGTCGACGTCGTTCGCAGGTTCTCGGTCTTGTGATCGCTCATCAGGAGAAATGTCGTGAGCGCCGGTAATCGCCCCGTCGGTTCGGTCACCTACGACAATCGAGGGCGCGTCGTCCTCGTTACCGGAGGCGGAAGCGGCATCGGCCGAGCGATCGTCGAGCGGTTCGTCGACAGCCGCGCGACGGTCGTCGCGATCGATATCGTCGAACGTCCGTCGGACTATCCGGCGGAGGTCGACTTTCGCCGTTGCGACGTGACCGATCCCGAAGGGGTCGAGCGGACGATCGGCGACGTCGCGACGACGCACGGTGCGATCGACGTGCTGGTCAACAACGCGGCG
>DMPQ01000133.1 GCA_003455945.1 Planctomycetaceae bacterium
TGAGAAAACTCCGGCCCCGTGCCTCCGGAGCGAACCCCCGTGTCTCTCAGCGCCTCAGTGTCTCCGCGTCTCTCAAGGGACCCGAGCCGAGGCCTGATAGGGGAAGTAGTTCCGTCGGGCGCCGCCGAAGCGGTATTCGAACCCTGCGGTCAGACTGACCGCGTGCATCCCCTCGAACGCCCCTGAACCGAAGGTGAAGGTGTCCATCACTTCGGCTCGCAGCGCGACGTTCGGGCGGACGTAGTACTTCAGTCCCGCGCCGAACGGCATCGTCAACACCGTCTCTTCGAAGGCCAGGCTGTTGATGTCGCGGAAGGTCCACTGCCCCATGCCGAAGCCCAGGCTGGTGAAGGGGCGGATGCGCGAATCGCCCCACGGGTAATAGGCGAACGTGACGTCGTACAGACGGATGTCGATCCGGTCGTTGCGGCCGTCGATGCCGACGTCGGCCTGAGCCAGTCGGAGTTCGCCTCCCAGGTAGTGATTCAGGTCCCAGCCCACCCGGAGTCCTTCGAGCATGCCGTTGCGAGACGCGACGGTGGCGATCGGATCTCCCGGGAAGATCGCGCCGATCAGCAGGTCGGCATGCAGCGGGCGGTTCCGCCAGCTCGTCCCCTGCAGCGGCTCACCGCGACCGACATGACGCGAGTCGGGGAAATCGAACTCGACCTGCAGTCGCGGGATCCGCCGGCCCCAGTGATCGGGAATCGCGGAGAAGGGGAACCCGAGCGACTCGCGCGGCAGCGGTTCGTCGCCGCCCAGAGTCAGATTTGCCGCCCCCTGCTGTACCACGAGCGGATTGACCTTCACCGTGCGGCCGTGGCGATCCTGATGCGGATCGGCGTACGGATCGGGGATCGGTTCCAGCAGCGGCGACATCGCCCCCGAGTCGCCGGTTTCGTCCGGAGACTCGGCGAACGGGTCGATCGCTTCGAGCATCTCGCCCGCCGGATCGTCGGCCGGAAACAGGAGCGAGCGCTCGGCAGGAGACGGAATCGCTTGGGAGCGGAGCGGCGATGCGGCTCGCGAGGCGGTGCGCGGCGGTGAGTTCGGGCCGAGCGGCATGGCAAGACGAGGTCGAGTGGCCGGCGGGGAGCCCGTCGCTGATGACTCGTCGCGTTCGGTCTCGACCGACGCGGGGCGAACGAGCGGATCGCGAACGATCGGGCGCGAGTCGGACCGAAAGGCACCTCCCGAACCGAACGGAAGCGAGTCGGGAGCGACCGCCGGAGTCGACGTTGCCGGCGGAGTCGACGGGGCGCCGAGGATCCGATCGAGGCGCGAGGGTTCGTCGGCGGCGCAGCGTTCGATCGGCGCGAGCGGACTCAGGAGCAGCAGGACGCCGACGGTGGCCAGAGCCGTAACGATACGGAATCGCTCCAGGGGGGCCGACGCACGGAGCGTACGAAGCGACCGGAGAGGGCCGGATCGCCGCTGTCGAAGGATCGGATTGGTCGACTCGCCGCGCACGCGCGCCTCGCTCGGAGCGGATCGGAGACCGGTCGAACCGGGCATTCGGCGCTGCCGAAAACGGCGGGCACCGAACCTCGGGGGCGGCGGATTCTGTCGAGGGGGCTGCGGAGCGTCAAGACGAACTTCCCGGTCGCTGATCGGCGTCGAGGGGTTCCCTGTTCGCGACGACCGAGCCGCTGCGAGTCCACTTCGCACGCTTCCGCGAACCGACTCGACACGAAACTGGGATAGGGAGTCGACGGCGGTGGGCGCTATACTCGCCCCCGGTTCGTCCCTCGAACCGGCCAGGCCCATCGACGGAGAGATGCCATGCTGATCGGAACGCTCGTCTTCTGGTGTTGTGTCGCGTTGCAGGAACCGCCGATCGTCGAACGGCCGATCGAGGCACCGCAGGCCCCCGGCTCGGTGACTCCTCCGCCCCTCCCCACGACGATCACCGTGACTCCGCGGATCATCATCCAGGAGGAGGAAGAGGAGCTCGTACTCCGCACTTCGTCGCCGCAGACGACTTCATCTCCGCAGGCGCCGTCGTCTCCGCTGACCCCTGCATCGCCGCCGAGTCCAGTGCAGGTCGACGATCGTTCGGTCCCGATGAATCGCGCCGCGGATGCGGGGCCGGAGGATGCGTTTCTGAAGGCGATGATCGAGACGATTCGCAGTTCGAATCCTGACCTGCCCGAGTCGGCGGTTCGCGAGATGGCGATGCGGATCGTCGAGATCCGTTCGCGCCAGGGGACGTTCGATCGCGACTCGCTCGACCCGGCCGCAATGCCTCGCCCCAGTTTCGCTCATTCCGATCGAGGACCGTCGGGCGAGCCGAATCGAGGAGCAGCCGATGGCGCGACTCCCGGCGAGCGTCCGGTTGCAGGACGACTCTATCCGGTCCCTCCCGGTTTCCGCATTCACGGACAGACTCCGCCTCGAAACAGGGGACCCGAGGGCCCGGCTCCGGCGATTTATCAGGAGCCTTCCCGCGGCGAGCATGCCGATCGAGGAGCAGCGGAGGCCGGCAATCCGGACAACGACTATTCGACCGCGCTTCGCCAGGCCGCTCGACAGCTCGAAGCGACCGCCGCCGATCTCGAAGATCGCCGCGCCTTCGATCTGGCGGATGAGCTGCGCGCCCAGGCGCTCGGACTTCGCCGAGCCGCTCGCAACCGAGATCAGAACCGCCCCGGGGCGTTCGTACCGCAGCCGGGAGGCGGAAATCCCTACCGCTCGGCTCCCCCGTACGGAACGTCGGCCTCGGGTTACCCGCCGATGATCTCCGATCCCTATTCGCCCCCCGCAGCGAACCCGTACCCTGCAGCGAACCCGTACGGCACCCCGCCTGTCGAGTCGCTGCCGCAGCGTCCGGATCAGCCGCAGCAGCCGCAGCAGCCGATGGGGAGTCATCAGCCCCAGTCGCAGGACCTGACGCGACAGTTCTCGATCTTCTCGGGATTCGTGCGGCTCTAGGGCGGTTCGACGATCGCGATCGCACGCGTCCGTGCCCCGCGTTCGTCTCAGAGAATTCGCTTCGGCGGCAGGATGACGTTCGCGGCGAGCAGCCCGCCGACCAGACTCGTCGCGACGAGCGTCATCGTGAAGGCGAGATCGATCCCTTCGATCGTCTGTCGATCGAGCAGCGCCGTCAGACTCCGGTAACCGACACTCCCCGGGACCAGGATCAGGATCCCGGGGATCTGCGCGACCGAAGCGGGGCGATCGATCCAGCGAGCGTAGGCGTTGCTGACGACGCCGACCGCCAGCGCGCCGAGGAACGGCGCGAACTCTCGCCCCATCCAAGCTCCGCCGAACGTCGCGGCCAGAAAGCCGATCGTCGAGACGATCAGGATCACCGGCCACTCGCTCCGCCGCGCCTGGAGCAGCACGGCGAACGAGAGCGGTACGATCGCGACGGCGAGCCATCGCGCCCACTCGGGCGGAGACACCAGCGACTCGACCGGCACGCGCCACGCTCCCGCCGCTCGCCATGCCAGCGCCACGCCGACCGTCAGCGTCAGGAAGGTCACGCCGGCGCCGGCCATCCGCGCGGTACCGGCGACCAGATGCTTGGTCGCCAACTCGGTCATCGCCACGGTGAAGCTCAGACCGGGGAGCAGGATGACGAGCGAACCGAGGGTGGCGATCCGATCATCGACGTCGATCACCCACTTGCCGAGCGCCAGCGACAGGACCGCCGCCAGGAAGCCGGCGAGCGGTTCGGTCAGACTGGCACTCGTCGGCAGCTTCGCGACCGCCCAGCCGACCACGAAGATGAAACCTCCGAGGATCGCCGATACGCCGATCTCGTGAACGCCGCCGCCCAGAAAGAGCGTCGCTCCGGCCGACGCGACGGCGCAGGCCAAGCCGACCTGCCACGAACCGTATCGAGGGGGCGCATCGGCCACCTCGTTCATGCGGCGAGTCGCCTTGGCCAGATCGGTCCGGCCATGCTCGACATCCTCGAGGATCTCGTCGAAGTCGATCAGCTTGCCGAGGTTCGTCTCACCCGCATCGACTCGCAACAGCCGCGTCCGTTCCCTCGCCCCTTGGTCGAACGAAAGGATCAGCGACGTCGGCGTGTACAGACAGGCGACTCGCTTGCCGAGCGCCTCGGCGACCCGCACGACGACTCGTTCCAGTCGATGCGACGGCGTACCGAAACGACTCAGCAACTCCGCGGTACGGAGCAGGAATTCGTCCGCGGCATCATCGTCCTCGGACGGGTGTTCGGCGACGGGTGACATCGGAGCGACGGGAGTGGGTGGGAGCGGCGATCGCGGTCGGTCGGCGACCGCGGGGAAGGTCGCACGGACACGGTCGGCCCGGTCAGGTTCGGGCCGCGATCGCGAATCCCCGAGTATGCCGTAAGGCCGAGACTTGCCAAGCGGTCGCCCGTGCCGCCGAGACCGGTCCGCTTGAGTCGCGTCGATTGCGACTTAGGCTTCTCCCGCGGCGGTCCTGTTCGGATCGACGCGCCGTTCGCAGCGAACCTGACGGATCGGACGATTCTGACCTCTCGCTCACCTACGACCTGGGACCCTCCGCTCATGCTCCGCCCGAGTCGCCGGAACCGATTCGCCCTCCCCTGCCTGGCTCTGTTGCTGGTCGGCTGCGGCGGCGCCGAAGAGCAGGAAGCGGCGTTGGTCGATCCGCTGAACCTGATCGAGAACTTCGATCCGAATCCCGCTCGGCACCATCCGACCAAGCTGATCGAGGTGAGTCTCGGGAGCTTCGCCCTCAGCCGCCCCTCGCCCGATCGAGCCGAGGTGGTGACGGTCACGTTCGACGCCTACGCCATCCTGCCGCTCGAAGCGCAGGACAAGTACACCGGCCGGATCGAAGAGCGGAAGGCGCGGATCGCCGATCAGATCAACCGTCTGGTCCAGTCGGCCGGCATCGCCGATCTGAACGACCCCGAACTCCTCTGGCTCAAGGCCGAGATCCTGCCGGTCGTCGGCCGCATCCTCCAGACCGACGAGATCCGCGACATCGTGATCAACGAGTTTTCGATTTCGGTCGGTTGAGACAAGGCATCGTGCAGCGCCGAGCTCGTCGTACTGCGACCGACCTCGGTCGCAGCATTGCCGTAGTGCGACCGCCCTCGGTCGCAATAAGTCCCGTCAGGGACGGCCGACAATAGCCCACCGATTCATCGGTGGGGCCTCGATCGACCGAACACCACGCGAAGAGTCCCGACAGGGACGAAAGAACGTCTTGGGCGTTACCGAGGTTGACCCCAACTGACGGCTCGTCTGCCGTCCCTGACGGGACTTCGGACTTCGTGCGGAGGGGGCTTCGATACCCGGCGATGAA
>DMPQ01000134.1 GCA_003455945.1 Planctomycetaceae bacterium
CGACGCGACTCGATCCGCGAGCAACTCACGTGCCCGGTGGCGCCGTGGCATGGCTCGCTCTGCGCCCAGGAAGTCGACGGACTGATCGAGTTCCTCGACGGCGTGTTCGTCGACGGCACTTCTCACGGAGGAATCGCATGAGAGATCCCTACATCCGCTGGATGATCCGGCGCGACATGGCGGCCGTGCTTCGGATCGAGTCGCGGTCGTTCGAGTTCCCGTGGACCGATGACGACTTCGTCGCGGCACTTCGCCGCCGCAACTGCATCGGCATGGTCGCTGAGCATGAGAACCGCATCGTCGGTCACATGATCTACGACCTCGAGCCGAATCGGTTGCGGCTGCTGAACATCGCCGTCTGCCCCGATCACCGACGGATCGACATCGGCTCGCACCTGATGCGGAAGCTGATCTCGAAGCTCTCGCTCTCGGGGCGCGATTCACTCGCCCTCGAGGTGCGCGAGACGAACGTCGCGGCCCAGCTCTTCTTTCGATCGCTCGGCTTCCGAGCCGTCTCGATCCTCCGCGACTACTACGACCAGTCGGACGAGGACGCTTACGCGTTCGTGATCCGAGCGAATCAGGTCGCCGAGACCTCGGCGGTCTGATCGCTCGAATCGAGGAAGGACCCGATGGCTCGCATCCGAACGATCAAGCCCGAGTTCTGGCACGACAAGCGTGTCGCGTCGTGGCCGTACTTCACCCGGCTTCTGTTCATCGGCCTCTGGTCAGCCGCCGACGACTTCGGCCGTGGCTCCGCCGAGCCCGCCCGGATCGCCGCCGAGTTGTTCCCGTACGACCTTTCGCGAGACCCTCGCGAGACTCTCGCGAGGGTTTCCGAAGCCCTCGCGACGCTCTCCGACGAGGGTCGAATCGTCGTCTACGAGGTCGAAGACGAGACCTACTTCGAGGTCGCCAACTGGGAGAAGCATCAACGGGTCGACAAGCCCGGAAAGTCCAAGATTCCGAGTGTTTCAGACGGATTCGCGAGACCCTCGCGAGACTCTCGCGAGAGTGTCGCGAGACTCTCGCGTCTGGAACAGGGAACAGGGAACAGGGAAATGGAAGAACAAGAAGCTATCGCTTCTTCCACGGAGATCGCCGCTGACGCCGCGACTCCGCGGACGTGTCCCGACGACGGTTCGCCCGTCGTGATGGAGTTCCCGTGCTCCGGGAATCCCAAGACATGGGCCCTACGGCAGGACCGCATCGACCGCTGGCAGGAAGCCTTCCCCGCCGTCGACGTCCGCGCCGAGCTGCTCAAGGCTCGCACCTGGCTCGAAGACCGGCCGCGCAACCGCAAGACGGCCGCCGGCATGCCCAGGTTCCTCGGCTCGTGGATGGGCCGATCCCAGGACCGAAGCGGCTCGTCGGCTCCTGCGACCGCGCCGCAGCTGACGACCGCTCAGCGCATCGAAGCCATGCTTGCGAGGATTCCCGATGACGCCAGCTGAGTTCCGCGAGTGGTTGATCTACCACGGGCAGACGTTCCCCGACTGGTACGCCAAGGTCGCGACGACCGGTCCCGAGACGCTCTCAAGGTGGCGCGGAGTCCTGGTCGGGATCGATCTCGAATCCGCCAAGCGCGCGACCGACGAGATGCTTGCCGGTTCGATCCGTCGACCGTGGGCGATCGAAGAGCACGTGACCGCGATCCGTCAGCGCGCCTCGCAGCTGCAGGCGCCGACGATCCCGGTTCGCGACACGCGCCAACAGACCTACGCCTGCGGTCGCTGCCTCGACTCGGGCTTTGCCTCGATCGTGCACCCTCGCAGCGTCGAACTCGCACAGGCCGGCGAGTTCGATCGGTGGCTGGCTTGGTTTCGAGCTGGTTCACGAGGAACGAGACCCGCGCTTCCTGGTTGGACCTCGGCCGCCGTATGGTGCTACTGCTCCAACGGACAGCAGCGCCGCGACTGGGCGATCGACGACGCCAAGTCGAATCGAGCCAAGTCGGTCGGCTGGGACAGGCTCGAACTGTTTGATCCTGATCGGCATGTTGCGTGGAGCCAGGACTCGAGTGCGATGATTGAAAAGTCGAAGAAGCTCAAGGCGGTAACCCCGCACGAAAGCCTAGACTCGTGGAACTCCCAACACTTCGCAGAGGGACCAGAGAAGAAGCATCTCGGGCATGAATGCATCCAAAGAACAACGACAACAACATCCGACCGCACAGACTCAGTCGGCATGCAATACAATGGCGGTCAACCTAGGCAAGCCGTCCTCTGATATCGCATCGCTCCGATCGGTCCTTCGCAACGTGAATGCATCAAGAACATGACCTCGCTCAAAACACTCCGTCAAGCGACACCGCTTGTCACGCGGGTGCTCAACAAGTGCAATGTGGTCCACACTCTTGATTCCATCCACCACCTCCACACAGAACTCGCCATTATAGGCAAGCCCAGAAACATGGCTGCACTCATGAAATGCCGCATTGCACAACGAGCACTTAGTACCACTCACTACCATTGACGGCGAAACAAATTGAATCGCCGGAAACACGACCTGCTCTACTGCATCCAACCGTCTTACAAGGCCCTCGAGCTGTTCAGCGAAGGACTGACTTATTCGCATCGCCATTCGAGCATTTACCTGAGAATTGACGAGCGAGTCCCAAGCCGAACCGGGGTCGTCGTCTCGCAATTCAATCCACATCTGCAGGAAACACCTAACAGACAATGCGAAGCAATGCATACCGAGCGCGACATTCGCAGCATCAGATCGCTGCGCAGCCTGGCAATCAGCCTTTGCACGACCAAGAACCTCAAGATACGCATCCAGATCGGCGGCCGCCTGCCTTTGCAGAGCGGCGTCTCGGACCGGATAACAGAATTGATACGCCGCGTTAACGCGATCATTACAATCTGCAATTAGATCATTCATTTCGCTCTCGAGCATCGCCATTCTCCATGCGATCCAATACTTGCAGCAACGTTTCCGGCGGACCGGTATACTCAAACCGCTCGTATATAGTGGCCCCGGTCACCTTTCTCTCCAAGACAAACGCAGAACTGAGATTCCTTCCCTTCGCCAAGCCCCTGAGCAAGGTGGAAACGTATTCAGCGATGACCTTCAGGGCGGCCTCAAGTGCCTCCCTATTTTCGACGAAACAATTGGCCGATATATACATGAGCGGGAGATAGACGCTAATGTCTCGATTGTGAACCACCTGAAGCGGCGGGCANNGAATTGGCGAAGCAGCTTCACGATCGCAGTTGCCGATTCTGCATACACCAACTCTTCTGCATCTTCTGCAGTTGCCACATTGGACGGCATGATCACAAAGCCGTCCGGCAATGCCATTCCAAGCGACTTTAGTCGCGAGTCAACGTCAACAAACTCAGTCACCTCTATTTTCACGCAAGCAACTCCTCAAATCGAATTATTTTATGTCGCCTCAGAAATCATCCGAACTTTACGCACGTGATCGAAATTGACCTAGACCGTGCATGCCAGACCTCAATTGCAACACCTTACTTGACGCTCACTCGCTGAAGCCGTGGATACGTACATACACAAAACCTACCCTCCCCGTACACGCACATCGACCGACTTTCGCTCCGCATTAGAAACCTCCCGTCAGCATCAGGCATAATGGAAAAACGCGGACCTCGGCTGAACCGACTTCCGCAATGCCGAAGTCGGCGAAGAGAGTTCACCACACCGTACGCCCGAATGCAAGCAACTTCGCGAAGGCGGTCGAATACGCGTTGAACGGAGTCGCCTGGAACGACCATTCGCAGATCGTCGAGCTGATCGTCCACAAGCACTACGGCGTCCCGATGACGACCGTGCGAGTCGAACCTCTCGACGCTTCTAAGCCTCTTTCGAATCAGGAGTGACGAACGCCATGGATGGAACGCCGGGTCAGTATCAGGACGAGAACGACGCCTGGTCGCGACTGTCAGCGATCGACGGTCCAAAGACGACGCGACTCGCGACCTGCTCACGCCAGGTCAAGCCGCGCGAGCGGATCAAGCTCGTGAGCCCGAAGGGCGAGGCCTGCGAGCTGCGGGCCTACAAGGACGGCAAGGGGCGGATCTACATCGTCGTCCGCTCGGACGCCGCGCAACCGTTCCGCTTGACGCCCGACACGCCTGCGGTATCGTGACGGTGAACTTGAGCCCTGAAGTACTCGGGGCACCTCCCAGGGTGCTCCACGTACATCAGGGCTCATTCTCATGACGCAGGACGTCGTCTCTGCTCTGCGGGTCGCGCTCGACCCCGCCGACCTTCGCGGTCTCTTCCCCGGCGAGCTCGCCGATCGACTCCGGCAAATCTTCGCCGAGGTCGTCCGCCAGTTCGCGGTCACCACTCTGACGCTCGAACAGCGTCAGGCGATCCTCGACGGCTGCCGGTCGTTCTACGACCAGGTCATCCGGCCGCTCGACCTCCCGTACGTTCCGGCCGTCGTCGAATCGATCGTCGACGACTGGATCTGGTACGGCGTCGAGTCGGTGGCCCGCAAGATCCTGCAGCTGGCCTGAGGCCCGAGGCGTTCATGGACGGGATCTCGATGATCGGCTTGGCGGCGGTTGCCGCACTCATGGCGTTCGCCAACGGCAGCCAGCTCGTTTCGTGGCTGCGATCGAAGTGGCCGGTGCGCCCCGACGAGCCGATCGTCGATCCCGACGACTCGGAACCGATCGACCCGGACGCGCTGCTCGCGGTCAACCTCGGGTGGCTCGCGATCATCGCCGAGAACTGCGAGTCGGACGGCGACGACAAGGGCCAAGGCCTCGCCGCCGATCTCGCGGTGCACCTCACCGAGCGGCGCTTCGGCACCGGAGGCGGCTCGTGACGATCGTCATCGGCATCGTCGTCGCGTTCACGGTCGGACTCGTGATCAGNNCTCGGACTCGTTATCGGCGGAGTGATCGGCTACGCGATCGAGCCGATCCGAGTGCTTTCCCAGGAGAACCACTTCGAATGAAGTCGCTCCGCTGCCTCGCGTTCGACTGTTTCGGAACGGTGTTCGACACGGCGTCTCTGACCCGTGACGACGTCCGAGCCTACGTCGAGCACGTGCGCCGCGACGACTTCTCGCCGTTTGCGTTCTCCGACGCCTGGCGTTCCCTGCCGGCTCATCCCGATGCAGCCGCCGGGATCGCCCGCCTTCGAGCCGCGGGCTTCGTCTGCGTCACGCTCAGCAACGGATCCGCCGAGCTGCTCGCCGAGTTGTCGCGACGAGCCGGCATCGAGTGGGACCGGATCATCGATCTCGCGGCGCATCGGGCCTACAAGCCCCGCAACCTCGACGCCTACCGAGCGGTCGAGCGGGAGACCGGCTTCGAGCCGGCGGGGACGTTGATGGTCACCGCGAATCCGACCTTCGGCGACGTCGAGGGTGCCGCTTCGATCGGCATGCCGTCGCAGATCGTGAGACACGGCCGTCCTCACGACCTGATCGAGTTGGCCGAGTTCCTCGAGGCAAGGGAATGACCCGGAGTCGCATCGCTCTCAATGTCGCGGCGCTCGTGCTGCTCGTCGTCCTCGGCCTGCGGTCGTTCGGCGGGTCGGTCCTGCCGTTGCCGCTGCCGATCGCGGTCACGCCGAAGCCCGGCTCGTGGGTCCTCGTGATCGAAGAGTCGGCCGAGCGCACGACGGAGGTCGCAAAGCTCGTCGCCGATCAGGCCTGGCTCGACGCGCTCAAGGCTCGCCAGGCGAAGTGGCGGATCCTCGACGACGACCAGCCCGAAGCGGCGCCGTACGTCGCGGCCGTCGGTCCGACGCGCCCGACGGTCCTGATCCTCGGGCCCGATGGCGCGGTCCTCGCGACCTCCGACCAAGTGTCGCGCAACTCGATCGATCAGCTGCTCAAGGACAAGGCGGGCCTCTGATGACGA
This sequence comes from Planctomycetaceae bacterium, assembly GCA_003455945.1. Lineage (GTDB taxonomy): Bacteria > Planctomycetota > Planctomycetia > Pirellulales > Pirellulaceae > UBA11682. Next base: position 5,850 of record DMPQ01000134.1, read on the forward strand.
CCTCGCAGTTCGAGTTCCACGCCGGCGCGGAAGTCTTCCGCACCGGCTTGATCGTGCCGCCCGTGCGACCGCTCACGTTCGCGCGTTACGCCGAGAGCGGCAACCCGATGTTCTCGTTCGAGCAGATCCGCGACATCCTCGCCGATCCCTCGCGAACGCCGGCGCGCAAGCAGTTCCCGAGCTCAATCTGGATCGGCCGGCNNTCCCGCCGCAGGACCTCGTCCGCATCGGGATCTACCACGCGTCGAGTCTCTCGACCGAAGCCCGCGCCGCAATGAGCCGGTTCCGCGGCTTCGAGTGCTATCGCGTCGATGAGGACCTCGAGCTCGCCTCCGGGCTCGCCGCCGGCTTCATCGGCGTCGTCGCGGTGCACTACTCCGACGCCTACCGTCGGCTCGACTCGACCGGTCTCACCGCCGAGAGCCTCGGTCCCGGCAACCACGCGGTCGGCGTCCAGGATCTGCGGATCCAACGGGGCGAGCTGCAGTACGACAGCTTCAACTCGCACGGTCGCAGCTACGGCCAGGACGGCTGCAACTGGATCAGCTGGCGCCGTCACCTCGCCGAGTCCGTGCGCTACCACGCGTTCTACCTGATCCGGTCGGCCTCGGCGGATCCGCAGGCCGACAACCCTCCCGTTCCGAAGAGGTGACCATGTTCCGATTCGTGCTGCTCGCGCTGGTGATCGTCGCCAGCCTGTTCGGCGTCTCGATGCTCGACACGGCGTCGGCCGAGACGCTCCCGCTCCCCGGCGAGTTCATCGTCGTGCCGAGCGACCTGCCGCCGGACCTGCCGCCCGAGGGCACGCCGCCCGATCCCGGCGACATGGTCAGATTCTGCGACCCGATCACCGGTCAGTGCCGACTCGTCCCAAGAGGCTCGATCGAAGCTTCGAGATCGCCGACCTCCGCGAGCAGCTGCAGCGACTGCGGCCCCGCGAGACGATTCGCCAGCGGACTCCGAGAGCGACAACCGGTTCGGAAGCTGCTGCGGCACGTGTTCCGAAGACGCTGATCGAACCCATGGAAGGGACCGAGATGCAGCTCGATGCCGAGTTCATCATCGGCGCCATCACGGCGCTCGCGTCGGCCGTCGTCTACCTGTGGCGATCCCAGGTGGCGGCGGCGGCGAAGACCGAGGCCAAGCTCGAAAAGTGCGAGGAAGGTCACCGCTGCGCCAACGAGCGGATGATGGAACTCACCTCGTCGGTCTCCGAGCTTCGCGGGAGACAGGCCGGCGTCCTCGAAATGGCCGACAACGTACTCCGCACCGTTGCCGAAGCGACGAAGAACACGACCTCGAAACGATCGCCGGAGTCGGCGACCGACACGGGAGGCGATGCCAGCTGATGGGCAAGCGCGGACCGAAGCCGAAAAGTGCGGCGGCCAAGCAGCTCGACAACCCCGGCAAGCGTCCGATCCCCGAAGCCGGAACGCTCAACGCCCTGTCGTCGATCCCGACTCCGCCCGACCGCATGGGCGACCATGCCAAGGGACTCTGGCGTCTGATCTGCGAGCAGCTCATCGGCCAGCAGATGCTCTCGGCGACCGACCTGGTGGGCCTCGAAATCTACTGCGACGCCTACCAGGACTACCGCGAGGCGGAGCTCGACATCCGCGAAAGCGGCTACACCGCGTTCACCGACAAGGGCTACGAGTACCAGCGGCCGGCGGTCGCTCGACGCGCGAACGCCGCGAAGCTGATCAGGGACTGGTCGTCGCGGTTCGGCTTCTCGCCGCTGGATCGAGCCGGCGTCGAACTGCCGATCCGCAACGAAACGCCGCCCGGCAACGATCCGCTCGCCGACTCGCTGCCGGCGAAGCCGAGTGCACCTCCGAGGGCCAAGTGATCACGTCGACCGCCGGTCTGGCACGAGCCAAGCGGGAAGGCTGGGCTCACTGGATCCGTAGCGAGGCCGACGAAGAGGCGGTCCGTCGCGGCATGCGCTTCGATCAGCGGCTGGTCGATCGAGTCGTCGCATTCGGAGCGCGATTGCTGCGGCACTGCGAGGGCCCGTCCGCTGGCCTGCCCTTCACGCTGATGGACTGGCAGCACGATCAGCTCTTCGGTCCGCTCTTCGGCTGGCAGCGATGGAGCGAGCACTATCAGCGCTGGGTTCGGCGATACGACAGGGTCTACGTCGAAGTCGCGAAGAAGAACGGCAAGAGCCCGACCGGCGCGTACATCGGGCTCTACGAGCTGGTCGGCGACGAAGAGCCGGGGGCGAAAGTCTTCAGCGCCGCGACTGACAAGGACCAGGCATCGATCGTGCACGGTCACGCGATCAACATGGCCGAGAGCTCGCCGCGACTGATGGACCTGCTCCGGATCAACCGGACGACGAAGGCGATCAGCTTCCCGCAGAATCGCGGCGTCTACCGAGTGATCAGCTCGAACCCGAGAGGCCAGGAAGGTCTCAATGCGAACTGCATCATCGCCGACGAGCTGCATGTCTGGCGCGGTCGCGAACTATGGGACGCCATCAAGTACGCGTTCGCGTCGAGGCCCGAACCGATCTTCTTCGCGATCACGACCGCCGGNNAGACCTGGAAGAAGGCGAACCCGAGCCTCGGCACGACGATCGATCCCGAACGGTTCGCTCGGGACTACGAAGAGGCGACGCAGCGTCCCGAGACGTTCTCGGCGTTCAAGCGATACCGGCTCGATATCTGGGGTTCGAGCGAAGACGCCTGGCTCGATCGAGCCGCTTGGGATCGCTGCACCGAGGCCTACACCGCCGAGGATCTCGAGGGCTCGGAGTGCTGGGCCGGTCTCGACCTCGCACAGACNNGCGAAGAGACGTTCTACCGACAGCTCTGGTGGTTCTGGTTGCCGAGGGAGACCGCGAAGCAGCGCGAGAAGATCCTGCCTTATCGGAGCTGGGAGGAGGGCGGATTCATCGAGCTGACTGATGGCGCGACGACCGACTACCGGTTCGTGAAGCGACGCATCCTCGAGATCGCCGAGCGCTACGACCTCCGCGAGCTGACCTACGACCGAAGGTACGCCGACCAGTTCACTTTGGACCTCGAAGAGAACCACGAGATCGTCCGAGTCGAGTTCCCCCAGACCATGGATCACTTCGCCGAACCGACCTCCGAGTACGAGCGTCTCGTGATCCGCGGGCTGATGAGGAACGACGGCAACAAGGTCGCTCGCTGGCAGGCCTCGCACTGCAAGGTGAAGAGCGACGCCAACGGCAACAAGCGACCGGTGAAGCCGAAGCACGGCGACTACCGGACGATCGACGGCCTGGTCGCTTCGGTCATGGCGTTCGCACGCTGCTGGAAGAGTCAGCCGCAGCAGTCGCACTACGACGACCACGACGTGGAGATGGCATGAGCCGGGAAGACATCACGTTCGCCAGCGGGCTCGTGCTGATCGTGGCGGGGCTGCTCGGCTGGGACTGGCGCATCGCATCGATCGTGACCGGAATCGCGATCTGCGGCGGGACCTGGTACTACACCTGGAAGGCGGCGAATGGGAATCCTCAGGGCCTTGGTTGAGAAGCCGAACGCGCGTCGCGGTCTCTCGATCGAGAACCCCGGCGTCCCGCTCACCGATCCGTCGCTCGCCGAGGCGTTGGGCCAGGGGACCGAGACCGACGCCGGCGTGCGCGTGACGCATGCCAAGGCGCTGCGCATCGCGCCGGTCTGGCAGGCGATCCACCTGATCTCCGGCGACGTCGCCAAGATCCCGCTCAACGTCTATCGGCGAAGCGGCGAATACCGCGAGATCGATCCGGGGCATCCGGCCCACAAGCTGATCCGCCGGCGAGCGAACTACCGGCAGAACGCGTTCGATTTCTGGCGACAGATCCTCGTTCAACGGTTGCTCTGGAACCAGGCGTTCGTCTGGATCGATCGCCGGAACCCGGCCTCGGACCGACCGTCGGCGCTCTACCAGCTGCTCAGCGATCGCACCGAGCTGGTCGACATCGATGGCGAGCCGTACGTCATCACCGAGATCGACCACCAGCTGCGAGCCTTCCCGTATGCGGACGTCCTGCATCTCAAGGGAATCAGCCTCGACGGCGTCAACGGCTTCGACCTGGTCGATGCGGCTCGGCAACACTTCTCGAAGATGCTCGCCGCGATCAAGTTCTCGTCGAGGTTCTTCCGCAACGGCGGCCGAGTCGGCGGCATCCTCGAACTGCCGATCGCCCTCGCCAAGAAGGCCCGCGATCGCGTCGAGGAAGGGTTCCGCAAGACCTACGACTCGGACGACGCCGCCTTCCGCACGGTCGTCTTGAGGGACGGAGCGAAGTTCCATTCGGCACAGGTCAACCCGAAGGACGCGCAGCTCGTCGAGGTCGATCAGAACGACGCCCGGAAGGTCGCCAATTTCTTCAACGTCCCGGGTCACAAGCTCGGCGTCGTCGGGACCACGAGCTACGCCTCGGTCGAGGCCGAGAACCGCTCCTACTACGACGGCTGCCTGTCGCACTACCTGATGGAGATCGCGTCCGAAGCGGTCATCAAGCTGCTGTCGGCCCGCGAGCAGGAAGCCGACTCGCACTTCATCGAGCACCAGGTCGCAGCGCTGCTCTGGGCCGATACGCAAACCGTCGCCTCGATCATCTCGGACGGGATCCAGAACTCCTGGATGAGTCCGAACGAAGGTCGCCGACTCTTGAACTGGGGCCCGCGACCGGACGGCCAGGGCGATGCGTTCCTGCAGCAGCTCAACGTCGGCACCGTGCTCAAGGGCGGCGGCATCTCGCAGCCGGACCAGGCTCGCGCGCAGATGATCGCGGCTCTCGATCAGCTCCGGGTCGACACGCTACAGCGGCTCGCGAATCGCCTCGGGATCCACGCCCGCAAGGCGGCCAAGCGCCGCGCGGGCTTCTCGGCCTGGTTGTCCGCCGAGCTCGAAGCGGAGCACCTCGAGGCGGCTCGCTCGATGCTCGCTCCGCTTAATGCACTCGAAGCCGCCTGCGGTCGCGATCCGATCGCACCGGCCGATCCGCTCCGCTCGCTGCGCACCGCTCTCGGACTGGCGTTCGACCAGGCCGGACCGTCCGACGCCGACCTGGTGGCGGCGGTCGATGCGGCGGTCGATCAGTGGCAATCCGCTCTCGTGGGAGGGAAGTAATGGAACGACGAACGATCGCCCGGCCGGTCGAGATCCGAGCCGTCGAAGGAAAGGCCCGCACGATCAGCGGCTACGGAGCCGTCTACTACCGCGAGGGCGACAAGGGAACCGAGTACCAACTCTGGTCGGACGTCGTCGAACGGATCGCTCCGGGCGCCTTCGAACGGTCGGCGAAGGAAGACGACATCCGGGCGCTGTTCAACCACGACCCGAACTACCTCTTGGGACGCACGAAGAGCAAGACGCTCGAAGTCTTCTCGGACGAGACCGGCTTCGGCTACTCGTTCGCGGAGAATCCGAGCGATCCCGATTCGGTTCGAGTCGCCGAGAAGGTCGCTCGAGGTGACGCCGACGGCTCGTCGTTTTCGTTCATCACGCTCGCCGCGGACTGGGCCGAAGAGACGGTCGACGGACAGCGGATCTGGATCCGCACACTCCGCGACATGACGACCTTCGACGTCGGTCCGGTGACTTTCCCGGCCTACTCGGGCACGACCAGCGGAGCCCGTTCGATCGCGGCGCCCGAGGGCCTCGACGAGGTTCGGCGATCGCTCGAAGCGTTCCTGAAGCAGGGCTACTCCGAGCGAGATGCCGTCGAAGTCGCCTGGCGTGACGTCGAACTGCGGCACGCTANNGCGATGCCGTCGAGGTCGCCTGGCGCGACGTCGAGCTGCGACAGTCTCGTGCGACTCGCTGATCGACTCGACGCACCACGGACACACCGACAAGGAACCGACTCATGAAACTGCTCAGCAACGCGGCGGCCACCGGCTCGGCCGTCGACTGGTACGGAGGACCTGGCTCGCTGTTCGTTCGCGGCACTTGGGACGGAGCGACGGCCAAGCTGCAGGCGTCGCCTGACGGTGGCACGACCTGGATCGACGTCCCGACCGACGCGGCGAACTCGTCACCTCTCGCGCTCACCGCGAACGGGATCGCGAACTTCCAGCTCGGGCCCTGCAAGCTCCGAGGCGCGATCTCGGGTGCGGGCGGATCGACGTCGCTCACCGCCGACGTCGTCTGAGCCTGAACGTCGAACCGTCGAGGAACTTCGCGATGCCGTTCCGCACTGTCGCTCGTCCGCCTGTCGGCCAGGTCGCCTACGCGCCGACGGCTCTGCCTGCGCATCGAGGAGGACCGCAGTCGGGCCTGCTGACAAAGGTCGGGTCGTTTGGTTCGCCAACATCGAGCGGACTCCAGTCCATTACGGGCGTTGGGTTTCGGCCGAAAGTGATCTTGCCGTTCGGTGTGACGGCCACATTTAGCGCAGGCATCGAGTCTCACGCTGCACTCGCATTTGGTGCCGCTGCGGGATCGGTTCAAGGTGCGATCGGCACGTCGTCCAGGACTGGTCAAACCTTGTCTTCGACGTTTCGATCTCACTACGACTTGCCGCTGCGGAATGAAGGCGTTTCAAGCTCATTCCCCGCGATGACGGCGGAATTGGAGTCGATCGACGCTGATGGATTCACATTCGACTGGACGACGGTTTCCGGATCGGTTCGCTATTTCAATTACGCCTGTCTCGGCGGCAGCATCGAAGCAAAGCTCGTTCGCTGCCAGATGAACAATACGAACGTTGCCGAGTCGTTCGCTCATGGGCTCAGCGGGGCTCCGACCGCCGTCATCTTGTTTTCAGTGCTGAATGAACAGCCGGTTCCGGCTTCTCGCACGACGTTGTACGCTTCGATCGGCGCGTGGGCGGGAGGTTCTCAGTTCAGCGGATCGATCTGGTCGAACAATGGGGTCACGACAACCGCCACACGAAGAATACTGAGTACCACCAAAGCCCTGGTTCGAGTCGCCGGCAGCATTGATCGTTCCCTCTCGATCGCTTCGGTCGATGGAACCAACGTCAACGTCACTTACCCAGACACGACGGCCATCAACCAGTACTACTTTTGGATGCTCTGCATCCGTGGTTGCCGCGCCAAGGTCGGCACGTTCACCCTCGGGGGCGTTCTCACTCCGACAGAGATCACCTGCCCTGGCATCAGGCCGAAGTTCTTCATGCCGGTCCTGATCCCTGGTGGTCATGTATCACCGGACGCGATCCTCAGCACGATGCTCATGGGCGTCGGTGCTTCGGACGGACTGGCGACGACAAGTTCCGGCCTTACGGAAGTGAACAACGTAACGACCACGCTTTCGAGGCGATGGCAGTCGAACAACAATCTCGACGACTACGATTCGGCCGGAAACCTGATGATCCGATCGGACATCTCGTTCGGCGAAGAGTCGGTGATTGTCGACCCGACGACGAACACAAGTTCGACATGGGGCCAGGGTGGTTATCTGATTCTCGGAGACGCGGCATGAGTGCATTTGAGCGATTGAACCCGACCGACGACTCGGTCGAACGACTGCCCGTCTGGCCGATGATCGTCGGCATGACTCGCGTCATGGACGGTGAGATCACGCTTTCCCAATTCGCGGCGGACGAGCGAATCAACCTGTCGGCCGAAGAGCAGGTCGAGGTCGGCGAGTACCTCGTCGCGATCGGAGCGATGGTCTCGGCCCGCGCTCAGGCGCTCGTCTCCGCAGGACTCGACGTCGAGGTCGCGACCGAACTGGCGCGAGCCATCGTCAACACGAAGGTCATGCACGCGATGCTGCGCGCGGAAATTGGATCACACAACCTCGCATCGTTCCGAGAGGTCTTTGGCCTGGCATCGTAGAATCTCGAAGTTCCGATACTTGAGTCGCGACAGCGGATCGGTATCATTCCGACTGAACGCCGGTTCAATCCGGCACGTCTGACGCTTGGGACTGCGTTCCATAACGACAGCACCAGCGAGGGTTCGGCCGCTCCGAGGGGAGCGGCCGGTTCGATCCTTGCCGGCTGTCGTTCTCTTTTGGCGACCGTCGGCGATTCTGGAGCCGACGGAGCATGGCAACCAAGCTCGAAGAGGCGCGCGAGCGCCGCGAAAAGGCCTACGTGGCCGTCAANNAGGAACTGCGCGAGAAGTTCACCGCCAACGGCGACAAGTGGGCCGATGAAGCCCAGCGGTCCGCCTGGTCGAAGGCGAACGCCGACTACGACGGTGCCGTGAAGGAGATCGAGGCGCTGCAGAACAGCGACGAGGTCCTGAAGCGGTACGCGGAGATCGAAGAGCAGCGCGAGCGGCAGGACTCGGAGTCTCGTCGTAAGCCGGTGGGCAAGCCGACCGATGGGCTCGACGACGAGAAGCCGACCGACGAGCTGCGCAGCATGGCGCTGACGGCCTGGTGCCGGCGTCAGATGGGACATGATCTGACCGAGGATCAGGTCCGCGCGTGCCGCATCACCAGCCTGAACCCGGCTCGATCGGAGCTGGATATCGACCTCGGCGAGACGCGACGTTTCCAAGCTCTGCGGGACCACCTCTGCAACGGCCACCCGAACCGACGCTCGCTCCGAGGGTTCGAGTCGCGAGCGCTGGCCAAGGGGACGCCGAGCGCCGGCGGCTACACGATCCCCGAGGGATTCGTCAACGACCTCGAGATGGCGATGCTCGCCTTCGGCGGCGTTCGTCAGGTCTCGCAGCTGATCCGCACGGACAGCGGCAACGACCTGCCGTGGCCGACCGCCAACGACACCGGCAACTCGGGAGCGATGCTCGCGGAAAGCGTTCAGGCTGCGAGCAACGTCGATCCGACCTTCGGCGTGAAGGTGTTCGGGGCGTACAAGATGACGTCCCGCATCGTGCTGGTGCCGACCGAGCTGCTCGAAGACTCGGCGTTCGACCTGGCCACGTACCTCGCGCAGATCCTCGGCGAGCGGCTCGGGCGGATCCAGAACACGTACGCCACGACGGGCACCGGATCGAGCCAGCCCGGCGGCATCGTGACCGGTTCCACCCTGGGCAAGACGGCCGCTTCGGCGACGGCGATCACCGCCGACGAACTGGTCCAGCTGCAGCACTCGGTGAACCCGGCCTATCGCATCAACGCCGGATGGATGATGCACGACAACGTCGTGCTCGCCCTGCGACTGTTGAAGGACTCCGAGGGCGTCTACCTCTGGCGATCCGGCCTGCAGGACAACCGTCCGGACACGCTGCTCGGCCAGAGCCTGACGATCAACCAAGACATGGCGTCGGCGATCGCGACGACGGCGAAGACGATCCTCTACGGCGACTTCAGCAAGATGAAGATCCGCGAGGTTCGGCAGATTCGTCTGATGCGACTCGTCGAGCGCTACGCCGACTACGACCAGCAGGGCTTCGTCGCGTTCATGCGATTCGACTCGGGCGTCCTCAACGCTGGCGGCAATCCGATCAAGCACCTGGTCCAGGCCTGATCGACAGCAAGCGACCGCCGGCGTCGATCGGCGAGTCGATTCGATACCCCGGAGGTTCGTCTCGCGCGAGCCTCCGGGTCTCACTTCCGCGGAGCTCGATTCCATGCCGCTCGTCCGATTGCTGACCGCACGCGTTCAGTTCGGAGCTGCCGGCTTCGTCACGCAACAGCCGAATCAGATCATCCAGGTCGACGATCGAGAGGCCGAGGCNNCGCCGAGGGCGAGACGCTCGACCTGCCGCCGAAGGCCTCGGCCTCGCCGGTGACGGCCGCTCCCGCTCCGGTGCTCCCTGCTCAGCCGCCGGCGGCCGAGACCGTCGTTCCGGCACCTCCGGCGATTCCGCCCGCAAAGAGTCCCGTGGCTCCGACCGGTTCCATCGACGTCCTCGGGCTCAACGACAAGATCCTCGACGCGCTACAGGCGGCC
>DMPQ01000338.1 GCA_003455945.1 Planctomycetaceae bacterium
CAGAGCCCTCCGGTGCCGAATCCGCCCACCGTCCCCGCGACCGCTCCGGCCACCGAGCCGACCCTGGGACTCGACGGCTTCTGCCCCGTCTCGCTCATTCGCGACAAGGTCTGGCTGGAAGGGGATCGCGCCTACGGCTGCGTCCATCGCGGGCGGGTCTATCTGTTCTGCAGTGCCGAGGATCGCGACGAGTTCATGGCGAACACCGACGCCTTCGCTCCGGTCCTCTCGGGCTACGATCCGGTGATCTTCGCCGAGCAGAATCGACTGGTCGAAGGGAAGCGCGAGCATGGCGCGTTCGTTGACGATCGCATCATCCTGTTCGCCGACGAGGTGACCTTCGCGAAGTTCCGCGAGAACTCGGCCACCTACGTCCAGGCGGTAAAGCAGGCGATGGCGGCTACCGATTCGGTTCGCCGCTGAGCCGACCGACCGGAAGGTGGTGCCCTTCAGCCGCTGCCGACGCAAGCTGCCGATCGCAGCGAGTGAACCGGAGCGGTCCGTGCGGCCGCTGGCATGACGGCACCGGTCGCTCGCCATGACCTCATCATGGCCGGCTGTCGTTCACGAGACGATCGCCCACGCAAGTACCTCCGTGCGCGATCTTCCGTGCACGAACTTCCCTGCGCGAACTTCCCTGCGCGATCTTCTTCCTGCGAACGACCTCGCGCCGACGGGCGAACGGCGTTGCCCGGGATTCGTCGCGAGCAGGTCCGCTCTTGCCGCGCCGACCGTTCAGAAGAGGCGGTTGTAGCCGTTGAGCGCGGCGACTCGATACGCCTCGGCCATCGTCGGATAGTTGAACGTGGTGTTCATGAAGTAGTGGAGCGTGTTGGCGCTCCCCTTCTGCGCCATGATCGCCTGGCCGATATGGATGATCTCGGCGGCATTCGATCCGAAGCAATGCACGCCCAGAATCTCCAGCGTCTCGCGGTGGAACAGGATCTTGAGCATGCCGGCGGTGCGCCCGGTGATCTGAGCGCGAGCCAGACTGCGGAAATGGGTGTGGCCGACTTCGTAAGGGACCTTCGCCTCGGTCAGTTCCCGTTCGGTCTTGCCGATCGACGAGATTTCGGGGCTCGTATAGATCCCCGACGGGATGTCGCCGATCAGTTCGCAGTGTTCGTCATTCCCCAGGATATGGTTCGCCGCCGCTCGCCCTTGCGTGTAGGCGGCACTGGCGAGCGAGGGGAAACCGATCAGATCGCCGACCGCATAGATGTTCGGCGCCTCGGTCTGGAAACACTTCGTGACCTGCAGGTAGCCGCGGCGATTGGGAGTCAGGCCGACGTTTTCGAGTCCCAGGCCGTCCGAGTTGCCGATTCGTCCGGCGGCCCAGAGCAGCAGGTCGGTCTTCACCTGCTTGCCGCTCTCGAGATACAGCACGACGCCGTCGTCGGTCGGTTCGACCTTCTGATACTGTTCGTTGTGGCGGATCAGCACGCCTCGTTCCCGCAGGTGATAGCCGAGCGCATCGACGATCTCGTCGTCCAGGAACTCGAGCAGCTTCCCGCGGGTGTTGATCAGATTGATCTTGATGTCCAGGTTACGGAACATCGACGCGTATTCGCAGCCGATCACGCCCGCTCCATAGACGGTCATCGAACGCGGCTTGAAGCCGAGATTCAGGATCGTGTCGCTGTCGAAGACGCGCGGATGACCGAAGTCGATTTCCTTCGGCCGATGCGGTCGCGAACCGGTCGCGATGATCGCGTGATCGAAACGGATCGTCGTCTTCTCGTCGACGATCACCGTATTCCCGTCGACGAAGCGGGCATGCCCCTGAATGATCTCGACGTTGTTGCGGTCGTAGAAGCTCCGCCGCATCGTCTCCTGCTTGTTGATGATCGACTGGGCGCTCTTCCGCAGGTCGGCGACGGTCGGATTCGCCTTGACTCCCGCCTCCTTGACCAGCTGATTCGACAGGGCTTCGGTCAGCTGATAGATCGAATACCGGAGCGCCTTGCTCGGGATCGTCCCCCAGTGCGTGCAACCGCCGCCNNGCCGCCGGGGCCGGAACCGATGACCAGAACGTCGGTGGATCGAGTCGACATGCTTCGGAACTCGCGATGACTGAGACGGAGAAGATCCGCGCGGATCGAACGGCGAAACTCGGGGCTGACCGCAAATCGAGCCGCGCATCGATCGCGCTGACTCTCGCCCCGGAAGGGCTGATCGGCACCTCTCGATCGCTTGCCTCAGTCGATGCTCCCCCACCGTTTCGACCCCGACAGCGAGGCGTGGGCGGTGCGTTCGGGAACGTCGCGCTGATGGTTGTCTCTTGCCTGAACTCCCTCGGTTCCCACGCGTCGCCCTGCGTTCGGTCTGACTTGTCGTGCGGCATCGAACCTGCCGAGGTGTTCTGGCGAGGATGCGAAAAGTATTCCGCCGTCGGGCGGCGTATTGGTCTCCGAGGTGACCGAGTTCCGATCAACCGGAAGGTCCCCGAGGTCCTCGGAGACGACCGTCTGTCGTCGCGCGCATCGACAAGGCTCTCCCCATGATGCCACTTACGCGATCTCGCTCTCGGACCTTCGCCGACCGACCGTTGTCGGCGGGAGTCTTGGCGACCTCGCTGCTGCTGATCGCTCTCGGCTCGGCCGGAGCGGGGGACCGGATGACGCCCGAAGTCCGCGCGGTTCGCGATGCGCGCCCCGCGGTCGTGAACATTCGCGGCAAGAAGACGGTGGGAGAATCGGTCCGGCGCTTCGATGACGACGGCGCACGGCAGGTCAACGGGATGGGGACCGGCGTGATTCTCGATCNNCACCAACTACCACGTCGTCGAAGGGGTCTCGAACATCCAGGTGACGCTCCCCGATCAGCGCACCTTCGATGCCACGCTTGTCGCTCGCGACGCCAAGACCGACGTCGCCGTCGTGAAGATCTCGGCCAGCGAGGACTTCCCGGTCGTCCGCTTGGGCGATTCGGACGGCCTGATGCTCGCCGAGACGGTGATCGCGATCGGCAACGCCTACGGATACGAGAACTCGGTTTCGGTCGGGGTCATCAGCGAGCTGCATCGGACGGTGCAGGTGAGCGATGACCAGATCTACTACGACCTGATCCAGACCGACGCGGCGATCAATCCGGGGAACTCGGGAGGGCCGCTGCTGAACATCGACGGCGAGATGATCGGCCTGAACGTCGCCGTACGGGTCGGGGCTCAAGGGATCGCGTTCGCCATTCCGGTCAATCAGGTGATCGACATCATCGGCGGGCTGATCTCGGAGCGGAACGACGGTGCGACGCTGCATGGAGTCGTCGGCCATACGGAACGGACCGGCGGTCGTGCGGAGTTCGTCGTCGATCAGGTCGTTCGCGAATCGGCCGCCGATCGCGCCGGACTGGCGGTCGGCGACATCGTCGAGAAGGTCGGTGACATCGAGGTCCGAAGTCGCTTCGATTTCGAACGTGCGTTTCTCGGAAAGTCGGACGCATCGGAACTGGAGCTGACGTACCGCCGCGGGAGCGAGTCGATCGCGGCGATGCTCGAAACCGGTCGGCGGGCCCCCGCCTCGGCGACCGAGGACGATCCGGTCTGGACCATGCTCGGCGTTCGCCTCGACCCGATCGCCTCGACCGACTTCCGCCGACTGAGCGATCGGTACAACGGCGGGATGCGGGTGCTCGAGGTGCGCGACGGAGGTCCGGCGGCCAAACGCGGGATCCGAGCCGACGACGTGCTCGTCGGGATCCATATCTGGGAGACGACGACGCCGAAGGATCTGCGCTACATCCTGTCGCGCCCCGAGGTGCTCGAGTCGGAGCAGGGGGTCTCGTTCTTCATCCTCCGCGGCAAGGAGGAGTTCTTCGGCAACATCCGTCTCTCGTCGGCTCAGGAAACGGTTGCCGCCGGCACCTCGCGCTGATCGCCTCGCCTCGCCGGCTTGGTTTGCGCGGTAAGCGGTCGAGAGCTTGCGGCCAGGCCGTCGGCCGCTGCGACGGCCGGCATCTCCCGCCTCGCGAGGATTCCGCTACAATCCGCCGAACTTCGCTCCCCCTCTCGGATCCCTTCCGACCGCCGGGACCGCCGGGACCGCCGAGCGAACGTATCGTTGAGCCCGTCGAGTTCGGGCGAGCGGGTCGAGCGGGATTCAGCGCGATGACGGTGACGGTCGAGAGTCGCTCCGAAGACGAGACGTTGGCGATCGGGCGAGCGCTCGGCCGAACGCTTCAGGCGCCGATGGCGATCGGCCTGACGGGGACGCTCGGCGCCGGCAAGACGCGCCTGGTGCAGGGAATCGTCGCCGGCTTGGGAGGGGACGGGATCGCGGTCACCAGCCCGACCTTCTCGCTCTGGCAGACCTACCCGACTCGGCCGGTCATCCATCATCTGGACGCCTATCGGATCGAGACCGAGGCGGAGTTCTGGGACCTGGGCATCGAGGAGTGGTTCGATACGCCGACGATCGTCGTCGTCGAGTGGGCCGATCGCTTTCCCGATACGCTCCCCGACGATTCGATCTGGATCGACATCGAATCGCTCTCGCCGCACCAGCGGCGCATCCGCATGACCGCCGCTCGTCGCCGCGGCCGCGACTGTCTGAACGATCTCCAGCGTCTGCTCGATGGGGAACGGTGCGACTGAGTCGCCGTCGGCCGGAATGCACGGCCGGAGGTTCGGGACGATCCGAGAGAAGCGAGTCGGAACGCCGCTCGCCGGGTTCGCTCGATCGCCGTCTTTCGCGCGTGCGTTCAGCTTGCGCCGTCGCAGCCGGTCTCGTCGCAGGAGGACAGGCTTTCGTCCGGTGCCGTATGCCCTTCGTCTCCGGCGTCGTCGTCGCGAGGGAAGTAGCGCTCGACCACCTCAACGAACTCGCGACGCGTCTCGACATGCGCCACGTGCGTCCGAAACGCTCGGGCACCGCGACGACCTTGGGCGTAGCAGCAGGCGTACTTCCGCATCAGGAGCGTCCCTTTCTCCTCGCCGAAACGCCGACAGACCAGCTCGTAGTGATGCAGCATGTGTGCGCGCTGCGTCTCGAGATCGGGCTCGTCCGGCACCGGCTTCNNAACCGGCTCGCCGCGCAGCGCCGCGGCCGCCTGGGCAAAGAGCCACGGGCGCCCGAGCGAGGCGCGAGCGATCATCACGCCGTCGATGTCGTATCGCCGAAACGCCTCGACCACCTTGGCGGCCGAGTCGAGATCGCCATTGCCGATCAGCGGGATCCGCTTCAGATGCGGGCGGATCGCGGAGATCGCCTCCCAGTCGGCGCTCCCCTTGAAGAAGTCCTGAGCGGTCCGGCCGTGTACGGTCAGCGCCGCTGCGCCTGCCCCTTCGACCACCTGAGCCACGTCGATCGCGTTGACTCGATCGCGCGTGCAGCCGAGGCGGATCTTGGCGGTGACGGGAGTCGGAGCGCACGCCTGAACGACTCGCTCGACGATCGCTCCGATCCGATCCGGAAAGCGGAGCAGATAGCTGCCGCTGTGCGCCTTTTCGGTGACCTGCTTCACCGGGCAACCGAAGTTGATGTCGACGACGCTGACCTCGTACTCCTCGACCAGTCGGCGTCCGACCTTCGCCAGCGTTTCGGGGTCGTTGTCCCAGATCTGCACGGCGAGCGGCCGCGCCTCGTCCTTGACGCCCCACAGGCGATCGGGGTGCTCCGCTTCGTGTTCGTCCATCCAGACGAAGCCGCGCGCGTTCACCATCTCGGTCGCCTGCAGCCCGGCGCCGCCGAACTCGCGCACGACCTGACGAAAGGCGTAGTTGGTGAAGCCGGCCATCGGCGCCTGAAGGATCGGCGGGTCGACGACGATCGGCCCGATCCGGAGCGGAGCGACGGTCGGAATCACGTACGAGTTCGAGGCGGACATCGGCAGAGGGACCGCGAATCGCGGCTCCGAAACGGGGACCGACGGAACGAAAGCGGGAGCCCGATCGCCGACAGCGATCGACCTCCCGCTTCAGAGTCGCATGGGGTCCCCGAGCCGGTCAACCCGTCGGCGAGCCGAGCGGGGCATCATGCGGCGGGTGATGGGCGGATCGTCTCAACGCTGGATCGAACGCCAGGCGTCGAACGGCTGCTCCTCGACCCAGCCGGTCCGACGGACTCCGGTGTCGCGAGCGGCGGACTGCTCGGGATCCTTGACCAGCATGCCGACCACCGCCTCGGGACTCATCCCGTCCGGAGCGACCGACATGGCGAAGTCGCCGATCAGTTGGTTGTAGTCCCGCGTCGTCGCGAGGAAGGCCAGACGCTGATCGCGCAGCCGCTCGAACGAGGCGAGTACGGTGTCGAGGCCGACACGAGCGCCGGAATAGTCGCGCCGCAACTCCTGGAACTCCGTCTCGAGCGCCATCACGGCATCCGCTCGGGCGTGGATCGTCTCGAGCATCCAAGGGAGCGATTCGTCGATGCGGACGATCGAGGTCGGCAGCGCCCCGGCATTCGGATAGGCCGACAACTTGGTCAGATAGCGGCCGATGAACGGGGCATCGGTCGGAAACGGCAGGCCCCCTCCCGGTCGCGTCTCGAGCAGGTCGGCCAGATCGCGCTGCGTCATTCGCCATGCCAGTTCGGTCTCGGCGACGCGGGCTCGGGCGATCGACTGAGCGGCGGCGAGCGACGCCTGCTGGATCGGATCCGACGGGCGAGGCAGAGCCCCGAGATCGGCCGCTTCCTGTCGGGCGTGAGCCAAGTCCATCGCGGCGACCGAGAGCTGCCAGTAGCGGCGGATCACCCCCTTGCGCCGTTCGCTGTCCGACGAACGCGGGATCGCATCGACCAGCGGCAGCGCGAAATCGCTCGAAGCGACTCGCGTCGCCGCGGTCAGCGAATTGCCGACCAGACGTCGACTCGGCAGCGAATCGCCTGCCGGCGGAGCGGAGGCGGAAGGATCGACTTCCGTGGCCGCGGTCCGCCCCGGAGTTGCGGGGCGAAGCGGCATGCCGGAGGTCGGTGCCGACGGATCGGCGGCGCGGAGCGGCGCGATGCCGCTCGGGTTCGAGCTCATGCCGCTCCCTGCCCGCGGATCGAGCGGCGAGTTGCCCGAGCCCGGAACGCCGGAACTGGGGAGTCCCGAACTGGGGAGTCCCGAACTGGGCGTCGAGGCTCCGGGGGAACCGATTCGCGGAGCGGCGGGAGAGAACCCCGAACGGCTCGGATCGCCCCCCGCGGATGATCCGCCGGACGGAAGTCCGGGCGAGGTGGGATTGCCCTNNCCGGATCGGTCGGCGCGAAAGGACGGAGCGGGGCCGCGGAAGAGTTGTTGTCGGTCGAGCCGCTGCGCAAAGCTCCGGTTGGGGGCGCGGCGGGAATGCCGGCGGAGCCGGTCGGCGGCGCCGAGGGACCGGCGCCGAGACGGGACGAAAGGCCGGTCGGCGGCGGAGTCGGCGAACCGGATTGAGTCGTTCCGCCGATGCCGCCTGAGCCGCCGCTGGGCAAGCCCGGGCTGGCCGAAGGCGATCCGCCGGAAAGCGTGCGCGAGGGGCTGGTCGGAGGAAGGGAAGGGGGAGCAGCGGCCGGGGCTGCGCTACCGGCACCTGTGCCGATCGATGCGGGGGGAGTCGCGGGAGCCGCGGGGCCCGACTGACCGGGAGCCGACGAAACGCTGCGCAGCGCGTTACCGAGGGCGCCGGACGGGCTGGCCGGAGGAGGAGTCGCGCTCCCTCCCGACGACGACGGGAAGCTTCCTCCTGCCGGTCCGGAAGGGATCGAGGGGGGAGCGCCGGGAACGAACCCACCGCCGGAACCGGACGGCGACTGAGCCGGCGGTGCGGAAGGGGGCTGCTGCAGCAGCAACGACCCGACGATCAACGCGGCAACCTGCGGGAGTGTCATCCTGACGACCCTTTCGAATCCCTTCGAAACTCTCGAGCACGTCCGCCGAACAGGGTGTCGAGATTCGCTCGGCGAGTCAATCCGAGAATTCGACGCTGGGCAGGACAAGGGACTTCGTGGAGCCATGTCGGCCTGTCGGCCCCCCTGCGAGTCCCGAGCGCAGGGGCGAAGTCGACCGGGCCGAACGACTCGCTGCGCGTCGGCGGCATCGATCGAGGCCGGGCGAACGAAGGGCGGGTTGCCGATCGCAGGTGACGCGACTAGAACGCGACGAGCCGCCGCATCCTTCGCACATCGACGTGCGGTGCGGCGAGCGTCAAGAGTCAACGAGGGAGTCGGCGTCGATGAAGCGTCCTGCGGCGGTCACGTTCAAGGGGGTCCCGATGACCCTGGTCGGTCCCGAGCTCGCGGTCGGCGGGCCGATTCCGTCGTTCGTGGTGCATTACTACGACGGCGGACTCAAGACGCTCTCGCCGGCCGATCTGGCCGGCAAGCCGACGCTGATCAGCGTCGTCCCGTCGCTGGATACCAAGGTCTGTGCCATTCAGACCAAGCGGTTTCATGACGAGCTCGGGGCGCTCGGCGACAAGGTGAATGCCGTCACCCTGAGCCTCGACCTGCCGTTCGCTCAGGGGCGCTTCTGCTCCGAGAACGGCGTCTCGATGCGGACCGCCAGCGACTACCAGGAGCGTTCGTTCGGCAACGCCTGTGGGCTGCTGATCGACGAACTGAAGCTTCTGGCTCGGGCGACCGTCGTGCTCGACGCCACCGGGAAGGTCGTGCACTACGAGCTGGTTCCCGAGGTGACTTCGGAACCGAACTACGAAGCGGCGATGGCGAAGCTCCGCTCGCTCGTCTGAACGTCGTCCGATCGCGATCCGCTCCCGCGCCTCCGCTCGGCGGCGCGGGAGCCTCGGTCCGCTCGATGCCGGCTCGCGCCCGATTCCGCAGCGGCTACTTCGACGCTCACGTGCAGTCGGCCCAAGTTCTTCCTGCCTTGGTGTCGACCTTCAGCGGGACCGACAGCTCGATCGCTCCGGCCATCCGCTCGACCGTACCGGCGGTCAACGCCGCAAGGTCGTCGGGGTGGCATTCGAACAGCAGTTCGTCGTGGATCTGCAGAAGCAGACGGGCACGCAGATTCGCCCTTCTCAGCCACTCGTGCACACGCAGCATCGCGACCTTGATGATGTCGGCGGCGGAGCCCTGGACGACGGTGTTCACGGCGATCCGCTCCGACAGGTTCCGCGATCGCGACTTGTCCCGCTTCTCGGCCGGACGAATCCCGTCGATCAGTCGCCGTCGTCCCAGGATCGTCGCGACCTGTTTGTCCCGTTCGGCGGCATCGAGCGTCGCTTCGATGAACCGATCGACCGTCGGATAGCGAGCGAAGTACTTCTCGATGAACTCCGCCGCCTCTTCCTGCGGTATGCCGAGCGATCGCGAGAGACCGAACGCGCTTTGGCCGTAGAGGATGCCGAAGTTGACCGCCTTGGCCTTGCGCCGCAGTTCGCTCGTCACTTCGGCCAGCGGCACTCCCGCGACCTCGGCGGCGACGATCGCATGGATATCGGCGTCCGCCAGGAAGGCCTCGCGCAGCGCCGCATCGCCGGTGAAGTGAGCGAGCACGCGGAGTTCGATCTGCGAATAGTCGGCCGAGAGCAGCAGCCAGTCCGGCTCCCCCGCGACGAACGCCCCTCGGATCAGCCGCCCCGTCTCGGTCCGTACCGGGATGTTCTGCAGGTTCGGATCCTTGGAGCTCAGTCGGCCGGTCGCCGCGACATCCTGCATGAACGAGGTGTGGATCCGTCTTGTCTGAGGGTGGATCAGTTCCGGGAGCGTATCGACGTAGGTGTTCTTGAGCTTGCTGTCCTGGCGGTACTCGAGCAATCGCGCCGGAAGAGGATGCAGCGGCGCGAGTTCGGCCAGCACCTCGGCATCGGTGCTCGGTCCGGTCTTCGTCTTGCGCAGGATCGGCAGTCCGAGCTTCTCGAACAGGATCCGCGAAAGCTGCAGTCGCGAATCGATGTTGAACTCCTCGCCCGCCGCCTCGTAGATCGCTCGCTCATGATCGGCGATTCGCCGCGCGAGTTCGTCGCCCAATCGGTCGAGGACCGACCGATCGACCGCGATTCCGGTCGACTCCATGTCGACCAGCACGTCGATCAGCGGCATCTCGACCTCGCGCATCAGCGGGCCGAGGCCCGAGTCGTCGAGTCGCGATCCGAGCGGTTCGCGCAGCCGCATCGGCACGTCGGCATCCTCGGCCGCATAGTCGGTGATCGCCGGCAGCGGCACTTCATCCATCAGCTTCTGCGACTTGCCTGTCCCGATCAGGGCCGTGATCGGAATGGTCCGATGCTTCAGATGCCGCAGCGAGAGTTCGTCGATGCCGTGATTGCGCTGCCCGGGATCGAGCAGGTAATCGGCGACCAGCGTGTCGAACCAAGGCCCGATCGTTTCCAGGCCGTGATGACGCAGCACGATCAGGTCGTACTTCAGGTTCTGGCCGATCTTCTCGACGCTCGGATCGGTCAGCAGCGGCCTCAGTGCCTCGCGAACCCGCTCCCAGGCCAATCGAGGCGTTCCGTCGGGAGCCCGAATCGGCACGTACCAGGCGCGCCCCGCTTCGCGACAGAGCGAGAGACCGACCAGGCTCGCGAAACGCGGCCGAGTCGACGTCGTTTCGGTATCGATCGAGATCCGTTCGGCTCCCGCCAGCGCTGCGAGCAGCTCCGTCAACTGCTCCTCGTCGGTGACCGAGCGGTACTCCGCTTCCCAGGGCAATTCGTCTTCCGCGATCGCCTGGTCGTTCGGCTCGCCGGCCGACTCGGAACGGTCGGCAGCGACCGTCCCGCTCTCCTGTCCCCAGCGAGGGAGCAGGCGCTCGAGGCGTTCGCGCAGCGAGCGGAACCCGAACTCGCGACAGAGTTCGATGGCGCCGCGGCCGTCGAAGTGATCGGCTCGCCCGAGTTCCCAGTCGATGGTCAACGGGACTTCGGTTTCCAGACGCACCAGCCGCCGGCTCATCTCGGCCGACTCGCGCCCCTGAGCCAGATTCTCGCGGCGCTTGTTGCCCGAGATCTCGTCCAGATGCTCGTAGATCCCTTCGAGCGTTCCGTACTTGCCGAGCAGTTCGGTCGCCGTCTTGGGGCCGATGCCCGGGACGCCCGGAATGTTGTCGACCGAGTCGCCGACCAGCGACTGGAAGTCGATCACCTGGTCGGGACGGATGCCCCAGTCGGTCGCCAGTTCGGCTGCGCCGTACTCGATCCCCTTGCGCAGATTGAACATCCGGACCTGATCGGTCAGCAGCTGCCGGCAGTCCTTGTCGCTGGTCACCAGCAAGCAGCGTCCACCATGTCCCTCGACGATCCGGGCCATCGTCGCCAGGACATCATCCGCCTCGAAGCCCGGGACTTCGACGATCGGCAGACGGAACGCTTCGAGCAGCCGGCGGATCTTGCCGATCTGGTCGCGCAGATCGACCGGCATCGATTCGCGGTTCGCCTTGTAGGCGTCGTAGAGGCCGTCGCGAAACGTTCCGCCGGGCGGATCGAAGGCGCAGAACAGGAAGTCGGGCTTGCGCTTCTCGAGCAGGTCGAGCATGTCGCGCAGGAAACCGTGCACCGCCGCGACCGGCTCGCCTCGCGGTGACGACATTTCGGCGCCGGCGAGCGCGTGAAAGACCTGATAGATCACCGCATAGGCGTCGACGATCCAGACCGAACGCCCGGCGAGGAAGTCGGGGCGCGTCGGATCGAGCGGCTCGCGAGTCGCGGCGACGGGGGGATCCGGTCGGGCGGAGCTGCCGGATTCGTCGTCGCCGAAGAGCATCTGCTGCCGAGCGTTCGCCATGGAGACTCGTTCCGTCGATCG
>DMPQ01000054.1 GCA_003455945.1 Planctomycetaceae bacterium
CCGGACGCTGCGACGTCGCCGCCGGCCGCTGGGCGGTCGACGCGGCGGCGGGACGAGCGGTGGTGGGGCGGTTGAGGGTGGTGCGCGAGGAGCCGGTCTCCTGCGCCGCGCCGACCTGGACGGTCAGCAGGGCGACGGCGACGCAGCCGAGGCAACGACGAATCATGAACGACACTCCTTGTGACGACGGACCTCCGTCGGTTCCTGCCGACGGATCGCGATCGAGCCGGACGCGAGCGACCTTCGTCGATCCCGTCCCGGACGTGGCTCCCGACGAAGAAAACGGGGGTATCCCGCGGGGAGCGTTGGCGTTCTTCGTCCACCGGGTGCGGTCCCCATCACCCGGCGAGGGACTTTCGGCGGCGGTCCGCGGAACCGAGCGACGTACGGGCGGATGAGGGGAAGAGTACGCGGCGCTCTCGTGATTCGGCCTGGAGAAACCTTGCGGACCGTTCGGACGAGGCAGCTCGGTGAAGGCGTCGGGCGCGGAGTCGACCACGGAGTGGGGCGCGGAGACCCCTTGCTGANNCTGACGCGGCGGGCTGGCGGAGTTGGGGACGAGCGGCTTCGATGCCGGGATGCCTGGCGTGTTAGACTGTCAAGCCCCGCCTCACGGCTCGCCCCTTCCCACGTCGCGAGGCCCGCATGCGATCTCACCTCACCCCTCGAGCGTCGACGCATCCCCTCCGGTCGACGTCGATCGCGCTCCGTGCGATCGTGCTGCTGCTCCCTTTCGGGTCGGCGGACCGAGTCGTCGGGGAGGACGCGATCAGGTTCGAATCGCAGGTCCGCCCGGTCCTGTCGCGCGCTTGCCTGAACTGTCATGGCGCCTCGGAGCCCGAAGCAGATTTCGACCTGACCGCTCCTCACGCGGCCACGCTCGACCTGCTCGCGCCGGGCGAGCCGGAGATCAGCGAACTGCTACGTCGCGTCGCGAGCGATGACCCCGACGAGCGGATGCCTCCCAAAGGGCCGCCTCTGACGGACGACGAGATCGAGACGCTGCGGCGCTGGATCGCGGAGGGAGCGGACTGGCCGGCGCACTGGTCCGAGCGGCCGTTGGTCGAGCCGCAACCGTTCGCGACGATCCGGCCCGCGTCCGTCGATCGAGACGCGACTCTGCCGGCCGGACCGATCGACGCGGCGATCGATCGGGAGCTCGCCGCGCAAGGGATCGAGCCGGTCGAACCGGCGACTCGGCGCACGCTGGCGCGACGCCTGAGTTTCGATCTGCATGGTCTGCCGCCGGAACCGGAGTCGATCGACGAACTGGAAGCCGATCGGCGCCCCGATGCCGTCGCTCGCCACGTCGATCGACTGTTGGCGAGTCCCGCTTACGGCGAACGCCAGGCGCGGCACTGGATGGACCTGGTCCACTATGCCGAGACGCATGGGCACGATCAGGATCGGCCTCGAGAAAATGCCTGGCCCTATCGCGATTGGCTCATCCGTCGCTTCAACGAGGACGTCCCCTACTCGCGGTTCGTCGTCGAACAGATCGCCGGCGATCAGTTGCCGACCGACGATCCGTGGGCAACGGTCGGAACCGGCATGCTGGCCGCCGGACCATGGGACGAGAGTTCGCTGCGCGACATCCGCGAGGATGCTCCCGATCGCGAGGTCGCGAGGTATCTGGATCGAGACGATATCGTCACGACGGTGATGTCGACCTTCACCGCGTCGAGCGTCCACTGCGCCCGCTGTCACGATCACAAGTTCGATCCGATCACGCAGCGCGATCACTACGCGCTTCAGGCGATCTTCGCGTCGACCGACAAGGGAGAGCGCGAGCTCGACCTCGATCCTGATCTCGGTCGGCGGCGCATCGAACTGACCGAGCGGACGACCGCCTGGCGCGACTTCGATCCCCGCTCGGCCGCCCCTTATCCCGAGACGTTCGACGAGAGCGCGCTGGCGCGATTCGAGTCGGCGCTGCAGGACGAGACAGCGCGATGGCGCGGACTCGATTCGATCACTGCGGTGTCGCTCGGCGGAGCCGATGTGCAGCGGCGCGACGACGGCTCGATCGTCTTCGGCGGTCCGCGCCCGGACAAGGACACCTATCGCCTCGACTATCGCGGCGACGATCGCGTCGCCACCGGCGTGCGGATCGAAGTGCTCGACGACGATTCCCTGCCGCAGCGCGGCCCAGGGCGCAACGACAACGGCAACCTGCACCTGACCGAACTGCGGTTGCTGATGCGCGATGCCGGATCGCCGAACTGGATCGAGTTGCCGATTCGTGCGATCGCCGCCGACTGGGATCAGACCGGCTGGACCGCCGCGCACGCGATCGACGGCAATCCGAACACCGCGTGGGGAATCTTCCCCGATGTCGGCAAGGCGCATCAGTTGGTCGCGACGCTCGATGAACCGATCGATCTNNGCATGGCGGATTTCATCTGATCGGCCGAGTGCGCGTCGCGGTGACCGACCAGCCCGAGCCGCGAATCGACTCGACGGCGACCATGCCGGACGAGGTACGTGCCGCCTTGGCCGACTCGCGGGAATCACGCGACGAAACGGCGCGGCGGACGGTCATCCGTTGGTGGAGCCTCAAGCGGCTGGAACGGGAGCTGAGCGAGTTGCCGCCGCGCGACCGCGTCTACTGCGNNTCGTTCCGTTCGAATTGCCGAACGAGCGGATCGACGACGAAGGAGCGAGGCGACTGGCGCTGGCGAATTGGATCGTCGACCGGCGTCATCCGCTGACCTGGCGAACGATGGCCAATCGGATCTGGCTCCAGCATTTCGGTCAAGGGATCGTGACGACGCCGAACGACTTCGGACGGATGGGCGCAACGCCGACTCATCCGGAACTGCTCGACTGGCTGGCCGTTCGTCTGCGCGACGACGACTCGATGAAGCTGTTGCATCGCCGGATCGTGACCAGCGCCGCCTACGGCCGATCGAGTCGCGCGACCGAAGCGGGCCTCTCGGCCGATGCGCAAGGTCAGTGGCTGTGGCGTTATCCGATCCGGCGTCTGGATGCCGAGAGCTTTCGCGATGCGCTGCTGAGCGTATCGGGGGCGCTCGATCGGCGCATGGGAGGCCCATCGGTGCGGGAGTTCGTGCAGCGTCCCGGCATTCACGTGACTCCGATCGTCGACTACGCCGCGATGCCGATCGAGGATCCGGCGCATCGTCGCCGAGCGGTCTATCGCTTCGTCTTTCGGACGATCCCCGACCCGCTTCTCGATGCGCTCGACTGTCCTGATGCGTCGCAGCTGACGCCGCAGCGGAACGAGTCGCTGACGGCCGTCCAGGCGCTCGCCACGATGAACGGACGTCAGACGGCGATCGCCGCCGAGCGGCTGGCGGAGCGACTGGAGCGGGAATCGAACGACGATGCACAGCGAGTCGACCTGGCGTTACGGCTGCTGTTCGGTCGCACGGCGAGCGAAGACGAGCGAGCGTCGATCGCCGCGTTCGCACGACGATACGGCTGGATCGAGACGAGTCGCGTGCTGCTCAACGCGAACGAGTTCCTGTTCGTCGACTGAACGTCTCCAAGGGGCTCGAGCGTCACGCTCGCCGAACCGAATCGGAACAGGGACGATGAACCGAAAACGGATGACGAATCGAGGAACGGGATCGATCGACCGTCGCGATTGGCTCGGCCGAGTCGCCGGCGGATTCGGTGCGATCGCCGCCGATTGGATGCTGGCTCGCGAGGGGAGCGCGCGAGGCGACGAGGCGCGCGATCGGCCGGAGGGGCCGTATCCGGGGCTGCATCATGGGGCCCGTGTGCGGCGAGTCATTCAGCTCTTCATGAACGGCGGGACGAGTCAGGTCGACACGTTCGACTACAAGCCGGAACTCGAGCGGCAGCACGGCAAGCAGTTGGACTTCGGGATCGCGGCGGCGGCGACGAGTCCGATCGGCACGGTGATGCGGAGTCCGTTCGGGTTTCGGCAGTACGGCGAGTCGGGACGCTGGGTGTCGGACGTCCTTCCCGAGATGGCCAAACGAGTCGATCGATTGGCCTTCCTGATGGCGATGCAATCGAAGACCAGCGTGCACGGACCGGCGAGCTACCTGCAGAACACCGGATCGACGCTCCCCGGATTCCCGTCGTTCGGTGCATGGCTCTCCTACGGCTTGGGGTCGTTGACCGACGAGTTGCCGACCTACGTCGTGCTCCCCGATCCGCGCGGCCTCCCTTACAACAACACGGGAAACTTCTCGTCCGGCTTTCTGCCGGCGGCTCATGCGGCGACCGTCGTGCGACCGTGGACCGACGCGCCGATTCCGTTTCTGGAGGATCCGCGAGGCGAAGCGATCGGGTCGGCGACGAGTGCGGCTCGGCGCGAGCTGCTCGACCGGCTGAACGCCGATCACCTGGCGAGGCACCCCGGGGAGGATCGCCTCGAGGCGCGGATCGCGTCGTTCGAACTGGCGGCAAAGCTGCAGTCGTCGGCTCCCGCTGCGCTCGATCTGGCGGACGAGACGCCGGCGACTCGGGCGGCGTACGGACTGGATGACGCGACGACCGAGGCGTTCGGGCGCAACTGCCTGACGGCGCGGCGACTGATCGAACGGGGTGTCCGGTTCGTGCAGGTCTGGAGCGGGGCAGGGGGGCCGGCGAACAACTGGGACAATCACACCGATATCGTCAACGAGTTGCCGGCGATCGCACGGCAGGTCGATCGACCGATCGGGGCGCTGCTGGACGATCTGCAGGAGCGAGGTCTGCTGGACGACACGCTGGTGATCTGGACGACCGAGTTCGGGCGGATGCCGTTCACGCAGGGAGCGACGGGACGGGATCACAACGGCGGGACGTTCGTGTCGTGGCTGAGCGGCGCCGGAGTGCGCGGCGGGGCCTCGATCGGCGCGAGCGACGACTTCGGCTTCCGAGCGGTCGAGTCGGTGACGACCGGTTACGACCTGCACGCGACGGTCCTGCATCTGATGGGGATCGACCACGAACGTCTGACCTGGAGACACAACGGTCTGGACCGCCGGCTGACCGACGTCCACGGACACGTGTTGCGCGAGTTGCTGGTCTGACGGTCTAGCGGAGATCGGAACGAGCAAGTCGTCGGATCCGAGTCGGCCGGCAAGAATGGGGCGGATTCGGCAGAACGAGGGGCGAACCGATCGCCTTGACGCTCCGTCCGTCAGACGGGATCATGCGACGTTCGCTTCGGGCTCTGCGGGACCGAAGTCAGGCCAGGAGGCGTAGCTCAGTCGGCAGAGCAACGGACTTTTAATCCGTAGGTCCCGGGTTCGAGTCCCGGCGCCTTCACTTTCCGCTCCGATTCCCGAAGTCGAGAGAGCCTCGATTTCGGCTTCTTTCCGGAGCGGCTTTCGCTCGGCGAATTCACGACCTGGACGAGGGGCTCGATTCTTTTCCCTTCGACCACAAAAGGGCCCACGTGAACGGCGGCGTCCCGGCGTGGGCCCGCGTCGTCCCCGACGCGCGGCCGTGCGACATCGGTCGATCGAAGAGCAGTGCAGCGCGGTCGGTGGCGGGGGAGCAACGACGACCGTGGTCCCGGGCTCTCCGAGCCCGAGGTNNGCCGGGCCCACGTGAACGGCGGCGAGCTGCGGTAGAATGTCGTGCCCCGCGCCGCTGAGTCGACTCGTTCGGCGCTTCTCCCCTCCTGACGTCGAACCGACGGGATCTCCGCATGTCGTTCCCCCTTGTTCGCTGCGCGGCGTTGTCGCTCCTGGTATTGACGGTGTTCGGGCCAGCGTCGGTTCGATTGCAGGCCGACGAGATCGTCGACCGGATCATCGAACGCTTCTCGTCCTACGACTACGACCAGGACGGAATCCTCGAGATCGATTCGCTGCGGCGGTGGCCGAGCGATCACGATGCCTCCTCCTCGGAGGTCTCGTCCGGACGTCCGCTCGTCGTACTGATCGAAGCGAGGCTGACCGTTCCGCTCGAGGGGTCCTCGGCGACCGATGCTCGATTGAACGCTGCGATCGATCAGTGGCTCGCCGCACTGCGCGACGACGGCTGGCATCCGATACCGATCGTCGCCGGCGTCTACACCGGCGAGCGGCATCAGGACGGCAAGACGGTGCTGGCGCTGCGGCGATTGCTGCAGCAGACCTACGAGGCCGATCCGAAGCTCGGCGGCGCGATCCTGGTCGGTTCCTTCCCCGAAGCGTCGCTCGTTCGACGCTGGATCTGGAAGCATGCCGATCGCCAGGTGACGTTCGACGGCGTCACCTACAACGGACCGAACGGACCTCGCGCCACCTTTCTGGCCATGGATCCGGAGCTGATCGCACCGCGGACCGATCTGGTGCTCTGCGATCTGGACGGAGCCTGGGAATCGCTCTACCGAGAAGCACCGACCGAGATCGAATGGCTGCGACTGTTGCCGGAGGTCGAGGAGGGAGTCGAGTGGCCCGTTCCCGATCGCCTGCTTCGCGCCCCCCGTTACTCCGCGATCCCGAAGCGGTTCGAGGATTTCTTCCTGATCGAGGACTGCGATTTCGAGATCGTCCAGCGGGACGAGTCAGCGATGACGATCCGGGCGTCGTACCAGCCGCGACGCCCCGAGACGACCGACGCCGATCGGCAGCAGCCGAACCCGATCGCCCGCCCCGAGATCTCGGTGTCGCGGATCGACGCTCGGCATGTCGCCGTCGACGCCGACCCGAGCGATCTCGACGAGCAGGGGCGTCCGACCGCCGTTCCGGCCGAGCGCGGATCCCCTCTCGAACGCCTGACTCGCTCCCCCGAACTCGAACGTCGCCTGTTGGCCGAGTACTTCGAGCGAAATGCCGCCTACCGCCGCTCGGGAGTCGCGACCGAAGCGCGGCGGGGAGCGATCCTGTCGACCGATCTGCGGACGATCGATCCTCGCTACTTCGCCGGCCTGGGAGATGACTTCGGCCGGACGGTCGACCGCCATCGCGCCACGACTCTCGATGCCGTCGAGTTCCTGCGGACCGCGGCGCTCGTGAAGGGGATCAGCGCGCATTCCGATCCGACCTGCAGCATGATGCTCGGCTCCGGCGATGCGGAGCGACTGGACGAAGCGGTCGGCGGCGGTTGGTGGCACTGGCGCCGTGAAGGGGAGGCGTACGTGCCGAGTTACCGGGACGATGCCGTCGCATCGAAGCTCCACTTCGGCCTGCTCAGGACCTTGTGGCAGAACGGCGTGCTGAAGCCGG
This sequence comes from Planctomycetaceae bacterium, assembly GCA_003455945.1. Classification (GTDB taxonomy): domain Bacteria; phylum Planctomycetota; class Planctomycetia; order Pirellulales; family Pirellulaceae; genus UBA11682. The sequence goes on from DMPQ01000054.1 coordinate 7,140, forward strand.
CCGGCCCGACNNACTGCGGCTGTGAAGTGAACACGCCGCTCGCCGCCGACCGGGTTCCCTACGACTCGCCCGACTACGCCAGCCATCTGCAGATCGCCGAGAATCTGCTCTTCTACGGCGAGGGGCTCGCGCTGCTGTCGCGCGCGAAGGTCTTCTACGACGCACCGCGCGGATTCGCCGAATCGTTCGGCGGCGAGGCCGGTGGCTTCGGAGCGGCGCTGGCGACGTACTTCGAACACGAATCACGAGACGAACGGCTCGGTAACGACGTCGCCGGTTACGACCGCGTCTACTTCTGGAGCATTCTCGGCGATTGGACGCTGACGTTGCCGTCTCAGCTGCCGTCGGCAGAACCGTCGCGATAACGCGGAACGCCCGCAGGCGCCGGAAGTCGCGGAGTCGGTGCGGGAGCGAATCTCGGAGCAGCCCTCGATCGCAGCGTCGGCACGAGACACCTATCCGCGGCACTCCGCCATTCGACGGCAGAAGGCGTCGAGCAGGCGGCTCCGGAATCGATACGGATTGGTCGCCAGGGCGACGGTCCGCGTCGGCCGCTCTCCGCGGATCGATCGATAGATGCGCCGGTCGCTGGTATCGAGGCGCCGAGCCATTTCGGGGATCAACGAGATGCCATGGCCGAGCGCGACCAGTTCCTGAACGGTCGTCAGCTGGCTGGTCCGTTCGACCGACACCGGCTGGAAGTTTCGACGCCGACAGTACGAGACGACCGAGTCGGATAGGCAATGCGTCTCGCCGAGCAGCACGAACGGCTCGTCCTTCAGATCGAGCTGCGACAGTCGATCCTTGGTCGCGAGCGGATGGTCCTTGGCGACGACGAGCAGCAGTTCCTCGTCGAACAACGGCACCGTTTCGAGATACGGCACGGTGATCGGCAGGGCGAGAATCGCCGCGTCGATCTCGCCCAAACGAAGCGCCTGGACGATCCGTTCGGTCACGTCCTCGAGGACCTGGACCGAGCAGCGCGGATGCGCGGCGGCGAAATCCTTGAGCACGCTCGGCAAGAGATAGGGGGCGATCGTCGGGATCGCTCCGATTCTCAGTCGCCCCGTTTCGCCGTCGTCGGTGATCTCGGCCTTGGTATCCTCGACCAGCGCCATGATCCGACGTGCTCGCGCTTCGAGCAGTTCGCCGGCCGAGGTCAGGACGACCGAGCGGGGCTTGCGTTCGAAGAGCGGCTGGCCGAGTTCCTCTTCCAACCGCGCGACCGAGCGACTGAGAGCAGGCTGCGACATCACCAGCTCTTCCGCGGCGCGCGTGAAGCCGCCGCATTCCGCTACCTTCAGGAAGTGCTGCAGCTGCGTCAGTTCCATCCGTCCGCTTTCCGACAGTCGATCGAGGCGTTCGTGGCGCGACCGTCGCGCCGCAAACCGGCTGGTCCCGGACGTTCTAGCCGATCGTCGTCCGCCATGCAGCGTCCGAAGCGGTGCCGTCCGTCGTACAATCCGCGTTCACCTCGACCGACCTTTCCGAGGCGATTCCCCACGCCCGCTCCTGCTACGAGGACTCAGCGCGATGCAGCTCTTCGACATGACGTGGCCCGAGATCGATCGCCTGGACCGAGCGACTCCGGTCGTCATTCCGATCGCCGCGGTCGAACAGCACGGGCATCATCTGCCGCTCGGGACCGACAGTCTGCTCCTCGGCGAGATCGTGCGACGGGTCGCGGAACGTCTGGAAGACCAAGTCCTGTTCCTGCCGCTCCAGTGGCTCGGCAACTCGCACCATCATCTCGACTTTCCGGGGACGCTGTCCGCTCCGCCGCGACTCTATCTCGATCTGCTGGTCTCGTTGGCCGAGAACCTCGTGACGCATCGCTTCCGACGTCTCGTGTTCCTCAACGGCCACGGCGGCAACACGACTCCAAGCCAGCAGGCGATCTTCGAACTGCGACAGCGGTACCGAGATCGGACCGA
>DMPQ01000260.1:0-137 GCA_003455945.1 Planctomycetaceae bacterium
CTGAAGCCGGTGTTGGCTCGCTGTCCGAGTCCCCCGGTGGGGAACTTGTTGAACGTCGCGTGGAAATTGTGGCACGCGAGGCCCAACTGCTTGAGGTTGTTGGCGCACTGGGTACGCCGGGCCGCTTCGCGGGCCAT
>DMPQ01000260.1:230-38261 GCA_003455945.1 Planctomycetaceae bacterium
AAGGACTCCTCTCGACTCGATCGGACCGTCAATGGAACCGTCGGCTCGCGGGGGACCTGAAGGCGGCTGAGGAAACGACGCCGATGAAGGATCTGGGGAAGAGGCGTCCGATGAACGCCGCCGAACCGGCNNTTTGGATGTCGGCGGATTTGGTGTCGGTGTTTTGGCAGAGAATCCGGAAAAAGAAAAAGGAGCCTCGAAATCGAGGCTCCTTCGTGGAGAGAGATCAGGATGTGGGCGGCATCGAGCCGCGGGCTCAGGCGATATCGGCCGGAATGCCGAGCGCCGCCTTCTCTGACGCGAGCGTCGGGGCGTTCGGATCCCCGAGCAGCTCCGGTACCGCATCGGACTTCATGTCGAACCAGGCGGGATCGAACGACAGGTAGCCCGAACCGCTCGGCTTCTTGTTGTTCGCGATCGCCACCTTGGTCGAGAGCGCGATGACCGCATCGGCCAACGCCACCGCCGGCGAGCAGCGCGGCTGATTGGCCCAGTCGCCGGTCGAGATGCACCACGCCCAGTGCTCGATCTGCTCCTGGTAGCCGCGGCTCACCGGTCCTGCCGCCTCGGCCGCCTTCGCCGGACCGGTATCGCCGCTGGCCGAGGTGTCGAGCGCCGCCCCTCCCTTGGCATCCTTCTTCACGCCGGCTCGCGTCGACGTGTTCGATCCGGCGTAGATCATCACTTCCTTTTCGGTCTCGAGCACCAAAGTCCCCTTGGTCCCCATCACGACTTCGCCGTAACCGCCGTAGCCGTTGCCGTTGATCGACGAATAGGTGACGACCACCTTCTTCTCGGGATCCTCGTCGAAGCCCGGAACGCCGCCGTTCGGGTAGTTGTTGACCTCGTCGCGGAAGCCGACCTTGAAGTCGGGCGAATACTTGGGCCCCGGGAACTCGAACATGCAGTAGACGTGATCGTCAGCGTCTCGGTCGGCCGGGAACAGGTGCCGGCCGCCGACCGCGTGAACGGTCAACGGATGGATCTTCTCCTTGGACATCGCGCTGATGAAGATGCTGGCGGCGTCCATCTGATGGCTTCCCAACTCCGCCATCAGGCCACCGCCGGTCCGCTCCCAGATTCGCCAGCGGACCAGCTCCTCGATTGCCGACCGGGTCCGGCCGTTGAGGTCGCGCGTTTCGTAGCCGTACCGCTCGGCGTTGATCGTCTTGTCCAGGTCCCACTTTTCCCACTGGGTCAGCCGCTTCATCAGCTGATCCCGCTCCCGTCCGCTCAGGCCGAGCAGGTCGGCTCGGAAGCGTCGGATATCGTCGGCGATCTCGTCCTTGACCTGGCGATTGCCCGCCGCATCCACGAACGCCTCGCCCCCCGGTACCGGCATCGCCCAGGTATCGTTCCCCGGCATGTTGCCTCGGTGCCACTGGGCGCGGATCGAGTGGATCTGACCGAGCAGCCCCCAGCGGATCAGATTGACCGCGTTGTCGTACAGGATGCTGTAGTGCCGCTGGTGGCCGGTCGAGCAGAGACGCCGCGTCGCTTCCGAGACCCGCCCCATCCACTTGCACTGCGCCACGTTGTGCGCCATCAGCTTCTCGACCAGGACGTGCTTCCCCTTGAGCATCGCCTTGATCGCGACCGGAGCATGAAGGTGCAGCGGGAGTGCGATGATGATCCCTTGGATCGACGGATCATCAAGCACCTCGTCGACCTCGCTCGTCACCTTGACGTGCTTGCGGGCCTCGTCCTCGCTCTTCCACCCGTAGACGCTCATCAGGCCGGGACGCGCCTGAATCGTGTTGGGGGTCGCCCAGTCGCCGTGAAAGGCGCGATGGATGCTCGACGGGCGAATGTCGCAGATCGCCGCCACCTCGACGTAGTTCGGGTTCAGCGCCCCGATCAGCACGTTCCCCTCGTCACCCGTGCCGACCACCGCGATCCGGACCGGCCGGCGCGGAATGTCGTAGCCGAAATAGAGCGAGCCGATACCGGCCGCCGATGCCCCGCCGGNNACACCGCCGGCAAGCAGCATCTGCTGGAGAAAGCCGCGCCGCGTCGTCTTGTCGTACTCGGTCACCGCGTCGTAGTAGTTGTCGCGTCCGACCTGGCGTTCTTCCGGAGTCAGGTTCATGTGCCGCTCTCCTCCCGAGCCTGCGATCCGCGACGTGCGAACCGACCGATGAAGTAGTCGAGGCCGCCGAACTGCCCGCCGCCCACTGCGGCAAGCACGAGCAGACCTCCCATTTCGATGATCTGGCTGATCGAATCCTGAGCTCCCGGAACTCCGGGGAGCTGTGTCGCGACGATCATCGACAGAAATCCGGCTCCGATCAGTCCGACGATCCGCGTGCCGAGACCGACGATCAGCAGGATGCCGACGGCGATGTCGAAGTACGGGACCGTCGAATCGATCAGCCGCAGCAGCGGTGTCTTGGCATTGGGGCGATCGAGACGCACTTCGATGCCGTCGGCGGGGCCGTCCGCGTTTCTCTGCCGCGGCAGAGCGATCGCATTCAGCTCCTTTTCCAAGGAATTCCAGGTCGCATCGATCTCGGCGAGCCACGGACCGCGCGCCTTGATCATGTCGACCGAGATCGTCGCCTGCTGCCCCTGCAACGACTCGACGTGCCGGATGATCGCCTCCTTCGCTTCGCCGTCCCGAGCGAACCCGCGGCGCCGCGTCTCCCAGCCGTCGAAGTAGTTGTTGATCTCGTCGGTCGAGCCGTCGAGCACGTACAGCAACGAGTCGCTGCATCCGGCGAGCACGGCATCGGCCGCCTCGTTCTGCCGCCGCAACGCCTCGATCTCCTCGCGCAGGCGACGCTCCGTCTCGCGAGCCTCGATCAACTCGTTCGTCAGGCTCTCCGTCCAGGCCGATTCGTCCCCCGACTCGCGGAGCGATTCGAGCTCTTCCAGACGCTTGCGATTCGTCTCGCGCTCCCCTCGGATCAGATCCTCGATCGCCGGGTCACCGAAGCGGTAATGCGTCGCGACCAGCTCCTTGAAGTCGTCCCACGCCCGAAGCGTCGGAGCGGGATCGATCCGGTTGCCCGGCTTGCCGTCGGCATCGAAGCAGAGACGCTCGAAGCCGTCGTTGTCGGCGACCAAGGATTGGAAGAACGGCGCAAAGGGACCCTTGGCGGCTCCGAAGAAGCTCCCTGCCGACCAGAGGTCGCTGTGGAACTTCTTCTCCCCTTCGCGCACGAAATGGACTCCGATCACGACGCGCAGCAGCAGGATGGCCAGCAGCGCGGCAAGACCGGCAGACCGCGGGGAAAGGACGGGCATCGGCGAATCGCCTCGCAGACGAAGGACAGGGGAGTTCACGGTCCGGGCCGGGACCGACTCTCGACGATGGGGGCCCTTCGGGTCGAAGGGCGATCCCTGATTATGATTGCCGCTCTCCCCGCCGCAAACCAGCGTCGAGCGTCGAACCGACCGCCGAACGCTCGACCGCAAGCGTCGATGCGCGACAACAGGAGAACGGCGTCGGGATCGAGTTGGCCGAGCCGCTACCGAACGGCAGCACGAACCGCCGTCACGAGCGGCCCGAACGCCGTCGCTCCACCGGCCCCCGCTCCCAGCGAGCCGCTCCCCTCGAGAAGTCAGAGGGAGTTCAGCGAAAGGCTGCTCCGGATCAGTTTCCCGAGCCGCCGTTGCCGGTCGGCGCGGTCGGAGGCGTTTCGGGAGTCGCAGGCGCCGGCGTCTCGGACGGAGTTTCGCGCGGCGACGAGGTTTCGCTGCCGTTGCCGCTCCCCTCTGAGCCCCCCTCCCCTGCTCCATCGCCGTCTCCGGCCGGAGTCATCGGTTCGGTCGTCGGCTCGCCGCCCAATTCGGGCGGGAGCGGCGGAATCGTGCCGTCGGGCCCGGGGGGCTCGAGCGGAATCGCGGTCGGCGGAGTCAGATCGATGGCCGGAGGGGCGGTCGGCGGTCCTTCCCCTTGCTCCAGCCGCTCCAACTGCTCGGCGACCGACCCGAGACCGATTCGCGCGAAGACGAAATCGAGCGCGAACGGATCCGGGAACGGCTCACCCAGCAGATCGAGCACCTTCCGGTACTCGTCGGTCAGCTCCTTCAGTTCGTCCGCCGCGATGCCGTCGACCAGTTCCGGGTATTCCCGCATGATCTCGGCCCACAAGGCGAACGCTTCTTCGTACTTCTCGCGACCGCCGACCGTGCTGGTCGTCTCGCCGGTGATCGGATCGACCTCCTCGGTCGTCGTCAGCACCCCCTTCTGGATCAGCGCCTGAGCGTCGTAGATCGCCGCGCGAGCCTGAAGGTTGGTCGGCGTCTGTTCGGCCTGGCTCCGCTTGAGCCAGTACAGGTAGTTCACCGTGCTGCGGTACTGCTCGATCCGCTGGAGCTCGGTCGCCGCCGCCTGAAGCTGTCGCAGCACTCGGTACGCTTCGTCGTACTGCTCCGCCGGGACCGCTTCGAGGATCAACGAGTCTTCGACTCGGATGCGAGCCGCGGTATCGACCGCCAGGAAGAGCTCTTCCGGAGTCCGCTCCGCGGCCGGCTTGGCGAAAGCGGCTTGGTTCTCGGGAGGGAGTTCGGCGAGCAGCGCCGCGGCGAGCCGTTCCCGTTCGCCCGGAGCGAAGGCGTCCAGATCGCGCTGCAGCTGCATCACCTTCTCGTAGGTCACCTGCTTGTCGTTCAGTCGCAGCTGGGTTTCCCACGAGGTCTTGAGCGACCGGTTGCCGTAGGCGTTCCAGGCATCGAACGCCTCTTCCCAGGTCCGGCGAGCCGGCTCTTCGGGACGGAACTCCTTCTCGAGGTCCATCGCCGCATTGCGGAACTGACTCGGGGCCTCGCGATAGAACATCAGATGGCTCGTGTTGGTGCTCAGCGGCACCCCTTCACGCACCTTGTTCTCGGCCTGCAGGAACCATTGCCGAGCGACGAGCCAGTTGTCGACGCCGTAGGGAGTCGTCACGCGATCGTCCATCGGGACGTGCGTCGCCAGCTCCTCGTGATAGTCGACATCCTTGCGGAACATGTTCCGGAACTGAAGGCTCTCGTCCGACCGAGCGATCTTCATGCCGAAGAACATCCCGAGCGAACGGAGCAGGTCGTAGCTCCGGCGGTTGTAGGCGAGCCCCTTGGTCAGGAACTCGAACCCCTTCTTCACCCAGTCGTAGCGCCCCTGGTAGTCGTCGAACTCGACCGAGACGTTGTACGAGATGTTGTGCGCCTGGTACTCCCAGACCTCGATGAAGTTCGGCTGGAGCTTGATGATCTGGTTGACCGTCGCCGAGAACGCTTCCCAGTTCTCCTCGTCCTTGAAGGTGTTCGCCTGATCCCACAGGATCATCACGGCGATCCCCTTCATGCCGAGCGACGCCAGCTTCATCGTCTCGCTGGCCGGATCGATCTCGCCGAGCGACGACTGCGACAGGTCGTGTTCGGTTCGGGTCCGAGCGAGCACGCCCCCTTCGTTCCCCGAGCCGCCGCCGGTCCCCTTCACCGCCGGGCGACCGAGCAGCGAGAGCGGGATGGCCAAGAGGCCGATCAGGCTGACGTAGACCACCTTGCGCCAGAAAGTCGGGTTCTGAGTCATGCCGCGATCTCCCGAGTCCTCAGGGCGAAGTAGCCGACCACCGAGCATCCGGCGGCGAACGTGAGCGTGACGAGCATCTGGATCGCCAACAGCCCGAACGGAATGTCATAGCCGTCGGCGAGCGGCACCTGGCTGTCGAACTTGGTGAAGTCCGGAACGATGTTGGTCGTCGCGTTCATCACTTGCAGCACGATCTCGTCGGCCGACGAGAGCCAGCCTCCGTCGCCGATCTCGCCCGTCAGGTTCATCTGAGTCACCAGGCGATAGAGCGCCTCCAGCGGTCCGCCCCCCTCGAGCTCCTTGGAAGCCAGTTCGTTGATGAACTGACCGAAGAAGCCGACACAGAGTCCCGAGAGGGTCGACAGGAGCGAAACCGACGCATTGAGGAAGGTGCTCAGCGTGACGCCGAGCGACGTCACGAGCGCCAATTGCATCCAGATCCCGAGATAGCACTTGCCGAAGTTCAGGGCGAAAGAGGCGTCCTTCATCTTGAAGTAGACGCTCGCCGGCGAGACGCCGAAATACTGGCCAGGGTCGTTGCATCGCAGCACCGCCTCGAGCGTCCCCGTCTCTCCCGCCAGCTCGTCGAACAGGTCCATCTCGACCCGCTGCGGATTCCCTTCGACATCCTGCCAATTCACCATCTGGCGCCGCTCGATCGGCAGCGTCTGGATCGCGTATTCCTGACTCTCGAACGCGATCGGATCGCTCGTGAAGACGACCTGGCGGCCGTCGACCTCCTTGGTGTTGCGGAAGATGATCTCTCCCGTCACGCGCCGCGTGATGTCTCCCTTGAGCGTTCGGAAGACGCGCAGACTCAGGTCGAGCGGAACTCGTTCGGCCGGAAAGTCGCTCCCGCGCAGGCCGATGAAGCGGAAGATCGCTCGCGACATGCTGCTGCCGCCGTCGATGTAGCTGAACTTCATCGACATCTTGCCGACGTTCACCCCTTCGCGAGCGACTCCTCCCTCGCGATCCAGGAACGACAGCTCGTCGGCATACCGCGGCACGCGAGCGACCAGAATGTCGACCGGTCCCGACGTCTCGAGCGTCGCGCCCGCTTCCTGAAGCAGCTCGCCCAGAGGCCACGCGTCGATCAGGCCGACCACGTCATACAGCCCCTCCTGCACCTCGATCTTCAGGCCGCCGTCGCGGAACAGGGTGTAGGTGAGACCGTCCCGTTCGAGTCGCTTGCCGTCGGCCGGAATCCCGTCCAGGATCACGTCGTGCCGGTGGCCGCTCTCGACCTGAGTCCGGAGCGCGAGGTCGACCCAGCGGACCCCGGTCCCTTCGCTGGTGAGCGATTCGCGGTCGGCGTCGAGCAGCTGGAGTTCGATCCGATGCCGATGCCCCGACTCGCGACGCGTCTGAGCCTCGTAATAGGCGTTGTCCGAAGCGCGACGTCCCGACGGCGTGTCGGTCGAGCTCGGCTCGATCCGAGCGAACTCGGTCACTTCGGCCCGATGGTCGTGACTGAGACCGGCGATGACGAAGCCCAGGCTGATCAGCCCCATCGCGGTCAGCAGCACGGAGCCGACGAGCAGGAACCCGACGATCCGGCCGACGACGATCTCGCTCGCCCGGATCGGCTTGGTCACCACCGTGTAGATCGTCTTGTTCTGGATGTCCTGCGGCAGGCTGAAGGTGCTGATCAGCAGCCCCATGAACAGGACCAGGAACTGCGTGCCGGCCAGCACGAATCCCAGGTAGGTCCGCTCCGGATGGTCGCTGCTCGAATCCAGGAACCAACCGCCGAAGAGCAGCGCCAGCGCGAAGATGCCGAAGGCCACCAACATCACGCGGCGTCTGAGCGTCTCCTGGATCGCCAGCCGCGCAATGGCGCCGACGCGACGCGGCGATAGCATCAGATCGGGGACCGCCCGAAAGATCCCCTCCCACACCTTGTAGAACGCTTCCGACGGACCGTAGCGGACGATCGAGATCAGCGCCGCGATCGCGGTGCCGAGCGCCGCCGCCGCGACCGCGACCAGGAAGAACTGCCACAGGGCAGGTCCGATCCAGTCGAGGATCCCCTTGTAGTCGTCGTAGCCCATGTTTCGGGAACCGAATAAGAGAGGAGAGAACGAAGGGCGGTCGTCGAGCGAGACGGACGAGAAAGGGGCTCGCTCGCCGCCGAAACGGAACGATCAGCGCGAGCCGGCTCGCAAGCCGGGGCGCTCCTCGCTCTGACGGACGATCTCGAGGAAGAGCTGTTCGAGCGTGGTGCGCGGATGCGTCACCTCGATCGTCTCTCCCGAGTGCCGAGCGATCACCTGACGGATCTCCTCGACCGCTTCCGGCGACAGCCGACTCGTCCGGATCTGCGTCTCCTGCTCCACCCGCAGCAGCTCGTCGACCCGACCCAGTTCCTTGAGTTCCCCCTGGAACAGAATGCCGATCCGATCGCAGACGTCCTGGACGTCATCCAGCTGGTGGCTGGACATCACGACCGTCTTCCCCTCGTCGCGCAGCTTGAGGATCAGGTCCTTCATTTCGCGCGTGCCGAGCGGGTCGAGGCCCGATGTCGGTTCGTCGAGGAAGATCAGCTCGGGATCGTTGATGAGCGCCTGCGCCAGACCGATGCGGCGCGTCATTCCCTTCGAGTACTCGCGCAGCTGACGCTTGCGGGCATGATTCAGCCCGACCTGCTCGATCAGCTTCCTGGCCCGCTCGCGCCGAATGTCCGCCGGCATGTCGAACAGCCGGCCGTAGAAGTCGAGCGTCTCTTCGGCCGTCAGGAAGCGATACAGATACGACTCCTCGGGGAGGTAGCCGATCCGCTCGTTCTTCGACACCTTCGACGCCTCTTCTCCCAGCACCAACGCACGGCCGCTCGTCGGAAAGAGGAGCCCCAGCAGCAGCTTGATCGTCGTCGACTTGCCCGAGCCGTTGGGGCCGAGCAGGCCGANNGATCTTCGACAGGCTCTGCGTCTCGACGACGATGTCGCTCGACGGGCCGGCGGATGAAGAGGAAGCCGGCGAAGGGGCTTCGGTCGCCGCTGAGTTCATGGAGCGGGAATCCTGGAGGAGGTCGGAGCGTCGAAGACGTCGGAATGTCGTAGACAAGGTGCGAACGAGGGACGAGTCAGGGCGGAACGACGGAGCGAATCGGGAGCGGCACCAAGGCGACCGGCAAGCCGCGATTCGTTCCGGGAATCGGTCGGGTGACGACCGAGCGGTCGTCGAACCGGCACCCCGCGGGACCCTTGTGTACGCCCTGCCGCAGGATTAGGTTCGTCGGAAACCGGCAAGCTCGCCGACCCCGCTTTGCCTGCGACGAGACCGTTCGGAACGCGTCGCGACGGAGCGTCGCCGCAGCTCTCGAACGGGCGCGGACGGACCGGCGATGCGAAGCGCCGAGCAGAGCGTCACCCACGATTTACCGGGGAAAACGCTCACTATAACCCCGCTTCCGAGCAGCGGCAATCATGTCGCTCGACTCGGCCGGCACTTGGCTGGATCCGGCATGACCGTCTGGAACCGTGATGAGGCCGAGGCCTATCTCCTCCGCCGGATCAACTACGAGACGCAGCCGGCTGCCGAGCGGGCCCACTCGTTTCGACTCAAGTCGATGATCGAACTGGTGGAGCGACTCGGGCACCCCGAACGATCCGCCCCCGCCATTCACATCGCCGGCACCAAGGGGAAGGGATCGACCTCCACCGTCATCGCGTCCGTGCTGCGAGCGGCCGGGATCCGCACCGGCCTCTACACCTCGCCCCACCTCGAACGGATCGAAGAGCGGATCGTCATCGACGGCTCACCGATCCCCCCCGCCGNNCCGCCGTCGAGACGATCGATCGCGAACTCGCTGCCGGTTCGCTCGAGGGCTCCCCGCCGACCTATTTCGACATCCTGACCGCCGCCGCCTGGTGCCGCTTCCGCGCCAGTCGCGTCGAAGCGGCGGTGATCGAAACGGGGCTCGGAGGACGCCTCGATTCCACCAATGTCGTCTCCCCCGCAGTGACCGTCATCACGTCGATCAGCCTCGACCACACCCGCCAGCTCGGCAACACGACCGCCGAGATCGCCGCGGAAAAGGCGGGGATCATCAAGCCCGGAATCCCGGTCATCTCAGGAGTCGATGATCCGGACGCCGCCGCGGTCATCGCCCGCACCGCCGACGCCAAGCAGTCTCCCCTCGTGAGGTTAGGGCGCGACTTCCGAGCCGAAAACGTGCGTCTTGACGGCGGCTCGAAAGTGGCGTTTAGTGACGATAAAGAGGGGTTTTTTCGGCTCCCCGTCTATCGATTCGATTGGGTCGGCAAGGTGCCGACGGGACAAACGGGAGCGCGCGAGGTCGTCATTTCTGATCTTCGAGCACCCCTGCCGGGGAGGCATCAGGTCGCCAACAGCTCGCTGGCGATCATGGCGAGTCTGCTCTTTCGCGCGGATCTCGTGGAGCGGACCGGGGAGGTGATGCGTCGCGGTCTGGAGCAGGTCGAACTGCCGGGGCGGATCGAAATCGTCGGTCAGCGGCCGACCGTCATCGTCGATGTCGCCCACAATGTCGCGGCGATGCGAGCGTTGGTCGCGGCACTTGCCGAAGTCCCTCGGTCCGGCGAGCGGCAACTGGTGCTGGCGGTCAGCGACGACAAGGATGTCGCCGGGATCCTTGCCGAAGGGATCGAGGCGTTCGACCGCTTTCGGCTGACGAGATTCCTCAGGAATCCTCGCGCGGTGCCTCCGGAGCAACTGGCGCCGATGGTCCACGAGGCGGCTCGGCGAATCGGCCGACCGCTCGCTGACGATCGGGTGTCGGTTCATCCCGATCCGGTCGAAGCGTGGGCCGCCGCTTGTCGGACTGCCGCGGGGAACGACCTGATCTGCGTCAGCGGTTCGACCTTTCTTGTCGCCGAACTGCGCCCGCTGATCCGGGCTACGAACGAGTCGCCTCAGGGCGGTTGATTCGGGGCTCGCTCGTTCGGATGGCGCAAGCGGCCTCAAGGGGATCGATCGCCACCTCAAGAGGCAGGCGAGGGAGAATCGTTCTGCCTTGGGTCGCTTTCGCGTTGAGTCGGCTTGGGGGAGCGGATACGATTTCGGTGCGCTCCCCTGTCCGTTGCCCGCCTTGCCGACCGCTGCAGGATCGTCGTTCACCTCGGCGCCCTGCGGTCCGTCTCGCGAACCCCTCCGTTCGCTCCCGCCGTTTCTCGGAGACCAGCGATGCTCACGCTCCTCGGGCGCCCCGACCGGACGAACCAGCGCTGCTGCGATCGACTGTCGCGCCGCAACTTCCTGACGATCGGCGGCATGGCGGCCTTCGGCGGACTGACGTTGCCGCAGTTGCTTCGAGCCGAACAGGAGCAAGGGGCCGGGGCATCGCACAAGGCGATCATCAACGTCTTCCTCCCCGGCGGCCCACCGCATCAGGACATGTGGGACGTCAAGGTCGATGCACCGGCCGAGATTCGAGGGGAGTTTCGGGCGATCGGGACGAACGTGCCCGGGATCGAGGTCAGCGAGATGTTCCCGCGTCTCGCCGGCATGATGGATCGCCTCGTGCCGATCCGCAGCGTCGTCGGAGCGAGCGGCGCTCACCATTCGTTCGAATGTCTGACCGGGCGCCTGGACGCCAATCCGCCGGCCGGCGGTTGGCCGACGATGGGGGCCTGGGTGTCGAAGCTCCAGGGACCGGTCAATGCGACGATCCCGCCGAACCTGAGCCTCTTCTACAAGACCGATCACGCTCCGTGGGGCGATCCGGGAGCGGGCGGTTTTCTCGGCATCAAGCACGCGCCGTTTCGATTGGTCGGCGGGCGGAACGAGACGTCGAAGGTCGACAACATGGTCCTGCAGGGGATCACGCTCGAACGTCTCGGCGATCGCACCAGCCTGCTCGGAGCGCTCGATCGGTTTCGGCGCGAAGCGGATCGAAGCGGAGCGATGGACGGACTCGACGCCTTCTCGCAACAGGCGGTCGGCATCCTGACCTCCAGTGCGCTGGCCGAGGCGCTCGATCTGTCGCGCGAGGATCCGGCGGTGGTCGAACGTTACGGCAAGGGGGACCCGGAGCNNGAGTTCCACTTCGACGGCGCACCGCGGATGACCGAGAGCTTTCTGATCGCGAGGCGTTTGGTCGAAGCCGGGGCGAGAGTCGTCAGCCTGAACTTCAGTCGCTGGGACTGGCACGGCGAGAACTTCATTCGCGGGCGGCGCGACATGCCGATGCTCGATCAGGCGCTTTCGGCGCTGATCGAGGATCTGGAACGCCGCGATCGCCTGCAGGATGTCTCGATCGTCTGCTGGGGGGAGTTCGGTCGAACGCCGAAGATCAACGCCGAAGGGGGACGCGATCACTGGCCTCAAGTCTCGTGTGCGCTGTTGGCCGGAGGCGGGATGCGGACCGGACAGGTGATCGGCGCAACCAATCGTCTCGGAGAGTACGCGACCGAGCGACCGGTGACCTTCGCCGAAATTCTCGCGACGCTCTATCATCGGATCGGCATCGATCTGACTCAGGTCCGCGAGTTCGACCTGCGCGGCCGACCGCAATATCCGGTCGATCCCGAGACCCGTCCGCTGCGGGAACTCGTCTAGGCCCCCGCTCGCGGACGGCGCGCTCGATGAAGGTTCGGCGAGCGCCCGGCGCTCCTCGCGGCGGCGGCGATTATCATGGATTCGGGACGCGACGGCCGAGGTCGCTTCGCCGGCGACGAATCCAGCCACAGGATTCGGTCGCCGAGTCCGACTGCGACGGGTCGCAGCGGCGCGCGGTCGGTCGGGTGCGGCTTCTTCGAGACGCTCGTCTCACGCCCCGGATCATCGGCGATCGGCGTCCCTGGCGGAGAGCGGATGATGAAGTTCATCGAGATGACCGGAAGCACTCTCGAGTCGATCATCAACGACGGCGAGATCCATGCCGACGACCTGTTGGCGGTCGGCGTTCAGCCCGAGACGATCGTGCGAGTCAATCAGCACGGCGATATCGAGGTCCGACGCCCGCAGCGCTGGGACGTGATCGGCGGTCTCATCGGCAACTTCGACGAACGGATCCGTCGCACGACCGGTTTCGAGTGGGCCTGAGGTCGACCGAACCGTCGACTCGCTGCCGCCGAGCTGCGCGGGGATAACTCACTTCGATTCCTCCGACTGCGCCGCGGCGGAGCGACTCGGCCGTTGCCACGGGACCGCTCCGGCTCGCTGCACTTCGATCGCCATCCGTCGTGCCAGCTCGCGCACGATCTCGGGGCGTTCTGCCGCCAGATCATGAGTCTCGAACGGATCGGCTTCGAGATCGAACAGTTCGCGCGGCGCGAACGGGTCGTTGCGGACCAGTTTCCAACGCTCCCGAATCACCGCGTTGATCGTCTCGCCCGCATAGCGGTCTCCCCCTTCGCGTCGCACGAAGTAGAGCGTGCGGGTCGACAGGTCGGGTTGGGGCAACCCCTGCAGCGTCGGCAGCAGACTCGCCCCGTCGATCGGCCCCGGCTCGAGCCCGGCGGCATCGCAGAGCGTCGCGAAGAGATCGACGGTCACCGCCGGGACCTGCGTGGTCGAGCCGGCGGAGGTGACTCCGGGAAACCGGATCGCGCACGGGACTCGCAGGCCACCGTCATAGAGACTCTGTTTGCCGTCGCGCCACGGACCGTTGTCGGCGCCGACGTCCAGCTGCCCTCCGTTGTCGCTCGTGAAGACGACGATCGTCGTCTTGTCCAGGCCGGTCCGCGACAGCGTCTCGAGCACCCGGCCGACTCCCTCGTCGAGATGCTCGATCAGCGCGACAAGGCGGGCACGTTTCGGGTCGATTCCTGTTTCGCGTCGCAGCACTCGCTCGAGCGCCGCGTCCGGAGGCTGGATCGGGGTGTGCGGCGCGTTGTAGGCCAGATAGAGGAAAAACGGTTCGGGGCGAGTCGCTGCCTGTTCGAGTTCCTCGATCGCCCATTGCGTGAACAGATCGGTCGCGTGCCCCGGCGGGTCGATCTCCCGTTCGTCATCGCGCAGGTAGTTGATGCCGTGACGGCGATGCGTCCGGTAATCGTCCATCATGTCGCCGAGGAAACCTCGAAATCGATCGAAGCCTCGGGAACGCGGCAGATTCGGCGGTTCGAGTCCCAGGTGCCACTTGCCGATCGCGATCGAGCGGTACCCCGCTTCCCGAAGTCGTTGGGGGAGCAGGAGCGCCGCGGGATCCAGAAATCCCCAGTCGTCGTTCGGGTGAGTCCGAATGACTCCCGGCACGCCGACTCGGTCCGGATGACAGCCGGTCAGCAGCGCCGCTCGCGTCGGCGAACAGACGCAGCTCGCCGCGCGAAATCGCTCGAACCGAAGCGCGTCGGCGAACAGCCGGTCCAGATTCGGAGTCACCAGGTCGGTCGCTCCGCAGCAGCCGAGATCGCCGGCTCCCAGATCATCCGCCAGAATCACCACGATGTTGGGGCGTTCGGCGGAAGGCGGGGCAGCGGTCATCTCGCGCGCGTTCGTCGCGTCGGCGAACAGCGACGGGACGAGGATCGCCAGAATCACACGGATCGTGAGCCAAGGCGACTGGTGCGTCGGCCGAGCCGGTCGGCGCCGCGAACGGAATCGACTCGTCGCAGGACTTCCTTCGGGCATCGCATCGACTCCCGATCTCTCGTGGCAAGGAGCGGCGTGGGGGGCGGAAGATCGAGTCTATCCGATCGGTGAACGCGAACGGCGTTCCCCCCGGGGGCCGATCGGTTCGCTCCTTCGCCGTCCCCCGTCCGTCGCCAATTCCGAGCTGCTCCGCTAGAATCGTGAGCTTCGATTCGCGCGTCCGACTTCGAGTCGATTCCGGGGTGGGCGCTGGTGCGAGAGAGTGCCGACGGCGAGGCCCGTCGGCCGGCCGCGAAACGTCTCGGCCGCGGCTACGGCCGCCTGCCGTCCGGATAACTCGGGGAGCGTGTCGATGGAGGAGAATCGTCGGAAGGGCGGAGAGAAGCGCGAAGAGCGTCCGCCGTTCCGAGGCGTCAACATCTGGTTCGTGATCACCGTACTCCTGGTGCTCGTGGCCCTCATGCTCGTCGCCTCGCGGGACATCAGTCCGTCCCGCGTCCGCGTCTCGTTCGTGCTCCAGCAGCTCCAAGGACTCGACGAACGAGGGCGTCCCTTCGTCGACGAGCACGGAGCCGAGGTCGGCAGCAACGTCAAGTCGCTCCGCTTCGATGCCGACCGGGTCTACGGCGAGTTCGTCGTCCCTCCGTTCGAACCGGACTACGAGATGACCGGCGCGGCCGGCACCAAGAAGCGGACGCGACTGAAGAAGGAGTTCGTCGCGATCGTCGGAAGTCCCGAGTCGCCTGACTACCAGGAACTCGTCCGGTTGGCGCGCGAGAAGAACGTGCCGCGCGACTGGACTCCCGAATCGAACGCCTCGACCATCGTCTCGTTGGTCCTCGTCGGCCTGATGATCGGTGCCGTCGTCTTCATCTGGCTCCAGATCCGACGCCAGCAGAATCAGATGATGAACGGCGGCGGTTTCCTGTCGGGATTCTCGCGCAGTCCGGCGAAACGCTACGAAGGGGCTCAGCAGCAGATCACCTTCGCCGATGTCGCCGGCCTGGAAGGGGTCAAGGCGGACCTGGCCGAGATCGTCGAGTACCTGAAGGAACCGGACAAGTTCCGCAAGCTCGGTGGCCGTGTCCCCAAGGGAGTCCTGCTCAACGGACCTCCGGGAACCGGCAAGACGCTGTTGGCTCGCGCGGTCGCCGGCGAAGCGAACGTGCCGTACTACTCGGTCAACGGCAGCGAATTCATCCAGATGTTCGTCGGTGTCGGCGCGAGTCGCGTACGCGATCTCTTCGGCACCGCCAAGGAGAACTCGCCGGCGATCATCTTCATCGACGAGATCGATGCGGTCGGTCGGCAGCGCGGCGCCGGTCTGGGAGGTGGTCACGACGAGCGGGAACAGACGCTCAACCAGATCCTCGGCGAGATGGACGGCTTCGCGCCGAACGACTCGGTCATCGTGCTCGCCGCCACCAACCGAGCCGATGTGCTCGATCCGGCCCTCCTTCGCCCGGGACGTTTCGATCGTCTGATCACCGTCAGCCGCCCGACTCAGAAGGGGCGCGTCGAGATCTTCAAGGTGCATGTCCGCGACGTGCCGCTCGGCGAGAACGTCGACCTGCAGGTCCTCGCCGCCGGCTGCATCGGCCTGACCGGAGCCGACATCCGGAACGTCGTCAACGAGGCGGCGCTCTGGGCGGCTCGGCAGAACAAGAGTCAGGTCGACATGGCGGACTTCGAGTACGCCCGCGACAAGGTGCTGATGGGAGCGAAGCGCGAGGAGGTTCTCTCGCCGCTCGAAAAGGAAAAGACCGCCTATCACGAGGCCGGCCATACGATCGCCGCCTGGTACCTGCCCGGAGCGCATCCGGTCCACAAGGTGACGATCGTGCCGCGCGGCCAGGCGCTCGGCGTCACTCAGATGGTCCCCTTCGAAGACAAGCTCAACCTGAGCGAGTCGGAGCTGCGCGATCAACTGGTCGTGCTGCTGGCCGGTCGAGCGGCCGAGCGACTGGTGTATCAGGAGGTGACGGTCGGCGCCGAAAACGACCTCGAACGCGCTTCGATGATCGCGCGGCGCATGGTGATGAACTGGGGGATGAGCCCCCGTCTCGGTCCGGTCAGCTACAAGATGACCGACGACGATCCGTTCCTCGGCCGCGAAATCCATCAGCATCGCCAGTTCAGCGAGCACACGATGGAGCAGATCGACGAAGAAGTGGCGTCGATCCTGACCTCGGCTGCCGAACGCGCGTCGACCCTGCTCGAGGAGAAGCGGGATCGCCTGACCGCGATCGCCGAAGGCTTGGTCCGGACCGAGGAGCTCGATCGGGCGGCGATCCAGGATCTGATCGGGCCGAGCGTCCATGTCGTCCGAAGCGTGGCGGACGAAGTCGCGGCCACCTCGCCGACGAAGGCCGTTCCCCCGACCCCTCCCGGAACGCCGACCGATCCGACTCCCGCGGCCGATGCGTCGAGTCCTCCGGTCTCGCCGTCTCCGTTGACGGTCGCACCGCTGGGTGAGCGGTCGACGAGCGGCTCGACAGGCGCCTCGACCAATCCTCCCGCCGGCGTCCGTTCCGAGGCCCCTCGCGAGAATCCTTCCTGAGCGAGTTCCCTGTTCGAGCGGCCGCGTGTCGCTCGGTGCCGTTAGCGTCTCGCGAGGCTTCGGCGGCAGCGTTCTGCCCGGCCGTTTCGTTCGGCATGATCGTTCGTTTCGTCCCCTGATCGCTCCACGGGTGTTTGCCCGAATTGCCGGAGCGGTAAATCTTGCCGAGGGGATCTGTCGGAAGCGGCACCTACGAACGAAGATGGAGCGAGTACGAGTTCCTTTCCCGCGTTCCCGACAGGTTCCTGCGATGGTTCAGGTTCCGGCCGCCCTCGGCCTGCTTGAGACGACCGGCTTCACGCCGGCGATGGTAGCGCTCGACGCCATGGAAAAGGCGGCTCGGATCGAGATCATCCAGGCCGAGTTGAACGACGCGTTGGGAGTGGTGCTCAAGATTGCCGGCGACGTCGCCAACGTCTCGCGGGCGATCGAAACCGGACGGGAATGGGCCGAGCGGATGGGGGGCAAGCCCTCGGCGCAGGTCATCAGCCGTCCGACTCCCGATATCTGGCCGGTCGTCGACGGCCCTCGGGAAGTCAATCCGTTGATTCAGCAAGAGGTCGTCCATCGTCCGGCCGACCGAGCCAAGGGAGATCGAAGCGTGTCCGATTCGGCTGAAGGTTCGGCGTTGGGTTTCATCGAGACGCAGGGGTTCACGGCGGTCTTCCAGGCGATCGATACCGCCTGCAAGGCGGCCAACGTCGAGGTGCTCGGCAAGGAGAAGCTCGGCGGCGGCTACGTGACGATCGTCATCCGCGGCGATGTCGCGGCAGTCGCTGCGGCGGTCGAGAGCGGCAAGCGTCAGGTGGAAGGGCTCGGCAAGCTGATCGCTGCCCACGTCATTCCTCGCCCGAGCGCGTCGGTCCTGGCCCTGCTCCCTCCGGCCATCGGCAAGTGATCGCGGCTCGCTGACCTCTCGAATCTCAGGGGGCCGGTTCCCGGTCCCCGTTCGTCGTGACCGGGGCGGTCGATGGTTGCCTCGGTGTTCTTCGCGCATCTCGGGAATGCCGCTCCGATCGTCGATTCGGCTCAGCGGCTGTTCGGCGGCGTGACGAGACCGGGCGGGGCTTTGCCGGTTCGATCCGTTCGTCCGGAACGGTCAGGAAGCGGATCATGGAGGAGCCCGAAACGATCGTGATCGGTGCCGGCGCGGCGGGACTGATCGCGGCGGAACGGAGCGCCTCGATCGGGCGGCGGACGCTGCTGCTCGAGAAGGCGCCCAAGGCCGGGGTCAAGATCCTGATGTCCGGCGGGACGCGCTGCAACGTCACGCACGCGACCGATGCCGCCGGAATCGTCGCCGCCTACGGCCCGGCCGGTCGCTTTCTCCACTCGCCGCTCTCGTATCTCGGCCCCGACGATGTCGTCGCGCTCTTCGCGGCGGAAGGGGTGCCGACCAAGATCGAGTCGACCGGCAAGGTCTTTCCTCGCAGCGATCGGGCGATCGACGTTCGAGATGCGCTCGTCGAGCGACTCCACCGCTCCGGTGCTTCCCTGAAGCTGAAGACGGCGGTCCGGAGTCTGGTTCGGGACGGCGATCGGTTCGAGGTTCAAGCCGACGTCGGTCGCTGGACCGCACCTCAGGTGATCGTCACCGTCGGCGGCCGATCGTACCCGGGCTGCGGCACGACCGGCGACGGCTACCCGTGGCTCGCCGAACTCGGACACGAGATCGTTCCCCCCGTTCCGTCGCTCGTCCCTCTGACGCTCGACGCTCCCTGGCTGCGCGAACTCCAGGGGCTGACGTTCGATCCGGTCGAGGTAGCGGTGTGGGACGTCGATGATCCGGCCGCCCGACGGCCGAAACGCCCGCTCGCTCGCTGCCGCTCATCCCTGCTGATCACCCACGTCGGACTGTCGGGGCCGGCGGCGATGAACGTGTCGCGCGAGGTGGCTCGCCGGGCATCGCACCGAACGCTCCTGACCTGCGATTGGTTTCCCGATCGGACGGTCGACAATCTGCTGGCGGAACTGCTCGAACGTCGCGCCGACGAGCCGCGCAAGTCGCTCGCCGCAGCCCTGGCTCGCATCGTCTTCGCTCGGTTTGCCGAGGCGCTGGTTAGGCATCTGGGGTGTGACCCCGAACGACGTCTGGCCGAGGTGCCGATGGAGTGGTTCCGTCGAATTGCCGCCGGGCTCAAGGGGCTGCCCCTGGTCGTCACCGGAACGCTCGGGTTCGCCAAGGCTGAAGTGACCGCCGGCGGCGTACGACTGAGCGAGGTCGATTCGCGCACGATGGCCAGTCGCAAGGTTCCCGGTCTCTACCTGGCCGGTGAAGTGCTCGATCTCGACGGACCGATCGGCGGCTTCAACTTTCAGGCCGCCTTCGCCACCGGTTGGCTGGCCGGCTACCAGGGAACGCCGCCGGAGACCTGGCGCGAGGCGAACGCGGCGCGAGCTCGGCGCTAGCGAAACAAGGCAGCCGGCGCCGCGAGCGAAATCGGCGCGGCCGATCGTGCGACCGACCGATCAGCTTCGCGCCGCGCGCTGCGGACGACGACCGACCATCAGACGCCGATAGGCATCGGCGACGCCGCGCGCCATCGATCGGTCCGAGAACGCCTCCTGTTGCCGCTGGCGACCGGCTCGCCCCAGCGATCGCGCGCTCTCCGGATCATCGAGCATCCGTTCGATCGCGTCGGCCAGCGGAGCGACTTCGCCCGGCGGAACGAGCAGGCCGTGTCGACCATGCTCGATCACCTGAGGCACCCCTTCCACCTCCGAGGCGATCGTCGGCAGACCGGCCGCCATCGCCTCCAGGACGACCATCGGCATCCCCTCGCCGAACAGGCTCGGAAGCGCGAAGAGATCCAGACGCTCGAGCTCCGCGTCGACCTCTCGGGTAAAGCCGGTCCACTCGACCAGCCCCTCGATGCCGAGCGACGCGGTCCGTTCCAGCAGCGAGCGACCGTACGCTTCGGTCTCGAACCCGCCGACCGCTCGCAGCCGGACCTCGCGACCGCGCCGTTGCAGTTCGGCGATCGCGTCGAGCAGCACTTCGGTCCCCTTCCGCGGCCGGAACAGGGCGATCGTCCCGATCGTCGGCACGCCGTCGGACAACGGTTCGCGCTTCGTCGCATCGCGACACGGAACTCCGTTGGCGACCGTCACGACTCGTTCCGCCGGAATCCCGGCGGAGATCGTGTGATCGCGCAGCGTGTCCGAGACGCAGAGGACCGCGACCGCACGACGGATCGACCAACGCTCGATCAGATGATTGCACCAGTTGGTCAGTCGTCGAGTCGAATCGCGGCTGGTCGGACTGTGGACGTGGAAGACCAGCGGTAGACCGGTCAGCTGCGCCGCTCCGCTGGCGATCATCGCCGATCGAGGCGTGTGGGCGTGAAGCAGATCGATCTGACGTTCGCGTGCCAGAGTCGACAGTTCGCGGACCGCTCGCAGATCGAACTTGTGACTCATCCTCAGCGAATGCAGCGGCGTCTCGCGCGAACGACGCATCGACGGGAACTTGTCCCCCTTCACGCAGGCGAACTCGACATCGACTCCGAACTCGCCCGATCGCAGGGCGAGCAGATCCTGCACCCGTTCGGCTCCGCTGTAGTGCTCGCCGTTGATCACGTGCATCACGCGCAGACGCTCGGTCGCGTCGCGCGAGCCGAAAGAGGTTCCGGCACCGACGGCAAGGCTCGACGCGAGGCTGTCCGCGACCGGCAGTGATGCGAGCGGATCGACGACAGGGGCCGAAGTCATCGGAGCGTCCTCGGAGGGCGAGCGGCGAGCGGAGCGGAAACGGTCGGTTCGGTCGACAGGGCGGCCGCGTCGCGCAGGCGAGACGAACGTGCGTCCGACGGATCGTCGGCGATCGCGCATCCGGTTTCGACCCAATCGCGAAAGCTCGACTCGACGGCCGAGAGCGAGGGGGCCGCCAGAGCGCGACGGAGCGTCGCCACGCCATGCGGATCCTCGCCCGCAGCGACCGCCGTGCGCAGTGCCCGGTAGCAGTCGGCGAGCTTCCCCTGCTGCTGCAGGAACAGGCACAAGTGTCGGCTCGAGGCGTAGGCGACCAGTTCGTCCTCTCCCTGCAGACGCCGGCGCGTCAGCAGTTGTTCGAGCGAACCGGCGAGGCCGCCGGGAGGGAGGTCATGCTCGCGCCAGTTCGGCAATCCCCGCAGCACGTAGCGTCCATCGTGCAGCACGAACTCGCCGTGCTCGTGCAGACTGGCGAACCCTTCCTGAAACCAGGCCGGAGCATCGGGAAAGTCGAAGTCCATCAGCGCGTGAGTCAGCTCGTGGACGAGCGTGCCGCCACCGGTCGCCAGGTTGGCGACGACAGTCCTTCGGTCCGGTCGGTAGTAGCCGTAGACGCTCAGGTGTCGATCGCCGAACAGTCGCTCGGCCTCCGCCACGTACGACTCGGTGTCCTTGAACACCAGCAGCGTGATCGGCTCGTCCGGCAATCGCTCGAAGTACTCGCCGACCAGCGCCCGCGTCGCGGGAAGGACGGTCCGCCGATAGACCCGTCGCAAGGTCGCTTCGTCGACGTCGCCGGCCAGGACGAAGGGGGGCGACGACCAGACGTGACAGGCTTCGCCGAGCCGCTCGCGCCATTCGGCCTCGCGCTGCCGAGTCGCGGCGTTGAGTCGTTCGGAGGTCGGCCCGAAGACCGAGACCGAGGCGACTTCGTTCATGCGCGGCATCGCGATCTCGTTCGCGGCCCAGTTCGGAGGGACCGGAGCGCGAGCCCAACGGGTCAGCAGCATGCTGACCGACAGGAACGCCCATGGGGCGAGGACCAGAAACAGGCGACGTCGGGACATGAGACTCGAAGGGCGAGCGGCGGGAACGGGACTTGAGCGAAACCTATCCCGATTCCCTCTCGGACCCGAGAGCCCTGCCCTACCTTTTGCCCGATCGCTGCGATGCGATCCCCTACAACCGTCACGACCCTCGAGGTCCCCGCGACCGATCCGCTCCGGCGGCGGGTCAGAGGAGCTTTGCCAGTTCGCTCCAGGCGAGCCAACCGCCGGCGACCAGCATTCCCAGGCTCGAAACGATCAGCCCGACGTCGGAAAGGAGGCCCGGAGCCAAGCGTCGATCCAGCCGCGTCCGCCGCAGGAAGATGGCGGTCAACGCGAGCATCGGCAGCATGATCGCCTGCATCAGGCCGCTGAGCATCACCAGGAAGGTCGGCTTCGGAAAGACCAGGTAGATCGCCAGGCAGATCATCGGAAACAAGCCGCTGAGCGTCATGACCGTCAGGTCGTAGGCACGCGGCGTCGGCGGCACGAATCGCAGCACGCGCAGCGCATCGCCGAAGACGCGGGCATGCGAAGCGGTAGCGACGAACAGGGTCGAGTACAGAACCGCGAAGACGCCGAACAGGAACATCAGCCTCGCGCTGCTCCCGAACACCGGCTCGAACATCACCGTCAGGTAGCGGATCAGATTCGATTCGCTCGGCAACACGCCCGAGCGACCGAGCACCGCTGCGCCGAGCAGGTAGAAGGCGATCGTCGCGAAGGTGTAGATCAGCATCGATCCCCAGGCGTCGACCCACATCACGCGGATCCAGCCGCGAGCGCGTCGCGCCCAGTCTTCGGATTCGTCGCGCGGTCCGGTGAACCGCGCATAGCCCTGTTCGGCGCACCAGTACGGGTACGCGACCAGTTCGGTTGCGCCGACCCCGATGATCCCGAACGTCTTGAGCGCGGTCGAAAGAGCCGACCACGAATCCCCGTCCTGACCCGGCGGCAAGCGAAAGCGGAAGCCGTCGACCAGGTCGTTCCACGAGACCGACCATGCCTCGTGCGATTGAAGCAGGAACAGGTTGAGGACCGTTGCGGCGGTGAACGAAGCGACCATCGCCGTCGAGAACGAGAGGATCAGGCCGAAACGTCCCTTGATCAGGATCAGCGAAGTGATGATCGCGACGATCCCTGCCCAGAGCTTGTCGTCGATCGGCGGAGACAGCCCGGCGATCTCGCTCCGATACGTCGCGAACGCGTCGGTCAACGGACGCCCCGTCTCGTTCCCCAATTCCGCTTCGCGCAGCCGGCACTCCGCTTCGAGCGCCGCGGCCCGTTCGGCGGCCGAAGCGAGCGCCAATCGAGCCGCTTCGATTCGCGATTCCCGATCTCCCGCTTCCGCGACCGACAACGCCGCGTCCGCCGCCGCGACCTCGGCGCGCAAGCGATCGAGCTCGATCAGCGCGCTCCACTGCTCCTGAGTCGCCCGGACCGTCTGGGCGATCGTGCGAAACGCGAGTTGCTTTGCCGGGTCGTCGTCGGCACCGACATTCGCATTCCCTTCCGCGAATCGGATCGCGTCGCGGACCCGCTCGGCGTGGCGAATCAGATCGTTCAGATCGTCTCGCTTCTGCTGCAGCTCGATCGTCTCGGCCTGCAGTCGATCCCACGTCTCGGGTTCCGCTCCCAGCAGCTCGCGTTGGATCGCCGCGTATCGATCGTCCAGCCGCGTGCGCAGCGTCTCGCAGACGCGCGACGTCGAGAGCATCGTCCGGTCGACGATGTCGGTTCCGATCGGCAGAGCGAACTCCCCTTCGGGCTTGCTGAGGTCGCGGCGCTTCCAGAGCGCGACATCGACCTGGATCTTTCCCTCGGCCTGAGCGATCCGATCGTACAAGCGACCGTCGGCGGTCAGCGGCAACGAGATCGACAACGCCTGACCGACGCCGCCGACGATTCCGCCGAGCTGCGCGATACTGGCTACGAACATCACGAACCAATACCAGAGGATCCAGTTCCCTCGATGTCCCAATCGCGGGCCGGGAACCCGGTTCATCGCCGTGATCGTCGTCTCGCCGCTCGAGATCGTGTATCGCCCCAACTCGACCTGGACGAAGACCTTGATCAGGCAGCCGATGACGATCAGCCACAGCAGCCAGAAGCCGGCATCGGCACCGGTCTTGGTCGTCGCGATCAGCTCGCCCGAACCGACGATCGAGCCGGCGATGATCAGACCCGGACCGATCCGTCGCAGCGTCGGAAACAGGCCGCGCGGCGGCTCTTGGGTGCCGGACTCTTCGGACGGTCGATCGCTCATCGCCGATTCGCTCCGCGGGTGGGGCCGATGCGAGCGTCCTACGGTAATCGACGCCCCGAGGCGAGGAAAGTCGCGACGAAAGATCGTTCGCGACGCGACCCGCTAGGCTCTCGGTCGGGCACCGATCGCTGCCCGCGACAATGCGACAAACAGCGCGAGTCCGTGACGTCGGTTGCCGGTTGCGGCAATCGTGCTGCCGCCGGCTCGATCGCGACGACGAACTGGCGAGAGCTCGCTACACGGCCGGACGCTCGGCACCGAACTGCACTCGGCGGCGGAGCGAAAAAGAAAAGAGGCCGCGTTCCTTGCGGAAGGCGGCCTCCGAATGCTGTCGAAGATCGAACGGCCCGAGCCGTTCTCGAAAGGCGATCAACGCTTCGAGAACTGGGTACCGCGGCGGGCACCGTGCAGACCGAACTTCTTGCGTTCCTTCATGCGCGAGTCACGGGTCAGGAACCCGCCGTCACGCAGCGACGGGAAGTAGTCGACGTTGAAGCCGACCAGAGCGCGAGCGATCCCCATCCGGCACGCACCGGCCTGGCCGGTCGGGCCACCGCCGGCGACGTTGATCGCCAGATCGACCGCCTCGACCGCTCCGCACGCATCGAGCGTATCGAGCAGCAGGCGTCGGTCCTGGACCCGCGGGAAGTAGTCGACGAGATCGCGACCGTTGATCGTCACCTTGCCCGAACCCGCGAGCAGGCGAACGCGAGCCACCGACGTCTTGCGACGGCCGGTGCCCATCGAATGACCCGTGATCCTGTCCTTCTTTCCGGTAACCATCGGCTTCTATCGCTCTCGTGAATTGACGACCGCGGAAGGATCCGGCGGCCTTGGGTTCAGCGGTATCGTGCCCGACTATCCGAGGTCCGAATCGGCCGCGACGTCGCCGTCCGCGGGGATCCGAACCGACCGGCTCACGCCCCCAAATCGATTGCCTTCGGCTGCTGAGCCTGGTGCTCGTGCTCGCTGCCGGTGTAGAGCTTCAGCTTGCTCAGCATCTTGCGGCCGAGCTTGTTCTTGGGAAGCATCCGGCGCACGGCATCGTGCAGGATCAGTTCGGGGCGACGAGCCAAGCGATCGGCCGCCGTCTCGCTCCGAAGTCCCGGATAGCCGGTGTACCAGGTGTAGGTCTTCTGCTGCCACTTCCGACCGGTAAACCGCACCTTGTCGCAGTTCAGGACGATCACGAAATCGCCGGTGTCGACATGCGGGGTGTAGGTCGGACGGTGCTTGCCCATCAAGATCATGGCAATATCGCGGGCCAAGCGGCCGACGATCTTGTCCTGACCGTCGACAACCCACCAGCCCTGCTTCACTTCGCCGGGCTTGGCCATGTACGTCTTCGTTCCAGCCACCGAACCGACTCCTCAAAACGCTCGTCGCGCCCCAGGCGCTTCTGATCATCCCCAGGGGAAACGGGTAATCTAGCGACAACCCTCGCGACCGACAAGAGCCAAAGGGTACGCGAGCCCCGCTTCGCCCGAGCGATCGCCGCGGCCGATCCTGCCGTCAGAGTCCCAGCCCCGCTTCGAACTCCTCCGAGAATCGCTCGGCACCGCGAGCGGCAATCGCTTCGGACCATTTCCCGGCCGCTTCGGCCAACGCCTCGGCTCCCCCCATCCCCTCGCGACGAGCCGCGACTGCCCGATCGAGGTGATCCATCAGCTGACGTTCCAGGGGGGAACGCGGGGGGAGCATCGCGACCGAACCCCCCTCGGACTGTCGCAGCAACTCGGCCGCTTCCTCGGCCGCCACCGCCCCGAACCGCGGATCGAGCCAGCGATCGATCGTGCCGAGTCCCGAGCGCCGAGTCGGCATCGAATCGGAGAGCACCCCCGCCAATCGGTTCTGAGTCGCGGACGATCCGAGCCACCGGACGAAGCCCCACGACGTTCCCGCTCGACGAGTCTCGGACGTGATCGATGCGAGGGTCCCCGGGCCTCCCGAGTACGGCACCGATTTCCCTTCTTCGTCGCGCCGTTCGCGCCAACTTCCGTCGCGATTGACATACACCCGATTCGATCCGGGGAGCGGCGCGATGCGCAGCCCGTCGATCACCTGATCGGCACTCGTGTCGGTCGCGTCACGATTCGGATCGGCAGCTTCCGTTTCGGCCGATCCCGCCTCCGACCCGCCGGAGGTCNNGAGCCGATCGTCGGCAGCGGGAGAATGCCGATGGCGGCTCGCCCGGACGCCAAGGCGTCGAGGCATGCTTCGGGAGTCAACGCTTCGGAGGGAGCGACGGCGGCGAGTCGCTCGAGCGCCTCGACGAACGGAGGGGTCTCGAGGAGCGGGGTCGTGCTGCCGAGGTCGAACAGCCCGCTGTAGGCTCCCTGATGTCGGATCGAGGCACCACTTCGCGCCAGCAGCAGATGGCCGCTCCAGGGGGAAGCGGTCGGTTCGGCCGAGCCGAGAACCTGCTCCTCGCCGACAAGCACGCCGCTGGTCGCCAGCCGTTTCGCGGCGGCGTCGTATTCCTCCCAGGTCGTCGGAACCTCGATTCCCGCTTGCTCGAGCAAGTCGGCTCGATAGACCATCAACCACGGGCGATGCCCGAGCGAAACCCCGATCGTCTCGTCTCCCCATCGGACCGCGAGCCCCTTATCGCGATCGAGCACGTCGGAGCCGTTCCAGCGTTCGTCAGCCAATTGACCGATCCCGATCGTCAACAGTCCTCCTTCCGCCGCCAGCGACGCCGCGAACTCGGACGGATAGACGACGACATCGAACGGTTCGATGGCTGCGAGAGGGTCGGCGGCGAACTCATCCCGACTCATGCCGCGCGTCTCGACAGGGACGTCCGCTTCCGCGTTCCAATAGCGCCGGATCTCGGTTTCGGCTTCCGACGCGTCGACGATCAGGACCTGGAGCGGTGCCCCCGAAGCCGCTTGTTCCGTCGCCGGGTCAGCCGATTCGGAATCGGTTCCGCCGCATCCGCCGGCGAAGACGACCAGAAGCAAGGCCACCAGGGTCCTTCGATACCGGATCGCACGGCTGACCGACGCCCGACCGACGATCGGTCCTGCATCGACCGGCGAGCCGGCGACTTCGGGACGATCGCTGTGGGAATGACGAGACATGGAATCCCTTTCCGGCTCGACTCGAACGTCTTCGGTAACGCACGTCATCACGAACCGATGTTCCGTCCGCAAGGCGATGGCGTCGATCAGAGGAGGGGTGAGCTCGGTCGTTCCCGCCATCGCAGCAGGACAAGGCGACGATCCCAGACCCGAAACCCCCAGCGGGCATACAGTCGCCGAGCCGGTTCGTTCGACTCGTCCAGTCCGAGCACGATCATGCCGACGCCGATGCTACGAGCTTGAGCGAATCCATGTTCGGCCAAACGGTCTCCCAAGCCCATCCCCCGTCGATTCCTCGCGACTCCGAAATAGATCCATTCGATCTGGGTTCCGCCCCCCTGCAATCCCGCGAGAACGCATCCGACCGGTTCGTCGTCGTCGAGCAGCACGCGCCAGAGTGCCGTTCCCGATTCGGACGACCGGGCATACGTCGCCAGCAGCTCGGCCGGACTGCGTCGCCCCTCGAGAAACGGGCAGTCCTGCGAGTCTTCGTGAGTCGCGGCGACCAGTCGCTGGAGCGCCCCGGGAGCGAGCGAGTCGGCATCGACCCAGCGCCAATCGGACGCCGAGTCGACCTCTCGCCGGTCGATCGGCTCGTTCTCCGGTCCGATTCTCGCAGCCAGATACTCCAGTCGCGTCGCACGTTCCCAACCGGCCGACAGGAAGCAGGGAGCCAAGTCGATTCGCTGCGGGCCGAGCATCACCTGGACCAACACCAGTCCGAGTCGATCGGCAGCGTCGGCGAGGCACTTTGCGATCCCCGCAACCGCTTCGTCGGCGTCGACGAGACCGCTCGCCAAACCCGGATCACCGACCAGCAGCGAATCGTCACCGCTCCGGGTACCCCAGACGACGGCCGACAGTCGCTCGCCCGATCGGGCGCCGATCAACAGATGATCGTGCGGCGCCGCGAGCATCGTCTCCAGCCCCGCCTCGATCGTCTCGTTCCGGTCCGGATCGTCGATCCCGCCGAGGAGCAGATGGAGCCCGGCACGTCGTTCGTCGGGACGGAGCTCGCCGAAGGAGTACATCGGGAGACTCCGATGCCGAAACGCCGGGATGTGAGCCGCAGGCTGGGCCTAGCCGAGCGCCTCGTCGAGCTTCTCGCGGATCTGGCGTTCGATGGCGCCGCGGAACATCACGGCGGCGAGCGGCAGCGTCCCTTCCATCCGGACCCATTCGTGATCGATCACCGCGCCCCCGGAAATCCGAAAGCCCATCGCCTTGAACGAGAACGACAAGCGACCGTCCTCGTGCCAGGTTTCGACCACCTCGGTGATCTCCCCTTCGTACGACTTGCGGATCTTTTCCGAGAAACCCTGCAGCCGTGCCACGGCCGTAGGGGCATCGAGACCGTGCGGGACTTCGACCTTGAATCCGGCCACACCGGGACTCCGCGCAAGGAGAGACAAGGGACAAGCCGAACGACGATTCCGTCGACCGAATCGCCGGTCGAACTTGCGGGATTCGGCGACTCGGGGCAGCATAGCGCAAGCGAACGATGCCGACCACCAGGAAGGCCTCTCGACGCCCCCCTCCCCGCGCCCCATTCGCCGCCCCACGGAGACCGTCCGCCGATGCCTGCGCGCTGGCTCTTCGGAGCGGTCGGAATCGCGGCGGCCGTCATGGCGGTCGTCCTGTTCTTCGCCTGGTATGCCGCTTGGCTGCCGCAGCCGGAGCGGGCGACCCGTACGCAACTCCTCCGCTGGGTCGTGCTCCGCGACCTGCACGACGAGTCGCCGGAACTCCGCGCGGCGCTCATCGATCGGCTGATCGACGAGTTCCGGACCCTCGACGACTTCGGAGCCGATGCGACGTCGGGGGCTTCGGCGCTCCACGAGCGACATCGGCAGCGGCTGGTCCGCAACGTCGCCCTGCTCGAGCAGGAGTGGTTCGCGTCAGGCTGCCGACGATTCGCGAACGAACCGGAACGCCGTGGCGATATCGTCGCCGAGGCGGTTACGGTCGCGGAGCGCTGGTCGGCCTTCGGCGTCGCGCTCGGCGGCATCGCGGAGAAGCAGGTCGACGTCGGGGAAGAGATCCGGAAGCTGGTCGAGGCGATGCCGGTCGAGGAACGGGAGGATGCGAAGCGGTTCGTCACGGCCGGTGTCGTCGAGTGGCTCGCTCGTCAGGAGATCGAAGCGTGGCCCGAGAGTCGCCGGATCGCGTTGGCGTCGGCGCTGGCAGCGGAGCTCGATCGAGCGCCGCTCGAAGGATCGCTCGTCGTCGGGGTGACGAGGGCGCCGCCGAAACGACTGCTCGACAATGCCCAGACGCTGTTGGCCGCCTGGATGCTCGCTCGCGCTCGCGAGTTGACGGCGCTCAGCGACGAGCAGCAGCGGGACCACGTCGCCGCTTGCCTGGAACGCTGCCGACGCTGGGGAGTCGTCGGGATGTTGGTCGATCGGACGTCATCGACCGGATCGAGGTTGGCCGCGATGCGAGCGCTCGCTTCGATCGAGACGGTCTTCGGGCATTGGCGCTCCGCGGCCCGGAACGATGCCGATGTCGCCGCGATGGAGCGACTGATCGAGCTGGTGCGAAGTCGCCTCGTGGCGGACCTGCTGCAGTCGATGCTCGGCGGCTGAGTGTGGCGAAGCGTCGAGCACGCTCCGTTCGCCGACTCGCGCTCGCGCTGCCGCGCGTCCTGTTCCGAGTCGGCGAGGCGGGAACCTGCCGAGTCAGCGCGGTGGTCCGGTCAGTCGTCCGAGCAGGTTCGCGAGGATTCGCTGCTCGAGGCAGGTGTCACGCCCCTGAGGGATCCAGCCGTAATGGTCGGGGCCGATCATCAGCCCTTCCGCATCTCGTTCGCGCGAGTTGTCGTAGCGGCGCGTCGAGCCGCCGACCGAGGCGTGTTGCGGCTGTTCGAGGTCTTCGAGTTCCTTGTAGACCGCGACCTCGACTCGAAACCCGCCCGGCGCCGGAATCATGCGGACGCGGGCCCAGCGGCGGATCGACTGGAGCGTCGACTGCCAGCGTTCGAATCCGGGAGTCGAATCGGTGCGCCACGGTTCGAGCCAGGTTCCGCCGGTCGCCGGGAACGTCTCGATCCACCCCTCGGTCTGCACGTTGTCGATGATCCGGACCCGTTCCTCGCGCCGTGTGCGAAAGTAGTCGTCGAGTTCGTCGACCAGCTGGTTCCAGACGATCTCGGCATCGGGCTGCGGAATGAAGAGCGGGTTTTCGAGCGCAGGGGCTCCGGCCGGAAGCAGTTCCTGACTTCGGAACGGTCCGATCCGGCCGCAGCCGACCAGCAGCAGCGCGACGGTCAAGGCTCCGCCGACCNNGACCGATCGCCACGCCGATCTTCCGAGCTGTCGGTGGTTCACGCGGAGGTTTCCTGAGCGGCCGATTGCCTCGCGGCGGCACTCGATCGGCGCCCGCCCGAGGCGACTCGATCGGACGACCGAAGGCCTGACGGTTCGTCCGCGGGGCTTGTAGCGACGACCTTCGCTTTCGGTCAATCGCAATCCGCATCGGCGTCGGCTCGTCGGACCATAGGTCCTCCGGTCCCTGCGTCGTTTCCGTGACCTTCGCGTTGACCCCGGTCGAACCTTCTGATATTCCACCCCCCTCGGGCCGGAGAGGTTCGAGACATGGGAGCGCGGGCCGTACGGATCGGCGTTCCTTCAGGCGACTTCAGGGACGATGCGATCCATGACGCACCTGCTGATTCTCGATCCGTCGCTCAAGGGGCCGGGCGGGCATCATTTCGACTACACCCGTCAGGTTGCCGCAGCCGCGGTGGCGGAGGGGTTGCTCGTCGACGTCGCGGTCCATCGTGCCTTTCGAGCGACCGAACAGCTCGTCGCCGCGACCGATCCCTCTCGTTCCACGCTTCGCGGCGCGACGCCGATCCGGGTCCATCCGACCTTTCGCCGCACGACGTACCACCCGAACTCCGACCTGCCGGGCGTTCGGACTCTGGCTCGCAGCAACGGCTCGCTGCTGAAGCGAGTCACGGCGGCGATTCACCGCGCCTGGAAAGGGCCGTCGGTCGACGAAGGCGAGGTCGAGTCGCGATTGGTCATCGATGCGGCCGATCTCCCCGACGACGCGACTCGCGACCATTGGAACGCTCTCGATCCGGATCAGCGCGAGACGGTGACGATCGCGCTGCAGGATCTCCATCGACTGTTTGCGGGGCTGGCTGCCGAGCGGACCGGCGTCGACGCGGAGTTCGGCGAGACCTGCGTCTTTCACACCACGCTCACCGAACTCGATTTTCTGGCGATCGGGATCGGCCTGGCGACCGGCCGTTTGCCGCGCGGGCGGAGCTGGAGCCTGCAGTTCCATTTCGATCGCTTCTTCGGCTGGCCTCACGAATACGACTTGCAGCGAGACGATTCGTTCGTGGTCCGCGCCGATCGGACGCTGCAGATCGCCTCGCGACTGGCGGCGCCGTTCGACGTCCGACTGTTCGCCACGAGCGAGCCGCTCGCCAAGCAATACGAGGATCTCGGCATCGGGCCGATCGAGCCGCTCGACTATCCGATCAATCCCTCGTTCGTCCCTCGGACGATCGATGCGGAGGAGGAATCGCGACCGGCACGAATCACGCTGGCCGGTGGGGTGCGAGCCGAAAAGGGACAGCACGAACTGGACGGGATCGCGTCCGGATTGCGGAGCGACGTGCTGGCACCGGGACGGGGACGATTGGTCGTCCAGCGCCGACGTCGCCGTCCGTGGAGACGTCAGCAGGTCGCGGTCTCTCGAAGGCTGACCGGACCGAAGGGGGCCTGGCTCGAGTATGTCGATCATCCCCTTTCGGAACGTGACTACGTGGCGCTGATTCGCCGCGCCGATGTCGGACTGCTGCTTTACGACGCTCGGACGTATGCCTCGCGCCGAGCCGGGATCCTGGGTGAGTTTCTCGCCTCCGGCGTGCCGGTGATCGTGCCGGCAGCCTGCTGGTTGTCCGACCAGATCGAACAAGTCAATCGTCGCTATTGGGAGCGACTGGCTCGGGATGCGGAAGAACTCTCGTTCACGACGTCGATCGATCCGACTTCCGGCGAGCGATTCGTCCTGTCCTCTCAGGCGATCCCGAACGGTTCGCTCCTCGTCGCCGACCTGGAACTGGTCGATCCGCCGGCCGCCTTGGGGCATGTCGAGGTCGCACTGATGACCGATCGGCAGCACTCCGGCCGTTTCGGCGAATCGGTCGTCGTCGCGCGCGATCCGGAGTCCGACGGAGGGCGCGCGATCCGAGTCGCTCTGTCGCTGTCGGCCGGCATGCCCCAGGCCGAAGAAGTCCAGGCCGAAGAAGTCTCGGAGCGACGGATCGCCGTTCGCTGGGCTCATGCCCCCGAGCAGCCGTTGACGATCGCTCGCGCTCGATTCAGGCTGGTGCGACCGGCGGCCGGTAGCGAATCGGTCCCGATCGGCAGCGTCGGTTCGGTCGTCTCGCGCATCGATCAGGTGCCGGCGGCGATCGAAGAGCTGCTGCAGCATCGCAGCCACTACCTCTCCGCGGCTCGAAGCTACGCGGCGACTTGGCGAGCGCTGCATGACCCGGTCGCGACCTGCCGGCGCGTCACTGCCGATCGTCGTCGGGCGCGCCGCGCCGCCTAGGCGATACGCGGCGGCTGGTCGAGCGAGAATCGCGGCGAGCCGAAGGACAACATTCGGTCGGCGCGGCATGGCTTCACCGCAGCGTCGGTCGCTCGTTCCCTTTTCTGGCAGTCACTCGGAGACGCAATGAACATCCTGGTCGTCGGCGGTGCCGGCTACATCGGCTCGCACATGGTCAAGCTCCTGGGAGCGGCCGGCCATCGTGTCGTCGTCTTCGACAATCTCTCCGAAGGGCATCGGGGGGCAGTGACCGGAGCGGAACTCGTCGTCGGCGACCTGCAGGACGAATCGCTCGTCGCTCAGGTCCTCGAGTCGCGGTCGATCGAAGCGGTGATCCATTTTGCGGCGTCGGCGCTGGTCGGCGAGTCGGTGACGAACCCGGCCAAGTACTACGGCAACAACGTCGTCGCGACCTATCGACTGCTCGAAGCGATGCGATCGACCGGCGTGAGCAAGCTCGTCTTTTCGAGCACCTGTGCGACCTACGGTCAGCCCGATCTGGTGCCGATCCGCGAGACGGAGAAGCAGGCGCCGGTGAATCCGTACGGCTTCACCAAGCTGGTGATCGAGCGGATGCTCGACGATTATGCCGCCGCCTACGGCCTGGGCTTCGCCGCACTCCGCTACTTCAACGCCTCCGGAGCGGCCGAGGACGGAACGATCGGTGAGGATCACGTCCCCGAGAGTCATCTCATTCCGATCGTGCTGCAGGTCGCGCTCGGTCAGCGCGATGCGGTGTCGGTCTTCGGCACCGACTATCCGACTCCCGACGGCACCTGCATTCGCGACTACATTCATGTCGACGATCTCGGAGCGGCTCACCTGGCGGCGCTCGAACGCTTGACTCCCGCGGCAGGTCTCAAGGTGAACCTCGGCACCGGAACCGGCTACAGCGTGCTCGAAGTGATCGAGACCTGTCGCCGCGTCACCGGGCATCCGATTCCGGTGACCTTCGGGCCTCGCCGCGCCGGCGATCCGGCCGAGCTGGTCGCCGATCCGTCGCTGGCGCGACAGGTGCTCGGCTGGCAGGCGCGCTACCGCGACCTCGAATCGATCGTCCGCTCCGCGTGGCGGTGGCACTCGGCTCATCCGCGCGGCTACGACGACCGCGGTCCGAAGTAGTCCGGTACGCGTTGCGCGTTCGGCCTCATGCAGACCGTCTTCGTTTCAGGTCAGCCGATCGAGGACCAGGGAAGCGAGTCCGAGCACCCAGAAGAAACCGCACATGTCGGTGACGGTCGTCAGGATCGGTCCCGACGCGATGGCCGGGTCGAGATTCAGGCGGCGCATCAGCAGCGGCAGGATTCCGCCGAGCGAGACCGCGACGACGGTGTTGATCGCCAAGGCAGCCGCGACGACCAGCCCGAGCATCATCGGTCCTTGCCAGAGCCAAGCGATCAGGCCGATCATCACGCCGAGCGCCGCGCCGTTCATCAGCCCGATCGACACCTCGGCCAGCCAGACCCGCAGCAGTTCGTCGGCGCGAACGAGTCCCAGCGACAGCTCGCGCATCGTGACGGCGACCGCCTGGTTTCCCGAGCAGCCGCTCATGTCCGAAATGATCGGCAGGAACACCGCCAGCGCGATGACGCTCGACAGCGTGTCCTGAAACGCCGCGATGACGCTGGCGGCGAACAGATTCAGCACGATGTTCACGCTCAGCCAGGCCAGACGGCGTCGCGAACGGGTCAGCAGCGGAAACGACCGCAGTTCCTCGCCGCCGACGATCCCCTGCATCTTGAGCAGGTCCGAGCCCTGTCGTTCGGCTCGGGCCACATGCACCGCCGAGCGGAGGACGACGCCGACCGGTCGCCGCTCGCGATCGACGACCGGCACACCGAGGAAGTTGTTGCCGTCGAAGAACTCCGCCAGCTCCTCGAGGGACGTCGTATCGGCGACCGACGACGGATGGCGGATCATCAGTCGATCGAGCGTCCGATCATGCGGGGCAAGCAGCAGATCCCGCATCCGCAGCACCCCGGACAGGCATCCCTGTTCGTCGCGCACATAGCCGTACTGGATCTCGTAATCACGATAGGCATCGGCATGGATCCGCAGGTCGGCGATGACCGAGGCGACCGTCTGACGCTCGTCGTAGACCAGCATCTCGGTGATCATCAGCCCTCCCGCCTCGTCGTCCTCGTAGCGACTGAGCTGCCGAGCCGAGGCGGCATCCTCCGGCGGCATCCGATCGAGAATGTTGCGGGCGTCGGCGTCATCGAGTTCGCCGATCAGATCCCCCTGCAGATGACTCGGCAACTGTTCGATGATCGCGGCGGCCGAACTCGGTTCGAGATTCTCGATCGCCGAGACCGCATGGACGTTCGGCAGGTACTCGATCAGATCGGCGGCCGTCTCGACCGGCAGACGCCCGAGCAACGCCGTCCGTTCGTCGTTCGAGAGTCGCGAAAGAACGAGCGCCAGGTCCGACGCGGGAATGACTTCCAGCACGCGGCGGAGTCCTTCGTCGTCGCCGCGCTCGATCAGACGAGATAGTTCGCGTCGCGGATCACCGATCTCCGTTTCCACCTGCTGCTCCCTGCCTCGCGAATCGACCCGGCGCCGAGTTTCGTAGCGACGGGATTCGCGCGATGCGCGTCGAATCGAACGGATCGAGCGGGAACCCCTCGGGTCTCCGCTACACGCCCGCGTTCCCGGGAACGCATCGCTTCGGTGGCCGATTGTGGTCGTCGCTCCCCGAATCGCTCAATCCCGGTCGCGCGAATCGACGCGGCGAAGGAGCGGATGAGTTCGTTGCGAGGTGCGCCATCGCTCGGGAGCACCCCGAACGACTCGTCGGATTCGTCCGCTTGGCGGCGGCGGCGACGTGGCGAGACCAGGGAGCGATCGGCGATAATCGTTCTCGCCTGAATTTCCCGCCCGGGTCGTTCGCCCCTCGGCACTCGCCCCACCCCTCCCCCGTCACCGGAGTCGCCTGCCATGAGTCGCGAAGCTGCATCATCGAACCTCACCGATCGCGATCGCGAATCGACTCGTCTCGATCGCCGGCACTTTCTCGGAACGCTCTCCGCAGCCGGCATCGCCCTTGCCGGAGTCCANNGTTTCCATTCGAGCGTCGCGCCGGTCGTGCGAGCCGGTCGATCGCCCAACGAGCGACTCCGTCTGGCCGCGATCGGCGTGACCGGGCGAGCAGGCGAGAACGTCCGTGGCTGTGCGTCCGAGGAAATCGTCGCGGCGGCCGACATCGATACGGAACTGTTGGCCAAAGGGACCGAAGCGTTTCCCGACACTCGGCGCTATGCCGATTGGCGACGTCTGCTCGAGGACGAAGAAGATCGGATCGATGCGGTCCTGGTCGGCACTCCCGATCACACGCATGCGCCGGCGGCGGCGATGGCGCTGCGGATGGGGAAGCACGTCTATTGCGAAAAGCCGTTGACTCACACGGTCAAGGAAGCTCGGCGGCTGGCGGAACTCGCTCGCGAGCGTTCGCTCGTGACTCAGATGGGGACACAGATCCACGCCGGCGACAACTACCGTCGCGTCGTCGAGCTGATTCGCGCCGGAGCGATCGGCAAGGTGTCGGAAGTGCATGTCTGGGCCGGCGCCGTGTACACCGGCGGACGATTCACGACCGACGTTCCCAAGCCGGCCAATGTCGACTGGGACCTCTGGCTCGGCCCCGCGACCGAACGCCCCTACAGCGCCGGCGTTCATCCGTTCAACTGGCGGCGTTTCTGGGACTACGGCAACGGTTCGCTCGGCGACTTCGGCTGTCACTTCATGGATCTTGCCCACTGGGCGCTCGATCTGCGCGATCCGATCCGCATCGAAGCGCGGGGCCCCGAAGTCGATCCGGTCTCGACTCCGGCTTGGTGCGAAGTCGACTATCTGTATCCGGCGCGAGGGGAGCGCGGCGAGGTGCGGCTGCACTGGTACGACAGCGGTCGGCTTCCCGAAAAGGTGCGCGATCTGAAGGACTCAGCCGGGAACTCGCTCGCCTGGAGCGGCGGGCAATTGTTCATCGGCGAAGAGGGGTGGCTGTTGAGCGACTACGGTCGACATCTGCTGCTTCCCGAAGCGAAGTTCGCCGACTTCCGTCGTCCCGAAGCGTCGATTCCGGCGTCGATCGGCCACCATCAGGAATGGCTCGAAGCGATCCGGAGCGGTTCGGGCGAGACGACCTGCAACTTCGATTACAGCGGTGCGCTGACCGAAGCGGTGCTGCTCGGAACGATCGCCTACCGCACCGGCGAAACGATCGGGTGGAATGCCGCCGAACTGAAGGTCGACGGCTCGGAGCGAGCCCAGTCGATGGTGCACAAGGAGTATCGGCGCGGATGGGAACTGTAATTCCGACCGAGACGCTCTTCGCATCCTCGGGAGCCCAGGTCGCTCGTGCCGACGGGCCCCGGTAGGGACCGGAGCGACGAACCGGACGGAGCCGTCGCTCGTAATCAGGAACGAGGTCGGCCGATCAGCGTCGGCCGCTTCGTTCCGCTCGAGGAGGAGAGCGCGATGCGATCCGTCGGTAAGGATTCGATGCGTCAGCGAGGTTCCGGTCGGACTCGGCCGACACTTTGGCAGATGGTCGCCGTCGATCTGGCGGTCGTCGGCGGCCTGCTCTGGCATGTGCTCCGTTGACGGCGCCGACCGTCGTCGTAAGCGATGGCCGTGGGGCCGAGCTGCGCGACTCGACAGGCGGCTGAAGGACGCGATGCGACATCACGTCCCTCGAGCTCCACCTCATGCGGCGCGTCTGGCCGACGAGGCGTTGCCGACGGCAGCCTCGGGATCGGGCTGCGGCGCGGCATGGTGCAGTGCCCACAATCGGGCCTGTTTGGTGAACGAGTAGAAGCCGGCCATCAGGCTGATCTGAAGCCCTGCCGATCCGTCCAGGAATCCGAGCTGCAGCACGTAACTGCGCAGGAACCTGAGGAACGGGTTGAAGAACATCTTCGCGTAGCTCGGCCGCTTCCCCTGAGCGTACCACTGCTCGGCCTGGAGCGTGGTGTAGCGGTGAAACTTGCGGAAGAGCTGGTCGTAGTTCCAGTACGTGTAGTGCAGGAAACGACTCTTTAGCGTTCCGACGTTGCCGCTACTGATCAGCACCTCGCCGTGATCGCTCGGACCTTCGTAACGAGCCAGATCGCGACGGAAGAGCCGCAGCACCTTGTCGTTCTTCCAGTCGCCGTGGCGGACCGGTTGGCCCATGAAATGGTTGTCTCGGTAGATCCAGTAGCCGTCATGCTTCGGCTGGCCGGAAAGGATCGCACGGATTTCAGCGGTCATCGCCGGGGTGACTCGCTCGTCCGCATCGATCAGCAGGATCCACTCGTGCGTCGACTGAGGAATCGCCCAGTTCTTGAAGTCGCCTGATGTCCGATACTCGCGCTCGATCGTCCGGCAACCGAGCGAGCGAACGATCTCGAGGGTCCCGTCGGTCGACCCGCTGTCGGCGACCAGGATCTCCCCCGCCAGTTCGCGGGCGCTTTCGATGCAGGGGCGGATGTTCATCCGCTCGTCCTTGCACGGAATCAGTACGGTCAGCGGCAGCGTCATGCGGCACCCCGAGGTTCGGCAGGTCGATGACCGTTCGGACGAACTCGCTCCCGAGACAGTGTCCGTGCGAAACGATCGGTCGGACGGTAGCCGAACGAGGAGGGACGCTCAAGGTCGATTTCGAGTCCTGCTGCACGGCGACCGAATGCCGGGCCCCGCTTCACAGACGCAGCAGGCCGCGGAAGCCGCGGACCGCGAAGTACGAGTCGGCGCCGTTGTGATAGACGAAGACC
>DMPQ01000461.1 GCA_003455945.1 Planctomycetaceae bacterium
CGTGCCGCTCGTCCCCGGCATGCTCGAACGCGGAATCGAGTGGCTCGAGAACTATCGTCGCGAGCAGCTCGTGCGGCTGCAGAACGAGGCGAAGGGGATCGAGCCGCGCAAGAAGACGGCGGACGACCTGGATGCGCTGGTGCACGGCATCCTGGTCGACGAAGGGAGCGACTCGCCCGAGATGGCGGAGTTCCTGTATCGGGACCGGAACGGCCTGTCGGTCTATTCCAAGGCGCTCTTCGCCCTCGCCTGTCATCGGACCGGCGACGCCGAGAAGCTGGCGATGCTGCGTCGGAACATCGAACAGTTCCTGGTGCAGGACGCCGAGAACGAGACCGCCTATCTGAAGCTCCCGGACGGGAACGCGTGGTGGTACTGGCACGGCGACGAGATCGAGACCGACGTCGCGTACCTGAAGCTGTTGGCCAAGGTCGATCCGCGCGGCGAAACGGCGCCGCGACTGGTGAAGTACCTGCTCAACAACCGCAAGCATGCGACCTACTGGAACTCGACTCGCGACACCGCGTACTGCATCGAGGCGTTCGCCGACTATCTGAAGGCGACCGGCGAGATGAAGCCCGACATGACGGTCGAAGTGGTGCTCGACGGCGAGGTCCGCAAGTCGGTCAAGATCGACTCGACGAACCTCTTCACCTTCGACAACCGCTTCGTGCTCGAAGGCGATCAGGTGACCGACGGCGCGCACCGGCTCGAGATCCGGCGCAGCGGCGACGGTCCGGTCTACTTCAACACCTATCTCGAGAACTTCTCGCTGGAGGACCGGATCCTCGCGGCGGGGCTCGAGGTCAAGGTGCAGCGGCGCTACTGGCAGCTGGTGCCGGCGCGCGGCGAGGTCGAGACGACGGGGGATCGAGGGCAGATCGTCACGATCGGCGTCGAGAAGTTCGAGCGGCGCGAGCTGACCGACCTGTCGCAGGTCGTCAGCGGCGATCTGATCGAGGTGGAGCTGATCGTCGACAGCAAGAACGACTACGAGTACCTGCTGTTCGAGGATCCGAAGCCGGCCGGCTGCGAAGCGGTCGAGCAGCTCAGCGGTTACGCCGCCGGCGGCGGCATGGGGGCCTATGTCGAGTACCGGGACGAGAAGGTCGCCTTCTTCGTCCGGCGACTGGAACGAGGCACCCATAGCCTGACGTACCGGCTGAGAGCCGAGATCCCGGGGCGCTTCTCGGCGCTTCCGACTCAGGCCTCGGCGATGTACGCCCCCGAGCTGCGCGGGAACGCCGACGAACTGCGGCTGGTGATCGAAGACAAGGAGTGAGCGACACGCCGACGACGTCTCGAGTCTCCGGTTCGGATCGTCGAGCCGGAGGCTCGCGGCTGCAAGGCCGACCGTGCCCCTTCCGTCTTGCGCCGTGCCCGGCGCCCGCCGTAGGCGAACCTCATCGCATGATTCCCGAGGCGATCATCAGCGTCAGATAGGCGACGAGCAGGTAGGTCAATGCTCCGTGGATTCGATCGAACAGTCGGTAACCGACGACGAATCGAGCAAGACTGAGCAGAAAGCAGAAGACGAAGCCACCGAATGCCGCCTGCGAAAGGTGGCCGTCATCGTTCGGTTCGAGACCCAGGAGCAGGATGCCGACCGGAAGGGAAACGGCGTATGCTCCGATGACCGACAGCAACAAACGCATCGCTCCGGCGCGGTGTCGAGGATCGCGCCGGGGAGACAGATCGGTCGACAGGATGTCCGCATCGCTCATGGAGAGGTCCTTTCCTCGGTCGGCAATCGCTCGTCCGAAATGCGTCGGACCGGCAGGCAGCCGTCAGCGACGACCGAACTGCGGGGGCACGCGGCCGATATCGGCCGTACGCCATCCATGTTGATCCGATCGGTGCTCTTCAATCCAAGGCCACTCCTGACCAATCGAGCATGATCAACAGCGGGAGGTAGGTCTGGAGCACGATGAGCAGGGCCGGCGGAACCACGAGCAGGATGATCAGCAATCGATAGCCGGCCGAACTCGCCATGCTCCATCGATGCCGTCGAATCTCTCGCAGTTCGGCCAGTTGACCGAGCAACATCGGATCGACGTGCGAGATCGCTCCGCGACGGATTTCCCGGGCGGTCATCAACCCGGCATCTTGCCAGGCCTCGGGAGAGTCGATCGTGGGTTTCCCGGGCGCATCGAAGGGATGCTCGGGATCCGCGAAACCGAGCGACGCGGCTTCGATCGGATCGGACCGCTTCAGGTGTCGAAGGATGCGAAGCTGCCGACGGTCTGCGATCGATTCGATCGTCTCGATCGATTCCTGCCACGAGCGGCCGGAACTGCGGAGCAAGGCGAGCCATCGGAGGAGAACGGTCCGATGATCGAGTTGCCCAAGACCTCGAACGACGAGGCACGCGAGCCGAACGACGACGAACGTCGCGATGACGATCGCCAATCCCCTCAGTGGGATGAACAAGGCGAGGGTACGCACGGTCGAGTTGTCGAACGCTCGATACAGTCGAATCGAGACGGGCTCGAAAGCAAACTTGGGCGGATCGACCATCAACCGCTGATCGGTCGAGACACCGACATCGCGCAGCATCTGTCTCAAGGTCGGGCGAATTTCGCTCCACAGACCGATGACGATCAGCGCGACGGCCATGACGGCGAAGGTCGTTCCCCAATTCTTCAGCGAAGCGCGTTCTTTCGCACGATTCCGCTCGACCCCCGAAGCGAAGGTCATTTCGACCGCGGCGACACCGAGGGAGCGACCTAGTCCCAGTCGAAGTGCGCGGTCGCCGTAGCGCGGTGCCGCGACTCGCAGTCTTGCCAGCGAACGGTACCACACTTCCGATCGCTTCAGTCGTTTCATGTAACGAGCGACGACGTACCCGCGCCACCCGTCGTAGCCGGCGACGCTCCAAAGAACGGCCCTGGGAGGTCGTGCTCCCGCATCCAGGCCGATCGCGAGCCGCTGTTGGATCGAGAGCGTTTCGACGGCATTCAGACGGCGACGCATGTCGGCAAGCAACGGCAACGAGAGGCTCAGCAGCACGGCTCCGATGCCGGCGGGATGCCACCGAACCGCGAATGCGACCCAGAGCAGCCCCCAGGCGATCAAGTGAACCTGGCGTCGAGAAAAGGCGCTTGCGTGGAGCGGCGTCAAGGCAGGATGTTCCGGATCGAACGGTGTCCGCTCGACGAAGCGTCGTGAACCGAGGGCGGTCAGAAGAAAGAGCCCGATCAGGCCGATCACTCCCCCCGCACTCGACCACCAGCCGGTGCGGGAAGGGATGCCGTCGGTGCGATTGCCGGCGAGTTCCGCGATCATCACGACGGACGCACTGAAGACCGGAGTCAGCATCGCAACCCCCGTCTGTACCGAGACGATCAGAGCGAGCAGGGTCACGACCGACGTTCGGGCCGAAAGTCGTCGTCGCAGATCGACCTGCCACGCTTCCGTTTCGAGTCGAGTTCTGGCCGGGGGCGCGATCGTGCGAACCGATTCGCGAGCGGCTGCTCCGATCGGCAACCAGATTCTGCCCGTGGCGGTATCGATCTCCAGTTCACGAATTCTCGAGCTCTTCCACGATCGACCGAAGATCGCCGCTGCCGAGGCCTCGGCCGCAACGAGTGGGGCGATGCCGTGGCCGACCAGCAGGTTCTTGACGTCGGCCCATGCAAGCCAGTTCGTCTCGGCGAGCAATCCCCCGAAGAGCGGCAGGCGCTCGAGACCGCGTTCGAAGGACCGCATCCGTCTGGCCGCAACGATCGACATCTGACCGATCAGGCCGAGGACCAGGGGAATCAGGCCGCCGACCAGTGCAGCGCGAAACAGACCGCCGAATGCGATCTCGACGCGCACGACGGGGGGCGGAGTCGAAACCAAGACGGAACGGTGAAACTCTCTCCCCTTCTGCCACGGCAGAAACGCGGCATCGGGAAACGTGATGGCCAAGTACGACGATGCGATCAGGTAGGCCAACACCGCGCCCCCGATCGCCAACAGGCCGACGACGATCGCCGTTCGCATCGCAAACGCCAGTTGCCGCTCGATCTCGGCGCGGGCATCGAGATGCTGACGCCGGACATCGATCAGGTCGCTCGCCCAGATGCCGTCAGGATCGTGCTGCTCTAACGTACCGCGCAGCGCACGCCAAGCCGGATCGGCAGCAGCGGCCGCATCGATCCGCTCGATCGTCCGACCGACCGATTTCGCATCGGAGCGTATGCCTCCGACATCCTCCGCTTCGGAATCGGCGAGCAGCGTCGAGCGAAGCCAGCCGGTCATTCGAGGCTCCCTGCGGCACGCATCAGAGCGACCCACGGGAGCAGGATCGAGGCGGTAGCGAGCATCGCGACCGTCCCCTGCATCACGCGTACCGACCAATCGTTCAGTT
Source organism: Planctomycetaceae bacterium (assembly GCA_003455945.1). GTDB lineage: Bacteria > Planctomycetota > Planctomycetia > Pirellulales > Pirellulaceae > UBA11682. The sequence continues at coordinate 4,355 of DMPQ01000461.1, forward strand.
CCCGAACCGACTGCTCGGTCAGTCGTTCGTGTCGAGTCGTCGCGAACAGAGGTTCGAGGTAGCGAGGCGCGCCGTCGAACGGATCCCCTTCTCCTGTCGAGCGGATCGAGCCCTGCGGCGAAGCGGTCAGCAACGCGAGCCGCCGACGACGTTGACGCAGCAACATTACCCGGGTGCGCAACAGCGCGAGGGACACCATCAGCGGCGCCGCACAGAGGGTGGCGATCTCGAGCGCCCGACGCAGAAGGTCGTCCCCCGATTCGCGAGGAGCAGGTAGAGGACCACCAGCCAGTTGCTCGGGATCGATCGACCTCGCGAACAGCACCATGCTGATCGCCAACATGCCGATGGTCATGGTTCGACGAGCGATCCGAGAGGCGTGTCGGTCGACGTCGGCTGCTCCGGCAGCGGCCGCCAGGCCTCCTTCGTCGACGGTCAGCCGAGTTTCTGTCCCCGCAGGAATTCCCAATCGACGCCAGGCGCGAACGTAGGACCTGGGGGCGAGCCGCAACCAGGCCGGTACGTCGTCTGCCGTTCGCGCCCCTCGAGCCACGCTGTGCCGTCCTCGTCTGAAGATTCCCGAAGCCGAACGCCTCCCGAGCTCGCGAGAGACGTTATTGGCTCGTGTCGTGGAGTTCAAGTTTCGAGACCAACGACGCCGTGTCGCCGCTCCGGCGGCTTTCGTTCGAGCTCAGCTCATCGCTGCGACGGCAATCAAGGACGCGGCAAACGCGGTCAGGAAGTAGGTCGCTCCGCCGATCGCGCGATCGACGATGCCGCTGCCGGTTCCCGCTCGCGCCAGACTGACGATCAGGCCGCAGAAGGCCCCCGCACCGGCTGTCGGAGCCAATGACTCGGTCAGCGGATTTCGTTCGATCAACGACGCGCTGATGACGGCGCCGATGCCGACTCCCGCCACGACCGACATCAACAGTCGCACCGCTCCGGCGCGACGCCGGTGGTCGTGCTTGGGACGCAGATCGGTCGACAAGAGATCCGCATCGCTCACGGAAAGATCCTTTCGTCGATCGGTTCGCCGTCACGGCGATTGCCCAAGCGGCGAGCGACGTTCGGATCGAGCTCGTTGGTCAGCATCCGAACGCTGCCGTCGCCGAACGCGAACATGCCTCCGGCCGGATGCCCGCTCGAAAAGCCGTGACGCTGAGTCCGAGCGAGTCGCGCCGCCTCGGCGGCGGCGGCCTGAGCGTCGGCGTCGTCGAGCGATTCGTCGGCCTCTTCCTCCGACTCTTTCAGGCTCATCGTCTCGACGTCGGGAGGGTTGCCGGGAAGGGGAGCGATGCGTCCTTCGCGAGCCATGATCCGATCGCGGATCGATTCCAACGAACGATCGTTCGTTTCGGGAACGATCACGATCCCATCGCCCGATCCCTCCTCGGCCGGCGCTTCGGCCGGAGTCTCCGGTTCGGGGCGACCGATCAGCCGTCGCTCGTAGGCGAGCTGTTCGTCGTAGGCGACGCGGGCGCTCCAGCGGGTTCGCGACAGGACCAGGGGCGAGCCGATCGCGCGGAGCGTCGCGTCGGTCCCTTCGATCCACGAACCGACATGACCGTCGATCTTCTCGCCCAGGAAGATCGTCGTGCCGAAACCGTCCGAAAAGTCGTCGAGCGTCAGTCGTCGATTGAGAACGAATGCGCCGTCGTTCGCCTCGGCGATCGGCGCGATCGAATCGTGGTGACAGGCGGCGTAGTTGCTCCCTCCTCGATTGCCGAGAAACTCGGCGCTCGGGCAGGCGAGCAGCGACATGCCGAGGCGAGCCATCGGCCGATTGGCCGGATCGTAAACGCTTCGCGAGAAGTCGATCTTCGCGTAGCGGGGCTGTTGGTCGATGAACGGCAGGAGTTGCGCGATCCAGCCGTGGTGCATCCCTGCCGGTGCTTCGCCCAGCGTCGTCCCGCGATCGAGACTGCCGGTCGGAAAGTGCCGCCAGGTCAGTTC
>DMPQ01000127.1 GCA_003455945.1 Planctomycetaceae bacterium
ACGACAAGACGCCTCGACCGCCCCGCTCGATCGACCTAGCCGGCAGAATGTTCGAAACCGGATCGGGTTCCGGCGGGTAGCTGCTGGGGAAGGCCCCTTCGAGGGCACGCCTGCCTGCACTTCGGACAACGGGAGCTGTCGATGAGAGTCGGATCGTCGTCGTTCATCTGGCCTTCGGTCAAGCCGAGCGGATCTCGGTCGGATCGGAATCGTCGCTCGCGGCTCCGACCGTTCTCCTTGGTCTTTGCGGCGATCGCGCTGCTCGGCCCGAGTCTCATTGGGGCGAACGTCACGGCTCAGGAGGTGCCTGACGAGGCGGCGGAGATCCTTCCCGCCTCGACGATTCTCTATCTCGAAGTCCCTTCGCCCGCCGAGCTGATCGATCAGGTCGTCGAGCATCCGCTGCGCGAGCGGATCGAAAAGCTCGATGCGGTNNCGGTCTCGAAGCCGAACTCGAAATGAAATGGCCCGAGATCGTTCGCGAAGTCGCGGGACGAGGCGCGATCGTGGCCTTCGAACCGAAGGACGAGGGGCTGCTGATCGGGCTTCACGGCGAGAACGGCGCGACGCAGCAGAAGCTGATCGAGAGTCTGATTCGCCTCGTTCGACTCGGTCGCCAGGGGAACGATCGCGATCCGGTGCGCGAAGCGACCTACCGCGATCTGGCGGTCTATCGGATCGGCGACGCCCGAGTCACGCGAGTCGGCGATTGGATCTGGATCACCAATCAGGACTCGGTCGGCAAGGGGCTGATCGACGCACTGCATGACGGCACCGACAGTTCGCTTGCGAACACCGAAGCGTTCCGGACGGCGGCTCGGACCGGTCGCGACCATGCGATCTGGAGTTGGGGGAATCTCGAAGCTCTCCGTGAACAGGCAGGAGGTGAAGGGATCCCGGATCGGACCGACAACGCGATCGGCGAACTGCTGATCGGAGGGTTGATCGATCTGGCTCGTCACGTTCCCGATCTGACGCTCGTGGCGGACGTGAACGACCAGGGGCTGAGCCTCTCGGCCGTCACCCCCTTTCGAGCCGAATGGACGAGCGAAGCGCGAGAGTACTGGTGGGGACCGGAGGATCGCGGGCAGGCTCCACCTCGTCTCGCAGTCGCCGATTCGCTGATGCAGATCGAGTTCCACCGCGACCTTTCCGAGATGTGGCTCCGCGCCGGCGACCTGTACGTCGACAGCACCGTCGACCAGTTCGATCAGGCGGAGAGCACGCTCTCGACGCTCTTCGCGGGAGCCGATTTCGGCGAGGACATTCTCGGTGCGTTCGCTCCGACCGGCCACCTGGTCGTCGCGCGACAGACGTTCGATGATCCGGCGCTCGTGCCGGACATCCGCCTGCCGTCGTTCGCCCTCGTCTTCGACATGGAAGATGCCGAGACGATGGGGCCGCAGCTGCAGCAGAACTTCCAGGACATGATCGGGTTCGTGAACATCACGGGAGCAATGGACGGTCAGCCGCGCCTGTATCAGCGGAACGATTCGGGAGACGACTGGGAGCTGGCGATCGCGGAGTACCGGGCTCAGGCCGGAGCCGACCGTCAGGCGAAGCCGATCAACTACAACTTCTCGCCGACGCTCGGCTTTCGCGGCAAGCGATGCGTCGTCGCGAGTACCGCTCAGCTGGCGCGACAACTGGTGACTGCCGAGCTCGGCGAAGCGCCTCGCTCCTCCGCCGATGTCTCGAACACCACCGCGATCGTCGAATCGGCGACGCTTGCCGCGGTTCTGGACGACAACCGGGACCAGCTGATCGCTCAGAGCATGATCGACGACGGCAAGACGCGCGACGAAGCGACTCGGGATGTCGGCATCCTGATCGAACTGCTCTCCTGGATCGACGCGGCGACGCTCAATTTCTCGCACGACGAGCATCGCGCCGAGCTGAAGGTCGATCTGACGATCGCCCCGCCTGCGGAGAGCGGACGATGACGAGCCCAACTGCGATTCGGTCCGCTTCGGCGAACGGGGCATCGAACGTCTGGGAACCGTTTCGACCGGACGTCGACGGAGCGTGGGACGAGCGGCGCGTGCGACATCTGGTGCGTCGCGCCGCGTTCGGTGCCGGCCCGGAGCTGATCGAGACGCTGGTCGAGATGACTCCGGACGATGCGATCGAACGTCTGCTGACCGGCACGCCCGACGAAGCGACACGGCAGTCCGAGAGCGATGCGCTCGCTCGAACGATCCTCGCCTCGGGAGACCCGAAGCGACTCGGAGCGTGGTGGACCTACGAGCTGATCACGACGACCCATCCGCTGCGCGAACGGATGACGCTGTTCTGGCACGGACATTTTGCCACCGGCGGCGACAAGGTGACCGATGCCGAGGCGTTGTATCGGCAGAATCGACTGCTGCGGGACGAGGCGCTGGGAAACTTCAGGACGATGACGCATGCGATCGCCAAGGATCCGGCGATGCTCGTCTATCTCGACTCGGTGACCAATCGCAAGGCGCATCCGAACGAGAACTTCGCTCGCGAACTGATGGAGCTCTTCTGTCTGGGCGAAGGGAACTACAGCGAAGCGGATGTGCAGCAGCTGGCGCGCTGCTTCACCGGCTGGGAGATCCGGCAGGGAAAGTTCCGCTTCAACCGCTATCAGCATGACGACGGCGAGAAGTCGATCTTCGGGCGACGATCGACCTTTCCCGATGCCGAAGCGGTCGATTGGGTGCTGGCTCATCCTGCCGCCCCTCGATTCGTCGCGAGCAAGCTGATCCGGCTGTTCGTCACCGACGCGATGCCGACCGACGACGAGCTTGAGCCGATCGCCGAGTTGCTGGTCGAACACGATTGGAATCTACTTCCCGCCGTCCGCACGATCCTGCGAAGTCGTCGGTTGCTCGGCGACGAGACGATCGGGACCAAGGTCCGGTCCCCCGTCGACCTGATCATCGGCTTGCTCCGATCATTCGACGGGACCGCGAACGCGAGTCGCTTGGCGGATGATCTTCGCCGCATGGGAATGGGGCTCTTCTTTCCGCCGAACGTCAAGGGATGGGACGGCGGGCGGACCTGGATCAACGCGGCGACGCTCCTCGAACGAGCCAACGGGATCGGGCGACTCCTGCAGGACGATGCGACTCGGTTCGATCGACGTCCGGTCGGCGAACATCTGATGGCGCGGTTCGGCGACGACGACGATTCGCTCGGGAAGTTGGCAGAGGTGCTGTTGGCGGTCCGACCGAACGACGCCACGCTCGCTCGATTGGCAGCGGTCGGCGAGGGGCGTTCGGGAGCGGCTCGGGCGGTCGCGCGAATGCATGCGCTCGCCGCCTCGCCGCTCGCTCAACTCGGCTGAGTCGCGCGGTACGAGGCCGAAGACGATCGGCTCGAAGAACGACGCCGCATCGACGGTTCGCGACGACGATGGCGAACGACGGAATGGGGAGAGGGACGATGAAGATCGATCGACGTCAATTGCTTCAGGGAATGGCCGGAGCTGGGAGCGCCTTGGCGATCGGCGGGGGGTTGNNGCTCGCCGCGAGCGAACGGCGACCGGATCCTGGTCGTCGTGCAACTCTCGGGAGGGAATGACGGGCTCAACACCGTCGTGCCGCACAAGCACGAGGCCTATCGCGCGGCCCGGCCGACCTTGCGGATCGACTCGTCCGACGTTCTCGCGATCGACGCCGAACTCGGTCTGCATCCCGCCTGTCGCCCGCTGGCCGATGCGCTCGAAGCGGGGCAACTGGGGATCGTGCAGGGAGTCGGCTATGACCAGCCGAACCGCTCGCACTTCGAGTCGATGGATATCTGGCACTCCTGCCGGCGCAAGGAAGATCGAGGGCAGGAAGGGTGGCTCGGCCGTGCGTTCGATCTGAACGGGGGCGCCGCAGCGCGAGATCCGGTCGGCATCTTTCTCGGCGAGTCGAAGTTGCCGGCCTCGCTCGTCGCCCGATCGACTCCGGTCCCGAGCATCGACTCGCCCGAGCGGTTTCGCCTTCAGGGGCAAGATGCCGAGGCGCTGACGACCGCGCTGTCGGGGATGTCGTCGCCGGCCGATTCGACGGCGCCGACCGGCGAAGCGGCAGCGCTCGCCGAGTTTCTGGAACGGAGCACCGGAGCCGCGCTCGAAGCGAGTCGCCGAATCGAAGCGGCTCTCGCGTCCGGCAAGGCAGTGGAGGGATATCCGGCGACGCGTTTGGCCGAGAAGCTCTCCACCGTGGGGCGCCTGATCGAGGCGGGACTATCGACGCGCGTCTTCTACGTCGAACTCGACGGCTTCGACACGCACTCGCAGCAGGCCGATGCGCATCGCGGACTGCTGGAGCAGTGGAGCGGCGCACTCGGGGCGTTTCTTAAGGATCTCGCCGACATCGGACGCCTCGACGATACCGTCGTGGTCAGCTTCAGCGAGTTCGGTCGCCGTGTCGCGGAGAACGCGAGCGAGGGGACCGATCACGGGGCGGCTGCTCCGCTCTTCCTGGCCGGAGGGCGCGTGGCCGGCGGACTTCACGGAGCCCATCCGTCGCTGACCGATCTGGACGACGGCGATCTGAAGTTCCACACCGACTTTCGTAGCGTCTACGCGACGCTGCTCGAGCAGTGGCTCGGCTGGGACGCGAGTCCTGCGCTCGGTGGTCGATTCGAGTCGCTTCCGCTGCTTCGCTCATGAGGGCCTGAGCCGCGCGAAGGAACGGCGTCGACGTAAGCACGCCGCAGCGCCGGTCGAGTCGACGAGCGGTACAATCGGACGCTCCCACTCTCCGTACCGCGCTCGGGAGCCGTCCGATGCTTCGCCCGTCTCTTGCGACATCGTTGTTGATCGTCGCGCTCGCCGCGACTTTCGCTTCCGCTCAGCAGCGTCCGAACTGGGCTCCTGCTCCGCCGCCGCTGGCCGATCGTCTGGTCGCATGGTACGACGCGCCATCACTCGTGGCGGCATTGGCCGAACGCGGGATCGAGATCGGGCCTTCCGGAGAAGCTGCGGCATGGCCTGACGCTTCGGGGAACGGACGGGATCTCGCGGCCGAGCCGTCCGAAGCGGCGCCGCGTTTGATCTCGGAAGACGCGTATCGAGCGCTCCGCTTCGACGGCGAGCGTACGGCCTTTCGACGTGACGATTCGTTGACGCTCAGCGCCGGCACGGTGTTCGTCGTCGGTACCTGGTTCGGAAACGGCGGCGGCTTTCGAGGGGCGATGGCGCTCTCGCGAGCCGATGCCAACGACTATGTTTCGGGATTCAACTACGACCTCGGACCGGTCGGATCGACGCAGTTCGACACGATCAACGTCGAAGGAGCCGGCTTCGGCGGGGCTCGTGATCTGTTCGACGGCACGCTGCCGTTCGGCCGACAGACGCGCGTCGCGGTCGATCTGGGGAGCGGCGAGCAAGGGGTGAGCGTGCGGGTCGACGGTCGGTTGACCGGAACGCGCCCGCGCGATGCGGTCCCGATTTCGCTCGAACGGATCGTGCTCGGCGCGCGGTGGTACGACAACGCCGGACCGCCGCGGGTGCAGGGGCACGGCGAGTGCGATCTGGCGGCGGTGCTGATCTACGATCGAGTGCTCGATGCGGCGGAGCATGCCGCGGTCGACGCTTATCTGACGGAGCGGTTCGGCAAAGGAGTGACCGTCGAATTGCCTCGCGCCTCCGACGGCCGAATCCCGTTGGTGACCGTCGCCGATCCGCCGAGGATTCAGGTGCTGCAACCCGGGTTCCGGACCGAGAAGCTCCCGCTCGAACTGACCAACATCAACAACCTGGTCTACCGCCATGACGGGCGACTGATGGCGCTCGGCTACGACGGCCGCCTCTGGTGGCTCGACGATACCGACTGTGACGGACTCGAGGATCGGGCGACGCTCTATTTCGACGGCCGCTCGACTTTTCGCGGTCCGATCGGGTTGGCGATTGCACCGAAGGATTTCGCGCACGGCGCCGGCGTCTTCGTGCCGAGCAAGGGGAAGCTCTCGTTCGTCGTCGACACGGACGGCGACGACATCGCCGACCAGGAGCGGATCGTCGCCTCGGGTTGGCAGGAGATCACGCAGTCGGTCGATACGCTCGGCGTCGACGTCGATCCGCGAGACGGTTCGGTCTGGTTCGGCCTGGGGACCGGCGACTACACGAATGCGTATCGAGTCGGCTCGGACGCCGCTGCCGCGTACGAGCTCGCTTCGGACCGAGGGACGATCCAGCGACTGGCTCCGAATCTGATCGACCGCGAGATCGTCGCGACGGGCATCCGCTTTCCGGTCGGGCTGCGATTTTCGCCGGAGGGGGATGCCTTCGTCACCGACCAAGAGGGAGCGACCTGGCTCCCCAACGGCAACCCGTTCGACGAGCTGCTGGTGATCGAGCGAGGGAGGCACTACGGCTTTCCTCCTCGCCATCCGCGGCATCTGCCGAACGTGATCGACGAGCCGAGTCTGTTCGACTACGGGCCTCAGCATCAGTCGACCTGCGGACTGAACTTCGATCTGCCGGTTCGACCGGGCGATCCGATCTTCGGTCCCGAACGTTGGCGAGGCGATCTGTTCGTCGCAGGCTACTCGCGCGGCAAGGTCTACCGCACCCGCATCGTGAAGAGCGGCACCGGCATGGTCGCGGGGAACGACCTGTTCGCCTGCACCGACATGCTCCCTGCCGATGTCGTCGTCTCGCCGCGAGGCGATCTGCTCGTCGCACTGCACAGCGGCGGTCCTGACTGGGGAAGCGGTCCGACCGGAAACGGTGAGATCTGGCGCATCGTCGACGAGCGGCATGAGACGGCTCGTCCCGTTGCGGCTTGGGCCTCGTCGCCGACCGAAGTGCAGGTCGCCTTCGATCGACCGCTCGGACTCGAGCAGACCGAGCGACTTGCCGAACGGATCGCGATCGAGTTCGGTCCGTTCGTTGCCGCAGGAGATCGCTTCGAAACGCTGCGGCCGGGGTATCAGGTCGTGGCCGACCAACTTCGACGACCTCGCTTTCCGCTGCCGGTTCGGAGCGTACAGCTGACGGCCGATCGACGGACGCTGATTCTCGCGGTCGACGCGCAGCGACATCAGGCAGGGCATGCCGTTTCGATCGAAGGGCTCGGTCGACCCGAACGAATCGGGAGCGCGAAGGAGTCGCAGTTCCCCGAGACCGATCTGGCCTACACGCTGCACGGCGTCGAAGCGACTTGGTCCGATGCCGGCGGCGTCGAACGATGGCGAGGCTGGCTCCCTCATCTCGATCCGCAGATCGCGCTTCGATTGACCGCAGGGAGTGCGGCGCACGAGCGCCTGGCCGAGTTGCTGCGCGAACCGGGAACGCTTCGACTCGAAACGCGACTCGATCTGACCGATCTGCTCCGCCCCGCGGTCCAGCCCGGCGCGGCGATCGATTACGAGTGGCCGGTCGAAACGGCACGAATCGTCTTCGTCTCGAATCGCGCCGGGCTCGTTCGAGTCGACGAGCGAGCGGCGGACCGCCGAGACGGCTCGCTGGGAACCGTCGAGCTCGAGATGAAGCCGGGGCAAACCGACGCCTCGGTCGAGATCGTGATCGAAACGGGAGGGGAATCGCTCGAACTCGCCGTCGGTTGGTCGACAGCCGAGGATCCGACCGTTCGCCCGTGGCCGCTGAATCGGATGAGTCCCGATTGGGTCATCCCCGAACCGCCGACCGAACCGAGCGACGGTCGGGTCGCCGCCGATCATCCGCTGCTCGCCGGCGGTAACTGGGAGCGGGGACAACGTCTCTTCCGAAGCGAGACGCTCGGCTGCGCGAAGTGTCATCGCTTCGACCGAGTCGGCGGCGCGATCGGCCCCGATCTTTCGAACCTGCCGTATCGCGATCCCGAGTCGATCGTGCGCGACATCGTAACGCCCAGCTTCGCGATCAACCCCGATCATCTGACTCAGGCGGTCGAGACGGTCGACGGCGGCTCGTTCGTCGGTGCGGTCCGCAGCGTCGACGGTCGATGGGTGATCGGCACGGCGGAGGGGAAGGAGATCGTCGTCGAACCGAGCGATGTCGCGTCGATCACCCCCGTCCCGACGTCGATCATGCCCGAAGGTCTGATCGACAAGGTGCGCTCGAGCGAGCCGACGGCGATCGCGGATCTGCTGGTCTACCTGACGACCGTCGGGCCCCGCATGCCCGAGTACGGGCCGCTGCCGGTTCCGCCGCCGATCCCGAGAGCGGAAGTCGATCGCGTGATGGCGGGGGGAGAACCGACGACGGAGCGACGCCCCCTGCACATCCTGCTGGTCGACGGCGAGAAGGACCACGGTCTGGGCGAACACGACTATCCGGCCTGGCAGGCGATGTGGCGACGGTGGCTTGCACAAGCCGAAGGAGTCACGGTCGATGTCGCCCGCGACTGGCCGAGCGCCGAGCAATGGAGCCAGGCCGATACGGTCGTGCTCTTTCAGCACGGAACATGGAACGATGAGCGGGCGCGCGATGTCGATCGGCACTTTCGTCGCGGCGGCGGGCTGATGCTGCTCCACTGGGCGGTCGACGGCGGAGGGGATCCGGAGGGATTCGCCGAACGGATCGGACTGGCGGTACGGTCGACCGAAATCCGTTACCGACACGGACCGCTGTCGCTCGACTTCGCTCCGGGAAGCGAGCATCCGATCGCCCGTAATCTGACGAAGGTCGACTGGTACGACGAGAGCTACTGGATGCTGGTCGGTGATCGGACGAAGATCGCCGAGATCGCGGTCGGCGAAGAAGAGGGTGCCGCGCGGCCGCTCTTCTGGACACTCGAACCGCAAGGAGGGCGCGTCTTCGTTTCGATCCTCGGCCACTACGCTTGGACGTTCGACGATCCGCTCTTTCGGATCGTGGCGCTGCGAGGGCTCGCGTGGAGTGCCGGCGAGCCGGTCGATCGCTTCATGCCGATCGTCGAATCCGGAGCTCGTATCGCCGACTGATCGGTAGTGACGTAGCGCCTTGCTCCGTCGTCAGTCCGCTGCCGAGAAACCGTCCGCGCCGCGACAGCGACGATTCGGTTATCGCGGCCGGCGTGTCGCGGCGCACCGACACGGCCGCGACTACAGCAATTCGCGGATCGGCTTGACGTCCGGATCGACCAGGTACTGCGGTCGACCTCGGAAATCGAACAGCCGTTCGCGGTTCAGGTCGACTCCCAGGTTGCGATAGAGGGTCGCGAAGACCTCGGGAAAGGTGACCGGCCGATCGTCCGCCGCTCCGCCCAATCGATCGGTCGAGCCGATGACTTGCCCGGTCTTCATGCCGCCGCCGGCCATCAGTGCACAGGTGACTCCCGGCCAATGATCGCGCCCGGCATCCTTGTTGATCTGCGGCGTGCGGCCGAACTCACCCCAGGCGATGACCGTGACGTCGTCGGCCAGACCGCGCTGGTGCAGATCCTCGACCAACGCCGAGACCGCTCGATCGAAGATCGGAAGCTCTTCCTGAGCCGCACCGAAGTTGTTGCCGTGCCAGTCCCAGAAGCTGTAGTTGACCGTGACGACGCGCGCCCCGGCCTCGATCAGGCGGCGGGCGGCGAGCAGGTTCTGAGGGACTCGCGGCGCGCCGTCCCCCTTGGGGCGACTCNNCAGTCGCGACGGAAACGATCGAACGCGGTCAGCAGCGATCGGCGATCGCCCAGCTGCTCGGGAGTGATCCCCTGCAGGATCATGTCGTCGCGACTCGGACCGGTCGGTCGGAACGAGTCGTGCCCCAGGCCGAGAAAGCCGGGCCCCGGTTCGTTGTACGGGCGATGCTGAGTCGTGTAGCAGAGGCTGACGAACGGTGGGACGCCGGGATAGACCGGCCCGAGGAAGTGCGAGGTGGCCGAACCGATCGACGGCCAACCGCCGGCCGGAGCGTTCTGGTCGTGATGTCCCGTCATGCACTGATGGCTATAGTGCGCGTCACGGGCGCCGACCAGCGAGCGGAGAAAGACGAGCTTGTCCGCCATCTGCGCCATCATCGGCAGATGNNAGATCGGGGAGCGACAGGCCGACCATGCCGAGCGAACCGATCCGCAACAGATCGCGGCGCGACACGCCGTTGCAGAGTCGGCGCGAAGGATCTCGGCGAGAGGCGATCGAGAGCATGAGANNAAGGTCTCGGCGCGGCGGAGGGAGGGAGAGGTCCCGTCGGCGCGACCGACGAACGGGACTCGGAGGGAGGTAAGGAGATTAGAGTCTCGCCGAACGAGCCGAGTCAACTTCAGCCTCGTCGTCGGTCGCGCCGTGTCGTCGTGCGACCGCCCTCGG
>DMPQ01000267.1 GCA_003455945.1 Planctomycetaceae bacterium
CCGTTGGGGCCGAGCAGCCCGAAGACTTCGCCGGGCGAAACGGTGAACGAAAGACGATCGACCGCCAGGACGGAGGTCCGACCCGACCCGAACCGTTTGGTCACCTCGTGAACGCGAATCATGCCGAGGGTTCGCCGCCGCCGAAAGCGAGAGGTCGATCGTCAGAAGAGACTCGGCATTCTAGTGGTCGAGAGGAGGGCGGGGAGCCGATTTTCGCTCCTTTCCCCGACCGAGCCCGCAGGCCGTCGCAGGAGTCGACCGAGCGACCGCCGCTCGAATCGGTCGGATTCCTCTGCGCCTGCCGCATCGCAGTCACCGTGGTTCCGCTCTCTTCGCGAACGAGGCGTTCATTCCTGAAGCGCGTAGAGCAGAACGTTGATGCCGATCCGACGGGCATCCTCCGGCGAATACCCGACGCATTCCAGACTCGAACCGTTCTCCCAAGCGCAGCTCAGGTCATACGGCGAGAGAACGGCGACCAGACGACCGTCCAGGAAGAAACCCTCCAGGACCGCCGCCGTCTTCGATTCCCGCACCGTCGCCCCTCCGGCCGCATTCCGGTCGGGGCGACGCAAGGTCACGGCGGTCAGATCGAAGCCGCGCGTCGAGCGACCGAGCAGCGGGTGGTCCGCCGGCAACAGTTCCCAACGCCCCGCGGGAACCGCCGCCGAGAGTTCGCGTCGCAGAGCCGCCCCGAACGCGTCACTCCCGCAGATCGCATCCGCGAACAGGAAGCCCTGGATCTCGCCGCTCAGGAACCGACCGATCGACTCCCGTTCCGATTCGTTCCAGACGAAGTCGCGCCGTCCGTGCAGGAAGACGAGCGGAAACGCGGGGAGTGCCGGATCATCGGCCGCGATCGGACTGCGACTCGTTTCGATCGGTTGATCGAGCCATGCCGAGGCCTCGCGCAGCAGGTTGTTCCACGCCGCTGCCGCTTCGTCCGCGCCGCCGCCGTGAGCGAGCTTGGGAATCTCGAGCCGGAACCGCGAGCGNNGCGCAGCTGACGTCCCGTCGCGTACGTCAACACGTTGATTCCGAGTTGGATCGTATCCCCGACCTCGCGTCGCACCTCGTCCGAGAGCTGTCTCAATCGGGTCGGCTGACTCCATCGCCAGGCGCAGGCGAGATCGCTCGGGCAATAGACGATGCTCGTTCGGCAACAGGCCTGAACGCCGAGCAGCGGCCGATCGGGATTCGGAAGCAGCGGCTTGTCGGACGACCAGATCGGATGATCGGGCGGAAGGACCTGGAGCGGACTGTCGGGGAAGAGCTCCGCGACCAGTGCGCGAAACTCGGTATCGAACCCGGCCGCATCACATCCGGGGGACGCGTCCGCCCAGGCGAAGATGAATCCTCCTTGCTCGACGTACTCGCGCAGCAGACGTCGCTGCTCGGCACCGATCGGCAGCGAGTCGCGTCCCGAGATCATCAGGACGGGAGACTCGAGTAGATCGTTCAGCTCGGCTCGTTCCCCTTCGATCACCTGCCACGTCAGCTTGGTCTTCCACGCCCGTTCGACATCGCGCACCAGAAACGTCATACCTTGAGGATGAGCGTCCCACGCATTGCCCGATCCGTGGCGATATTTCGCGGCGACGACCGGCCATCGCCCTTTGGACAGGAACAGGAGCGCGAAGCTGGTCGCGATCTCGGGGACCTTCTCGGCAGGGTTGTTCTGCACGCCGATCCAGCCGCCGGTCACCTGCTTCTGCAGCGACAGCAGGTGCTCGCCCGCCTCGCGATACCAATCGTGGTCGCCGAAGAAGCGTCGAGCCGACAGACGTCCGGCTCGCTCGACACCGTACAGGTAGTAATACAGGTAGCTGTCGCCGATGTCGTTCGGGGCGGTCGGATTGCGTCGGGCCGAGAACCGAGTTCCCCAGTAGGCCAGTGCCCGCTCGAGCGCCTCGCCTTCGGACGATCCACCGCAGCAGTCGAGATCGCGGATCGATGCGGGAGCGGTTCGCCGTCGATTCTCGTCGATGATGATGACCGACGAGATGCCGGCGCACGTCATGCTTCCCGACGGCGGGTCCCCCGCCACGTAACCCCAGCCTCCGGAAGAGTGCTGCCCCGTCAGCCAATACCTCGACGCACGTTCCCACACTTCGGGATCGACTTCGGCGCCGACCTGCACCGCCTCGTGGAGCGCCAGCAGGGCGAACTGGCTGTTCGAATTGTCGGCGCGTCCCACTTCGCCGTACGACCAGCCTCCTTCGTCCGCCCCCTGACGGGCCTGCACGTTCTCCAGCCAGCGAACATGCTCGCGAATCAGCGGCAGGTCCTTGTCCGGGCGAGCGCGGCAGAGCGCCATCGTCACCAACGACGTGGAATAGACATGCCGCCGCTCGGCTCCGATCGATCGCAGGAACTCGAGCGCCCGCTCGATGGTCGGATCATCCGGAGCGATTCCCGATTCCAGCAGCGCCAGCGTCACCAGCGCCGTGATCCCTCCGTCCTGGCCGGCTCCCCATTCGATCCAGCTGCCGTTCGTGTCCTGGCGATTCTTCAGGAACGCGGCGCCGTTGGAGATCGCCTCGCGCACCTGACGCGCGGTGATCTGCGCGTCGGCCTCGCCAAGTGGAGCTCCGATGACGACCGCCGCGCCAAGCAGCAGCAACCATCGTCGGGCGACCGAGCGTCCGATCGGGAACGTCGCGGCGAGGATCCCGGCAAGCGAGGAAGGCGAGCGATACCCGGCGGAGTCGTCGTACCGGTATCGGTCGACAGCCGCTGCGTTCGTCGGACGATCGGGCGATTCGCGACGGACCGATGATCTCATGCGACGCGTGGCTTCCATGCGAAGGGGCGCGAGGGAGCGCCGAGCGCGACGCGACCTCCGACAGCCGAGTCGCATCGCCGCTCGTCGCGGCGAACGCTTCTGGTATGTTAGGGATCGCCCCCCGCACCAGCAACGCGACGCCACGGAAGGGAGGAACGCGTGTCGAGCAAGCAACGCAGTCTCGGCGAAGTCCTGCAGGAGTTCGCCGCTCAACGCCGTCTGATGCAGGCCGAACTGCAGAAGGTGATCGTCGGCCAGGATGAGGTGATCGAGCAGGTCTTCGCCGCGGTCTTCACGCGCGGTCACTGCCTGCTGGAAGGCGTTCCCGGTCTGGCCAAGACGCTGCTCGTGAGCACCCTCGCCAACATCCTCGATGTCGGCTTCAAACGGGTGCAGTTCACCCCCGACCTGATGCCGTCGGACATTACCGGGACCAACGTTCTCGACGAAGACGATTCGGGGAAGCGACAGTTCCGGTTCGTCGAAGGACCGATCTTCACCAACATCCTGCTCGCCGACGAGATCAACCGGACGCCGCCGAAGACTCAGGCGGCACTGCTTCAGGCGATGCAGGAACGCGAAGTGACGGTCGGGCGGACCACCTATCAGCTCCCCGATCCCTTCTTCACCATCGCGACGCAGAACCCGATCGAGNNGCCCGAGGTGCGAAAGGTGCTCTCGGGCAAGGCGATCGTCAACCTCCAGCGGCTGGTCGGATCGGTCGCCGTCAGCCCGTACGTCATCCGTTACGTCGCGCGTCTGGTCCGAGCGACTCGCCCGCGCGACCCCGAGACGCCGGAGTTCGTCCGCGAACTGGTGGACTGGGGAGCGGGGCCGCGGGCCGGTCAGTTCCTGATCCAGGGGGGAAAGGCGATCGCGGCGATGGACGGCCGGTTCTCGGTTGCCCTCGAGGACATCCGCAAGATCGCCGTCCCGGTGCTCCGTCACCGGATCGCCTGCAACTTCCAGGCGCAGGCCGAAGGCGAGGACGCCGAGTCGATCGTTCGGCGACTGCTCGAAGCGGTCCCGCAGCCCGAGGTCGACAAGTACGCCGACGCGTGAGGTCGACCGGCGATCGGATGAGGGACGGCGATCGCCCCGATCCTCTCGATCGCCTTGCCGCAGGACGCCGATGGTCGGGCCGCCGACGGATCGGTCGTCGAGCGGCACCGCCGGAAGCGCGCCGCAGATCGCGGTGGCGGAAGCGGTATCGCCGAGGAAACGGCAACGCCACGGAACGGGAACGATGAGCAACGTCGAGAAGTATCTGAAGCCGGAGGTGATCCATCAGATCAAGCGGCTCGATCTTCGCGCCAAGTTCGTCGTCAAGGGCTTCATGCAGGGGCTGCATCGAAGTCCCTTCCACGGCTTCTCGGTCGAGTTCAGCGAACATCGCCGCTACGCGCCGGGGGACGATCCGAAGGACATCGACTGGCTCGTCTATGCCAAGACCGACAAGTACTACGTGAAGAAGTTCGAGGCCGAAACGAATCTGGTCGGCTACCTGGTGATGGATCTCAGCCGCTCGATGGGCTACACGTACCGGCAGGAGCTGACGAAGTTCGACTACTCGATCTGCCTTGCCGCGGCGCTCTGCTACCTGATGATCTCGCAGCAGGATCCGGTCGGCCTCGTGACGTTCGACGATCGGATCCGCGCGAGCCTTCCTCCCAAGAGCAAGCGGAGTCATCTCGGAGCTCTGCTGGCGCTTCTGTCGCGAGCTCGTCCCGACGGCTCGACCGATCTGGCCAAGGCGCTCTCGCAGATCGGAGCGATGTTGCGGCAGCGCAGTCTGGTGATGATCTTCTCGGACCTGTTGGTCGACACCGCTCCGGTCGTTCAGGCGTTGCATCGCCTGAGGCATCCCGGACATGACGTGATCCTGTTCCACGTGCTCGACGAGGCGGAGGTGAACTTTCCGTTCGACGGGCTGCGCGACTTCGAGGATCTGGAGACGGGGGAACGGATCGAGGTCGACGCGGACGCCTATCGAGCCGACTATCTGGCCAAGGTCGCGGCGGTCCGGGACGAGTGGCGAGGAATCTGTGCCGACTCGGGAGTCGACTACGTGCCGCTCGATACCAGCCTGCCGTTCGACAAGGCGTTGCTAGAGTATCTCCACAGCCGCAAGGCCAGGTTCTGACGATGATCTTCGCCAATGCCTGGATCCTGGCGCTCGGAGCGCTCGCCGCGGGAATCCCCGTGGCGATGCACCTGATGGCGCGGCGCCGACCGAAGCCGACGCCGTTTCCGACGATCCGTTGGCTCTCCGAGACGATGGCCGCTCACCGGAGTCGCCATCGGCTGAAGCATCTGATCCTGCTGATCCTGCGCGTCGTCGCCGTCCTCTGGCTGGCGCTCGCCTTTGCTCAGCCGAGCGTCGCCGAACAGGATGCGGCTCGATGGGTTTCGGCTGCGTTCTGGGGACTCCCTGCGCTCGGAGCGCTGGGGATCGCGGCCGGAGTCGCGATGAGCGATCGCCCCGGCAAGCGATGGTGGCTCATCGGGTCGTTGTCCGTCGCGCTGCTGTTCTCGGGGATCTCGTCCGTCCTCGCGGCGCTTGCCTGGGTGCGCGGCAGTGGAGCAGAAACGCTCGGTGGCGAGGGGCCGGTCGCGGCCGTCGTGCTGGTCGACGTCGCGCCTCGCATGGAGTACCGCCAAGCCGGAAAGTCGCGTCTGGAAACCGCCCTCGAGTTCGCCGACCGGATCCTTCAGCAACTCCCGCCGGACAGTCGCGCCGCGGTGGTGCCGAGCGGCGGAGGGACTCCGTTCTTCGCAGTCGACGTTGCCGCGGCGCGGCGACAACTCGAATCGCTCCGAATGCGCCCTCGGCATGACGAACTCCCGGAGCGGATCGTCGAATCGCTCGACCTGCTGGCCGAGGCTCAGTCGATGCGGCACGAGATCTACGTGCTGACCGATCGTTCGCGCCGCGCCTGGCCCGAAGGGAACGCCGCCGCGACACTCCGGCAGCGGCTCGAAGCTCAGGAGGCGTCGCTCTACCTGATCGACGTTCGCGCCGATTCGGACGAGAACGTCCGTCTCGGACTCCCGCGTCTCGAACGCGAATCGATCACGACTCCCGGCGTGCTCGAACTCGAGATCGATCTGATCAATCGCGGAGCGGCGAAGTCGATTCCGCTGTTGCTCGAGCTCGAGCAACCCGATCCCTCTCGCCCCGTCCGTCGCGACGACGTGACCCTGGTTCCCGATCGCGTCTGGACCCGGAGTGCGATCGTCGAGGTCCCCGAGAATGGCGCGGCGACCGCACGCTTCTCGATCCCCGATCTGCCTCCGGGGGTTCATCACGGATCGGTCTCGATCGAAGGGAGTGATCCGCTCGCCCTGGACGATCGACGCTGGTTGACGGTGGCAGTGCGCGAACCATGGCGCGGACTGGTCCTCGCCGATCCGACCGCTCGACCCGAGATCCTGACCGAGGCGATCGCGCCGGCAGCCGAACGAGCGGCGGGGCGAGCCGCCTTCGAGTTCGAGGTGCTCGAGCCGGAGCGGATCGGACAACGGGCCCTGCAGGACTACGATGCGATCTTCCTGCTCGATCCGCGGGCTCCCGACGAGGCGACCTGGGAACTGCTTCGGGACTATGTCGTCGCCGGGGGAGGCTTGGCGATCTTCTTCGGACCGTCGGCCGAATCGCCCGATGCGGACCCGCTCGGTTATCGACCGGCCGCGCCGGCCTTTCGCGGCGAGGCGGCCGGGCGACTGTTGCCGGGGCGGCCGACCGAAGTCTGGGATCGCCGCCGCGCGCCGGTTTCGCTCGCGCCGACCGAGCTCTCGCACCCGCTGCTTGCGCCNNGGACGTACCCGCCGGACGAATCGAACGGCGACGAAACGACGCCGGCGGAGGAAGACGAAACCGCGGATGAGGAGCTTCCGTCGGTCCACCGTCGCGCCGAGGTAATGCGCTACACCGACGGAACGCCGGCGATCGTCGAGCGAGTGCTGGGAGCGGGGCGAGTCGTCGTCTGGACCTCACCGATCGGCGAACGGGTCGGAGCCTCGGATGCGGAGCGTTGGAGTCGGCTGACGGTCGGCGAATGTTGGCCCTACTTCCTGCTCGCGAATCGATTGGCCGAACATCTGGTCGCGATCCCCGACGCCCGTCTGAATCGACGTGTCGGCGATGTCGTCGATCTCGAATGGGAAGGGACCGAGCCGCCCGAGACGCTGACCTACTTTCCGCCCGACGGCGGCGAACCGGAGCGAGTCCGCGGACAGCGCCAGCGGTGGACGATCCGCTTCACCGACTCGATCGGTCACTATCGGTTCAAGGGAGGGGACCCGGTCCGGACCCTCGGTTTCAGCATCAACGTCGACGAAACGGAGACCGATCTCGAGCCGATCACGGACGACGAACTCGACGAGCGATTGGGTGCCGAAAGATACCGTGTCGCTCGCGAGCTGGAAGAGCTGCGGCGCGAGCAGGGATCGGCGCGGCGGGGCGAGAGTTTCTTCGGACTGCTCGTGTCGATCCTCCCATGGCTGATGGCGGCGGAGTATCTGTTCGCGCAACGTTTCCATTCGACCGCAGGACCCGTGAAGTCGATCGCGGCGCGAGGGGAGACGAGCCGATGAGCGATTGGACGCTCGAGCCGGTCGCTCCGGTCTGGATCATCGTGCTCGTTACCGGTCTGGGGCTGGGGCTGCTGGCCGTTCGTTCGACGCATCGACCGCTGGCGCTCGGACCGACTCGAACGCTCGGCGCGATCCGGATCGGCCTGATCCTGATGATGGCGGTCGCCATGCTTCGGCCGGGGTGCGTGCGAACGGTTCAGCGGCCGCAACGCGTCACGGTCGCCGTGGCGATGGACGTCAGCCGGAGCATGGAACTGCCGCACGAGGCGGGGGGAGTGTCGCGGCGCGAGAAGCTGGCGGAGGCGATTCGCGAGAACGCCGAGCTCTGGCGGCGGATTTCGGAGCGGTTCGAGCTGAAGGCATTCGTCTATGACGGCGAGCTGCGCGAGGCGTCGGTCGTCGACGGCGTTCCTGCCCTCCCCGAATCGTCCGACGGGGCGCAGACCGATCACGGCCAGACGCTCGATCGCTTGGCCGAACAGTTGCGAGGCGATCGAGTCGCGGCGCTGCTGCTGATGGGCGATGGCGTTCAGAACGCCGACTTCCCTCGGGTCGAACTCCCGCGCGCCCTGCGCGAGATCGAGCAACTCCAGGCGCCGCTGTTCGCGGTCCCGTTCGGACGAACCGGAGCCGACGAGGCGTTCGTTGACGTGGCGGTCACGAATCTGCCCGATCAGTACGCCGTCTTCGTCAAGAACTCGTTGACCGTTCGAGCGACCGTTCGTGCGCGAGGCTTCGTCAACCGGACGCTTCCGGTGCGACTGATCCGAATCGATGCGTCGGGTGCCGAAGAGATTGTCGGAACCGCCGAAGTGACTCCGACGAAACCCGATGACGAGTTGCCGGTCGAGCTGAACTACGCGCCGCAGGAGCCGGGCGAGTATCGATTGGTCGTTCGCGCCGACGTGCAACCGCGCGAAGTGGTCGAACGGAACAACGAGCTGACCGCCTTCCTGACCGTTCACGACGGAGGCCTGAAGGTTCTGTACCTCGAGGGGCGTCTGGACCTCGAGCAGCGCTATCTGCGTCGTTCCCTGGCCGCATCGCAGGATCTGCAGGTCGACTTCCTGTGGATCGATCATCGCGATCGTTCGCGCTGGCCGCTGGACCTGACGAGCGCCTTGTCGGATCCGAGTTACGACGTGGTGATTCTCGGCGACCTCGATTCGCGCGCCCTGCATCGCGAAGGGGCGACCGACGGCAATCTGAAGGTGTTGGCGGATCGAGTCGAGAAGGGGATGGGACTCGTCACGCTCGGCGGGCGTCACGCTCTCGGGCCGGGGCGCTATCAGCGGACGCCGCTCGCGGATGTCCTCCCGATCCGGATCAACGAGTTCGAGGCGCAGGATTTCGATGCCCCGCTCAACGGCGCGTTGCACCTCGATCGCGAACTCTCGTTGCGGGTGCGCGAGTCGCATTTCCTGACGCGGCTGGGAGGCGACGACGACGAACAGGCTTGGCGTTCGCTCCCCGACCTGCTCGGCGCCAACCGGATCGCGGGGCTGAAGAGTTCGTCGCGAGTCCTGCTCGAAACCGATCGCGAGGAGCCGATTCTGGTCGTCGGATCGGCGGGCGGTCGGGTGGCGGTCTTTGCCGGCGACACGACCTGGCGCTGGTGGACGTTCGGACGGAGCGAGACGCATCGGCGCTTCTGGAGACAGATGGTCCTCTGGGCGGCCGGTCTCGACTCGCTCGGTCGCGACGCGATCGTGGTCGATCTCGATCGGCGACGTTTCGTGCAGGGGAGCCCGGTGACCGCCGAGATCGGTGCGCGAACGGCGGCCGGAGACCCGCTCCCCGATGCCACGTTACAGGCGCGCCTGATCGGCCCGGACGGGACGAGCGACCTGACCGTACCGTCGGTCGGTGCGCTCCGAGCGATCGAGGTTTCGCCCGAACTGCTGACCGCTCCGGGAGACTATGCCCTCGAGGTTTCGGCGGCGTTCGACGGCAACGATCTGGGAAGCCGTCGCGTCGAGTTCGTCCTGTTCGACGACGATCGGGAGAAGGGAGTCGCGGCGGCCGATCCCGAGCAGCTCGCGCGCATCGCCGCGGCGACTCGGGAAGCAGGAGGTGATCTGGTCGCTCCCGAGCGCCTGCGAGATCGTCTCGAACAGATCGCCGAATCGCCGATCGAGACCGAGATCGAGATCCCGCAGCGCTGGCGGCTGGGAGATACGACCGCCGATGCCGCCCTCTTCGTCCTGTCGTTCGTCGGGTTGTGGGCGACCGAATGGGGCCTGCGCCGTCGCTGGGGACGGGGCTGAGCGGCAATTCGACCGCGGATTGGCGTCCGGTCGCTTCGGCCGTTACGCTCACCTCATGATCCGATGTCGCAAACTCACGAAGATCTACGATCGCACGTCGCGTCGCGTCGTAGCGCTTGATGAGGTCGATCTGGATGTCGCCTCGGGCGAACGGGTCGCGCTGGTCGGTCGGAGCGGCTCGGGCAAGTCGAGTCTGCTCAATCTGCTTGCCGGTCTCGATCGTCCGAACTCGGGAACGATCGAGGTCAACGGACGCTCGCTCGAACGTTGTTCCGCTTCCGAACTGGCGATCTACCGGCGACGCGAAATCGGAATCGTCTTCCAGGCGTTCCGACTGGTCGGGCATCGGACCGCCTTCGAGAACGTCGAGCTGCCGTTGCTGCTCGACGGGATCGACCGATCGGAGCGGCGTCGTCGAGTCGGCGAGGCACTCGAACGAGTCGGACTCGAAGGGCGATCCGGACATCGACCGGACGAGCTCTCGGGGGGCGAGCAGCAGCGAGTTGCGTTGGCTCGTGCGATCGTTCATCGGCCCCGTCTGTTGCTGGCCGACGAGCCGACCGGCAATCTCGATCCGTCCACGGCGGAGAGGGTTCTCGATCTGTTCGATGGAGTCGCGCGCGAGGGGAACACGACACTTTTCGTGATCACGCACGACCCGAAGGTTGCCGAGCGGTCGTCGGACCGCCTGCTCCGCCTTCATGAAGGGCGACTCGCGTCCGAGCCGGATCGATCGTCTCGCATCCGGAGTGCGGAGGAGCGATGAGGACGATCGATCTGATCGGCATGGCGTTACGCAACCTGCGGGCGCGACCGGTGCGTTCCGCCCTCAACGCGCTCGGCATTCTGCTCGGATCGCAGATCGTCCTGATGACGCTCGCCGGGACTCGCGGCGCCGCCGACTCGCTGCTGGCGTTGGTCGGTCAGGCGGAAGGGATGCGCCGCATCGTGGTGATGGCAAGCGACGCCGGGATCGAACCTCCTGCGGAAGCGATCGCGGTCGATGGAGAGCAGGACGAGTCGCGTCGCCAGGCGATCGAACAGCGGCTGCGGGACGAATGGCTCTCCAGCAACGCCGTGTATGCGCCGGTTTCGGCGGAGCAGCTCGCGATGATGCGTGGGCTGCCGCATGTCGTCGAGGTCGTTCCCGAGCGGCGGCTGTCGGTCGAGTTCCGCCGAGGCGAGACGACTTGGACGACCTTCGTCGATTCGGTTGCCGATTCCAGTCGTCAGCTCGAAGAGCAGTTGATCGTCGGACGACTTCCCCGTCCCGGAGCGACGGACGAGGTGCTGCTCAGCGAGTATGCCGCCTATCGACTCGGCGGTACGACGCGCCGCGAGGCCGAACTGCTGCTCGGCCGTTCGTTCGACGTCCGCTTTCGACGGGAGGGAGTTCCGGCGGCAGGATTGTCGCATCTGCTGTATCGCACCGGAGCCCAAGTCACGACCGACGACGAGGCGCTGCTGGCGGAATCGGTAGCGCGATTGATCGATCGACTTCCCGAGGCGAGCCTGAGCGAGTCGCAGCGAGCGATGCTCGAAGCGATCTTTGCCCCGGCGGAGTCCGAGTCGTCGGCGGCAACCGACGAACCGAAGGCGCCGATCGAGCCGTACTTCGAACGGCGTCTGACGGTGTGCGGGATCGTCGAACTCGGCGACGACGCTCCGGGCTTCCTGCAGTTTCTCACGCGGACCGCTCCGGACGTCGGCATGAACCATCGTGGAATGGAGCCGCTTTCGGAACAGGCCGAACAGCTCGTGCCCTTCCGAACCTGCTTCGTTCAGGTCGATTCGATCGCGAACCTCGCCGCGACCGTGCGTTCGCTCGAGGAGGCCGGTCTGCAGGTCTATTCGAACACCTGGTTGATCGACGACATCGATCGACAGATCGGCATCGCCCGATGGGGCGTGATCGGCGTCGCCTCGATCGTTCTGCTCGTCACGGCGCTGGCGATCTCGAACACGCTGGTCATCAGCGTGCTGCAGCGGATTCCCGAGTTCGGCATCATGAAGTCGATCGGCGCATCGAACCGCCAGATCCTCGGCATGATGCTCTTCGAAGGGGGCTGTCTCGGGGCACTCGGCGCGATCGGTGCCATGCTCCTGTCGTGGCCGATAGCGAGCGTGATCGAGGGGCAGGTCCAGGCCTACATCGCCTATCGGATCGGCAGTCCGTTCGACGGAGCGGTCTTCCGGACGGAGGTCGGTGACCACTTGTCGGTCATCGTCATCGCCCTGGCCATCGGCGTAGCGGCGAGTCTGCTGCCGGCGATCCGAGCCGCGCGCCTCGATCCGATCGATGCCATGAAAGGGGGCTGACGTCTCCCGGAAGCGGTCGCTTCAGATCCTGCCGGACGATGTCCCGACATGGTTGCCGGCTCGTGGCGGTGTTACGATCGCTCCCCGGCGGTCCGATATCGGAACTCCCCCGGCGCCTCGCCTGCCGAGACGTGTCGGCCGAGATCACGGTGACCGATCGCATCGCTTACGGCTCGCATGCCGGCTCCTTTCGGGAAGGCTCCTCATGTTCGGCGGCGTCGGAACGACTTTCGGACATCGTCCCTTGCGCGGGCGGACTCTCCTCGGCTTCGCGGCGCTGGCGACCGTTCTCGTCGCGGGATGCGGCAAGTCGACTCCGGTCGCCGGGCCGGTCGAAGCGAAACCGATCCCGGCCTGGGTCGAGCCGGCCGGAGCGCCGGCGGCGAACGAGCTCGATCTCGCCTTCGTTCCGCCCGATGCGATCGCCGCGATCCTCGTCTTTCCCGAGAGAATCGCTTCGCGCCCCTGGGCAGCCGACGGCAAGTTGATCGAATCGCTGCGAGGCATGGCGGCTTCGGGGGGCGGAACGCTTCCCGATCTGTCGGGATGCCGCCAGGTCTTTCTCGCGATCTGCCCTTCGGCCCCCGGCGCGCCGCCACAGCTGGTCGGCCGAGCCGAGTGGAGCGAGCCGGTCGAGCTCGCGTCGCTCGTCACCTCGATGCCGAATCTGACGCCGGAGGAACGAAAGGGGAAGAGTTTCCTTACGGCGGAGGAAGGAGGGGTTTCGCTGCACCAGTCGGCCCCGAGCACGATCTGGTTCGGTACTTCGCAGCGTCTCGACGCGCTCCTGGAGCGAGCACCGTCGACCGGTTCGCTCGCCCGGCGTCTGCGTGCGCTGCCGCTGTCGGGCGACGCCGAGTTCGTCCTCGACTTTGCGCCGATGCGAGGCATGCTCGAATCGCTGTCGCTCCCCGCAGCTCCGGGAATGGGAGGAGCCGAGGCGATGGAGTCGATGCGACAGATGCTGGAATCGGCAGAGTCATTGACCGCGACGCTCGACTCGGCCGGCGACTCGGTCGCGTCGATCCGATTCGATCTGGGGGACGAGCGGCAGGCGAGTCGAATGGCCACCGCCTCGCGCGAACAGCTCGCCGCTAACCGCTCGACGTTGACCGGGCTGCTGGCGCTGTCGAACGATTGGCCGAGCGAAGCGCGCGACGCGGCGGACGGACTCATCGCGGAACTGCTCGGCGGCATTCGAATCGAGTCGGAAGGGACGGTGCTGAAGGTCGACGTGCCGTCGCAGCGCCAGGGGGCCGAACGACTGACGATTCTCGCCGGCTTCGCCTCGCAGAAACTGGCATCTCAGATCCGGGTCGGACGGATGCAGCAGGTCGCGGAAGCGGTCGGCAAGTGGCGTCAGGCTCAGGCCGATGCGGGGGAATCGGCGATGTCGACGAGCCGACTGTCGTGGCGCGTGGCGCTGTTGCCGTATCTCGGCGAGCGAAAGCTGTACGACGAGTTTCGGCATGACGAACCGTGGGACAGCGAGCACAACCGGGCGCTAGTCGCGAGGATCCCGCCGGTCTTCGGCTCGGGAGTCGAAGGGCTGACCCGAGTGCGCGGTTTCGCCGGGCCGGGGATGTCGCTCGATCCGTCACGCGTCGGACCGGGGACCGATGCCGCCGAGACGACGTTGGTCGCTGCCGAATCGTCCGCTGCCGACGCCGTCGTCTGGACGTCGCCCGACGATTGGACCTCGTTCGGCGAAGCGGAACTGAAGGGGGCCGGCGAGGCGTCCGAGCCGACGGTGATGGTGATCGCCGCGGACGGCAAGCTGCGCCGGATCGCGCGTCGAGTCGATTCGTCGACGCTGTCGGCGTTGCTTAGCGACCGCGGTGGTGAGATGCTGGAGGCCGATCGGATCTTCGGCAACCTCCTGTCGCGCTTCCGGATCCCGGGCCTCTTCGGCGGCGGGGAACCGGAACGACCGTAGCGACGCCGGACGATCGGGTCCCTCCGTTCCGAGGCCCCCTGCGCCTCTCCCGCCCACGATGCTCATGCGAGGAGTTCCGATGAAGATCGCCACCCGCTCTCCCTTCCGATCCCTGGCCCTTTCCCTCGCGTTCGGCGGGAGCCTGATGTTCGGGGCCGTCGGTTCGATCGACTCGCTTCGCGGCGGCGACTGGACCAACTGGCGAGGCCCTCGCGGGACCGGTGAAGCGGACGACCGTTCCTATCCGACGACCTGGTCGGCGACGGAGGGGATCCGGTGGGAGTACGAGATTCCGGGAGTCGGCGGATCGACGCCGATCGTCCACGGGGATCGGATCCTGCTGACGACCGGCGCTGAGGGGCGCAACTGGGTGATCGCGCTCGATTCGGACGGCAAGGAACTGTGGCGCAAGGACCTGGGCGAAGAGCGCCCCGGCAAGCATCAGAAGGCAAGCGGCGCGAATCCCTCTCCTGTCGCCGACGACGAACATGTCTTCGTCTATTTCAAGAGCGGCGATCTCGCCTGTCTCGATTGGGACGGCAACATCTTGTGGCAGCGAAACCTGCAGCAGGAGTTCGGTGAGGACACGCTCTGGTGGGATCTCGGCACCAGCCCGATCCTGACGTCGAAGCACGTCGTCGTCGCGTGCATGCACAGCGGTCCCTCGTACCTGGCCGCTTTCGATCCGAAGACGGGCGAGATCGCGTGGAAGCAGGACCGCAATCTGCCGGCCCCCGAAGAAGCGAATCAGAGCTACACGACTCCGGTGGTCGTGAAGGACGGGGACCGCGAGACGATCGTCACGGTCGGTGCCGATCACATTACCGGAAACGATGCGGCGACCGGCGAACAACTCTGGTCGGTCGGCGGGCTGAATCCGTCGCAGAACGGCTACTTCCGGTCGATCTCGTCTCCGGTCGTCGCGGGTGAGGTGGTCGTCGCCCCGTATGCGCGAGGCGATTCGCTGACGGCCGTGCGGATGGGCGGGAGCGGCGACGTGACCGATTCGCATGTCGCCTGGCGCGGCGAAGCGATCTCGGCCGACGTTCCGACGCCGGCCTACCACGACGGTGCGATCTTCGTGCTCAACGATCGGGGGCGAATCGCCAAGCTCGATCCGCGCGACGGCTCGATCCTTGCCGAAACCGAACTGGAACGGAGCCGATTGGCGTTCAGTGCGTCGCCGATCATCGCCGGCGGTCATCTGTATGCGATTCGCGAGGACGGAGCGACCTTCGTCGTCGCGCTCGGCGAGAAGCTCGAGAGCATCGCGAAGAACGAATTGGGCGAGTTCCCGACTCCGGTCGTCGCCTCGCCCGTGATGGTCGACGGTCGGATCCTGATCCGTACCGGCAGCCGCCTGTACTGCATCGGAGACTGACCGAACGAGAGTCTCCCGAACGGAGTTCCCGTCCGACGAGACTTCAGGGGCGAAGCATCAGTCGCGATCGGGCGGGTGGCCGAGCCAACCCGCCTCGATCCGCTGACGCACCT
>DMPQ01000053.1 GCA_003455945.1 Planctomycetaceae bacterium
CGCAATCAGGTCGCGTTCGACGGCTACGCCCCGAGCGATCGACCACGCCCCACCGATCCGATCCGACCGGTGTTCGGACGAACGTTCGCCGTGCTGCTCGAGCCGCTTCCCGCGGACGGCATCGGCCGGGCCACGCTCTCCGGCGTCACCGTGGCGCGCGTCGACGTGCAGCGTGAAGAAGACGGATTCGCCGAACTCGAAGCGGGGAATGCAACGGCGCTGCGGTCAGTCCCGTACGGTTCGACTCGCATTCTGTGGAAGGAAGCGGGAACCGGCGTAAAGTGGGCCGTCGTGCGTCCCAGTGACCGCCCGCGTCTGGCGATGTTCGAACTTTCGGGGAATTGGACCCCGGGCGACAGCGGCGCCGATCCGCCCGAGCCGGCCGGCTGGATGAAGATGACCGGGTGCAAGCCGGTCTTTCTCGTCGCCGGCGGCGGGACCTACGCGGTCGATGCGTCCGAGCCGGGCCAGACGCTCTGGCATGCCGCCGGCTATCCGCCGTCCGAGCGCACGAGCGTCATCGCGCTGCATCAGGCGACCGGACGGCTGCCGAGCAAGTTCGGAATCGGCGACTGGGTCTGGTGTCTCTGGAACGATCAGGACGCGCGCTGGCAGCTCCTCGGCGGCTACGAAGACCTGTGGCGTTTTCGGCTCACGACGCCGTTGCCTCGCTGCGGCTCGGCCCAGGCGCAACTGGTGCTGCATCAGGCAGGGCAGTGGTGCCCGGTACCGCTGACGTGGACGGTTTTCGATTCCCTCGGCATCGTCGGTCCGGCGAGCAGCGTGCCGGCCGGCACGTACGGCTTTGCGCGACACTTCGCCGACAGCGGCAAGTGGGAGGTGCTGGCGCTGGGGGAAGGATGCTGCGCCGGAGGCTCGAGCAGCGGTTCGTCGAGCTCCTCGTCGAGCCACTCCTCCAGCTCTTCCGGTTCGTCGTCCGGCAGCAGCAGCGGCGGGTCCTCCTCCGGATCGTCGAGCGGCTCGTCAAGCGGTTCGTCGAGCGGCGGCTCCTCCGGCAGCGGCTCGTCGAACTGCGTCACGATCTACGAGACCGATGTCCGCTGCGTGAACGGCAAGCTCGAGGTGCACACGCGCGCCATCTCGCTCTGCCTGGTCGGCGGTTCCCTGACGCGCTACGAAGGCCCCTGGACCTTCAGCCATCAAGCCGGCTGTTGCTGCTGCGAACCGTGCGGCGGTTCGTCGAGCGGCTCGGGTAGCGGCTCTTCGTCGGGCCCGTCCTCGTCGTCGCTGTCGACCTCCAGCCTGGTCGCCCCCAGCAGCAGCTCGTTAGTCGCGGGGAGTTCGTCCGGCAGCAGCAGCTCCGGGTCGGACGGCATCCCGCAGGCCAGCAGTTCGATGGTTCCGCCCCCGTTTCCCTGACCCGGAGTCGTCCGCTGATGCGCGTCTTTCTGATCGGCTATCCGGGCGCCCTGGGAGGCGCCAACACCGAGGCCTGGCACACCCTCCGCCTCTGGTGTCGCTACGGCGTCGACGTCCATCTGATTCCGACTTGGGGCGTCGATCCGGCGTGGCAGTCACGCTTGGCCGCACTCGGCTGCACGACCCATCGGATCGAACCGCACCAGCTCGAGACGGTGCCGGGACTCGCCGGCGCGCCGGTCGTCAGCTTCTGCAACCGCGAGTTCATCGCGCTGGTGCCGCGGCTGCGAGCGCTCGGTTGTCCGCTCGTCTGGGCCAATTGCATGACCTTCCTGTTCGATCACGAACGGGAGTGCTTTGCGGAGCACGGGCCGGCCGACGCCTACCTCTTCCAGTCGGAGTTTCAGCGCCGCGAACTCGAGCCGCAGCTGGTGTCGTGCGGCTACACCGCCGAGCAGGGGCATCTGATTCGCGGCGCGCTGGCGCTCGAGGAGTTCGAATTCGCCCCACGGCCGCACGTGCCCGACGAGGAGTTCGTCGTCGGGCGGATGGCCCGACCGGATCTCGACAAGTGGTCGAGCAACACCTGGCCGATCTACGCGGCGATTCCGTACGCCCGCAAGCGTGCGCTGATGCTCGGCATGGACGAGCGGACGCACGCCAAGCTCGGCGCACCGCCGCTCTTCGCCGATTGTCTCGCGCCTCAGGCGATCACCGTGACGCAGTTCCTTTCGAGACTGCATTGCCTGCTGCCGATCAACGGCGGAGCGCGCGAGAACTGGCCTCGTGCGGGACTCGAAGCGATGGCGGCCGGTGTGCCCATCGTCGCACAACACGCCTGGGGCTGGCGCGAGCTGATCGAACACGGCGTCACCGGCTTTCTCGGCGCGGACGACAGCGAACTGGCGTTCTACGCCGCACTGCTCGCCCACGACGAAGCGCTGCGACTGCAGATCACCCGAGCGGCGCGCGAGCGTCTGGTCGACACGCTCGCCGATCCGCAGCGACTTTGGGAGGGCTGGAAGCGTCTCTTTCGATCCGTCGGGCAACACGTCAGCGACGTCGACGGTTTGCCGCACGCGCATTCGTACGCCGCCACGCACGCCGAGGAGGCCGCAGCATGAACCCGTTCGCGACTCACCTGCCGGTGCTGCTCGCCTGCCTGGAGCGAACGTCGGGTCCGGTGCTGGAACTCGGCAGCGGGTGGTTCAGCACGCCGCTGTTGGCCGCGTTCGCACAGGATCGCCTGGTTCGCACGATCGAAACGAATCCCGAGTGGTTCGGCCGGATCGCGGGCATCGGGACGCACCAGCCGGTCACCCGGCATCGACATCAGTTCGTGTTCGTGTCGGACTACGACGACGCGCCGGTGACGGACCAGGACTGGGACCTCGTCGTGCTCGATCACGAACCGCCGCCGCGGCGCGGAGTCGATGCGTTGCGGCTCCGCGGGCGGTGCCGCTTGATGCTCGGGCATGATGCCGAGCATCCCGACTATCGCTACGCGGCGGCGTTCGACACGTTTCGGTATCGGTTCACCGAGTCGCGGCGTCTCCCCTGGACCACCGTCGTCAGCGACCAGCCGCTCGACTGGTTGGCCGAATCGCTGCGGTTTCCGGGAGGGCTCGCATGAAGCTCGCGGCGCTCTGCTGCACGTTTCGGCGGCCGCACACGCTCGGGCAGTTGATCGAGTCGTTCCTGCGGCAGGACTATCCGGCCGAACGGCGCGAGCTCGTGATCCTCGACGATGCCGGGCAGTACGAGCACCAATCGGGTCCGGGCTGGCGACTGGTGTCGATCCCCGCTCGGTTCCGCTCGCTCGGCGAGAAGCGCAACGCCTGCGCCGCCCTCGCGTCGCCCGACGCGGAGGGGTTTCTGGTGGCCGATGACGACGACATCTATCTGCCGCACTGGTTCTCGACCCAAGCGGAAGCGCTGCGCCGCGCCGACTGGTCGCGACCGGGGCTGGTGCTGCTGGAAGCGGGGGAGGGGCTCCGCGAGGCGGAAACCGAGGGGCTGTATCATGGCGGCTGGGCGTTTCGCCGCGAGGTCTTTGATCGAGTCCGCGGCTACGGACCGCACAATAACGGCGAGGACCAAGAGCTCGCGGCACGGCTGCAGGCGGCCGGAGCGACCTGCTGCGACCCCTGCTCGTTCGCGGAGCCGTTCTATCTCTACCGCTACGACAACCGCAGCTACCACGTCAGCTACCTGGACGATGCCGGGTATCGTGCGCTGGGAGAGGGGAGCGTCTCCCGCGGTACGGTGCAGCCGGGGTGGTTTCGGGACTACGCCCGGCTGCCGATTCGTCGGCGCTTCGCGTTCGCACCGCACGCAGGACACGGCACCGAACCGCGCCGCATCGAACTGATCGGACCGGTCGAGGCCCCGGGCACCGACGGTCCGACCAACGGGATGTTTGCGCTGCAGAAGGAACTGCGCCGGCGCATCGCGGGCGGGCTCGACTGGCTCAGCATCCGATCGCTCCCGGCGAGCCGCGACGCGATCCCCTGGTTCTGGAACTGGGCCGATCGAAAGTATGCCGGCTGGTGGGATGGCCAGGGGTTGCCGTTCCTGCAGGGACCGAACCTGTTGTTCCTGAACTCCCGGACGCCGCGGATCGACGCGGAGGAGTGTGCGCTGCTCGACGCCGCCCACTGCCGCGCGATGTTCTGCCACAGCGAGTGGTATCGCGACCTGATCGCGCAGCATCGCGGCCCTGCGAATCGTTCGGAGATCGTCCTCTGGCCGTACCCGATCGACCCCTGGCCCGGCGAGCCGCTCCCCGACGAGTACGATCTGCTGATCTACGCCAAGAACGGCGATCACCCGCAATTGCTCGAGCACTTGGCAGAGCTGTACCCGCGGCACGTCCAGATCCATTACGGACGCTACCGCCGCGAGGAGCTGTTCGAGGCGGCCCGGCGGTCGCGGGCCTGCGCCTACCTGGCCGACGACGACCACGGCCCGCTCGCGCTCCAGGAGATTCTGTTGGCCGGTTGCCCGACCGTCGGCGTCCGAACCGGGGCTCCGTTCGTCGAACACGGCGTGACGGGCCTGCTCGTCCCCAGACTGCCGCCCGGAGCCGCCTGCTTCGAAGGGGACGAAGATGTCGCCGCGCTCGACACGTTCGTCGACGCGATCGAGCGGGTGCAGGCCTTCGATCGGCATGCCGTGCGAGCCGCAGCAGCGGGGCGGTTCGAGACGCGGGGGATCGTC
>DMPQ01000092.1:0-14625 GCA_003455945.1 Planctomycetaceae bacterium
GGACGAGCCGGGGCCACGCACGGGCCGAACCTCTCGACCACGTCTCGGGCCGTTAGCCCGGCTTCGGGTCAGCCGGTCCAGCGATCCAGGTCCTGACTGTGAGGAAGATCGTCGAGCGACTCCAGGCCGAACTGCTTCAGGAATCTCGGAGCGGTCCGGAAGAGTTTTCGTTTCGGCGGCCCCGGGTCGATCTCGAGCTGCAGCAGCTTGCGCCGCAGCAGCTGATTGAGCAGCNNCGGCTGGCGATAGGCGACGATCGACAGGACGTCGACTGCCGCCTGAGTCAGGCGGGCTTCGCGGATCTTGCCGAGGAAGCGTTCGCGGAGTCCTTCGAACTCCGGTCTCAGCCGCATCCGATAGCCGTCGCTGCCGGCGACGATCTCGTACGGCGCTCCTTCCTCGGCGTAGCTCTCGTTCAGTTCGGCGACCAGCTCGTCCACCTCGTCCGGGCTGACGCCCCGCATGAAGCCGGCGATCAGCCGCGACGTGAGGCCGCGATCGTCGGCGTCGCCGACGAAGAGCATCGCCTCGAGGATCCCTCGCGGCGTCACCTCCAGATCCTCGCCGTCGTCGCGCTGCGTCTGGCGGTCGACCAGGTCATGGATCTCGGCCAGTTCCGTCTCGGCCTGGACCGGCTCGTAAGGATCGTCGCCGGTCGACATCAGTTCGGCATACGCTCGCCCCAGGTCGTCGATCGACAGCCCTTCCTCGAGGTCGGCATGCAGAAAGTCGCCNNGCCGATCGGCTCGTCGTCCTCGTCGTCTTGGGGCTCATGCGAACGATCTGCGGCCATTCCGTCGGCCCTCCTGAGGCGATCGACCGGGGCGCAGGGAAGCGGCGCCCCGACCGACCTTGGCGACTCAGCCGCGACGCTTCGCGACCTCGCTCTTCATGAACGCCAGGCCGTCGCGAGCGAGCTGTTCTTCGGTGGCGAACATCCGACGCCAGATCTTGGTCGCGGCGGCGAGTTCCGGCAACGCCAATCCGAACGCCTCGATCATCAGCCAGCCGTCGTAGCCGATCTCGTGGATCGCGTCGAAGTTCTCCTTCCAGCGGATGTTCCCCGAGCCGGGCGTGCTCCGATCGTTCTCGCTGATGTGGATGTGGCACAGGACATCCGCACACGAATGCAGCGCCGTCCGCACGCACTTCTCTTCGATGTTCGAATGGAAGGTGTCGTACATCATCCGGCAGTTCGGATGTCCGACTTCACGGGCGAACTTCGCCGAGTCGGCATGGGTGTTGAGCAGATAGCACTCGAATCGGTTGAGCGCCTCGACGCCCAGCATCACGCCGACCTTGCCGGCATGCTCGGCCGTCGCTCGCATGCTCTCGACGCCGCGCTTCCATTCGTCGTTCGTCGGCCCGCTCCCCGTGAAGTGGCCGAGCGCCGAGTGATACGGCCCGACCAGCGTCGTCGCGCCGACCGCCGCACAGCAATCGAGCGTCCGGCAGTTGAGCGCGACTCCCTTGGCCCGAGTCGCCTCGTCGGCCGCGATCGGGTTGTCCTCGAGGTTGCGAACCGTCACCGCGGTCCGCGCCAGACCGAGGTCGTCCAGACGCTTCCCCCACGCCGCATAGTCCAGGTCGAGATTGAAGAGCGGAATCTCGACGCCGTCGTAGCCCATCGACTTCAGGCTCTCGAGCACCGGCATCAGGCCGTCGTTCAGCTCGCCGGTCCAGAGGAGCAGGTTCATGCCGTACTTCATGGGGTCGGTTCCTTCAGGGCGCAGGGTGGGTAAGTNNCCGATCGCATCGAGCGAGGCGCAGGCGAGCCGGCGCCACTGACAATCGCGGCGGCCGACGGCGAGCGGCGGCGGTTACGCACCGGGCGGGGCGAGTCGGGAGGCGTTCGACGACTCGGGCGCTCGCGCCGCCGAATCGCGTTCCGCACGGCGAACGAACGCCGCGGCGAAGGGGGCCGGAGGGCCGATGCCGTGCGTCGCTTCGTCAGGACGGCTCAGCGGTCGTCCCTCGCCTTGTCCGATCGATCGTCGCCGGGCAAGCGAAACTCCCGCGGCGCCGCGATCAGCTCATCGGCTCGCTCGCGAATCGTCCGACGGGCCTCGGGGAGCCACGATCCGAGCCCCTCCGGAAGCTCGGGCAGTCTAACACGACGCATCACCTGATTCAGCCGGAAGAGGAGCTTTTGGTCGTCGGCATAGTCCCTCAGAAACCCCTCCGCGATCATCCGCGGGACGATCAGGCCGATCCGCTCGTCACGCTTGCCCGAGACCTGTTCGACCATCGCTCGAACGACCTGACCGTCGATCTGACGCATCGCTCCGTAGTACGAATCCAGCAGCCGAGCATGACGCTCCGAGAGCGTCG
The DNA here is from genome assembly GCA_003455945.1 of Planctomycetaceae bacterium. GTDB lineage: Bacteria > Planctomycetota > Planctomycetia > Pirellulales > Pirellulaceae > UBA11682. The sequence goes on from DMPQ01000092.1 coordinate 2,332, forward strand.
CATCGAGCAGCAGTTCCACGAGCACGTGCCCGACGAACCCGCTCCGCATCCCCGTCTCGTCCTTCCATCGCTCTCGCAGCACGAGCGCGAACTCGAGGGTCGAACGACGGAAGACGTCGGTCTCGTGAAACCAGGCGTCGTCGAAGTGATGACGCATGACGCCGCGAGCCAAGGCGCGCCAGCGCGCATCGGCGTTCTCGAGCAGAAGGGACGACGGAGCCGAACGGACTCGGATCTTCCGATCGACGACTCCCAGCCAGTCCGGCAGGCTGGTGCCGGCGATCTCATACGGATCCGGCGGCTCTGCGACGGCCAACAGACGATGCGCGTGCGTCAGATAGTTCATGACAGGTCGGTGCGAGGGCCGAGAGTGTCGATAGAGCGTACGGCGACCGACCGGACATCGACCGTGCGGGGCCGTTCGCGGCGCCGACGACATCTTGGCCGATCGGACCCCCGAGCGGCAGGCCGCGACTTCGCCTACCGAGTTCGGGCGACCGAGATCGGAGCGTCGCTTCGGACTATCATGGCCATTCGCTGTCGAATCGACGGCAGTGCGTCCCGCCGAGGAGCCTCTCGCTTGTCCGCTTCCGATTCCGGATCCTCCGACACGACCTCCGCGAAGCCGACCGGCGTGCGAGCCGCGGGGAGTCCATCCGCCGTGCCGTCCCGCCAGCGTGTCACCGACTGGCTGCTCCGTTCGGTCGAACAGGCGGGGAGACGAGTGCTTGCCGTCGGCCCGGCGGTTGCGGCGCATCTGGATCTGACGCGACTGACCCCTGACGTCGTCGATCTGCATCTGGCCGACTTCGGCGATGATCTGCTGCGCCGTTCGCTCGATGCGCAGCAGATGGATCTCGATCCGTCGCGCCATCATCTTCTTCTCGATCCGGCGCAGCTCGACGCTGCGGTCGCTCGTCTGAAAGCGATCTCGGCCGAACGCTCTCCCGGATTTCATGACGTTCAGGAGGCGATCGATGCGGCGGCCGCCGCGCCGGACTGGGAACTCCCCGGACCGTTCGACGTCGTCCTGTCGGCCGAGGGGCTCGGCATGCTCGGCAGCATCTGTCAGACCGCCGTCGGCTCGGAACATCCGAGTCTCACGGAATGGCTCCGCGCCGTCCGTGTTCGGCATCTGCGACAGATGNNCCGCACGCCGACCCTCGCGTGCCGCTCCATTCGCTCGAGTTCGATTCGGCGCTGCGTGACCGCGTTGCCGCGACTCGTCTGATCCGCCCCTGGCGCAGTGCGCACGGCGAACAGCATTACGCCTTCAGCGGTCTCAGTTTCCGCACTCGCGTCGCTGCGGAAGTGGATCTGGAGGAGGAATCGGACTGAGCGGCGGTCGAGTCGATCACGATGACGATCGTGTTCAGGCTCGTCCGGTCGCAGCGCGGACGACCAGCCGTTCGAGCCCCTGCATCAGCCGATCGATATGGGCTCGGCGGACGTACAGGTGACACGACACGCGGACCGCCCAGCGTTCGTCGAGTCGGACGATCGGCACCTCGATCCCCTCCTCGCGTCGCAGTCGGTCCTGCAATCCCGACCAGTCCCCTTCGGGCAACAGCACCTCGGTCATGCAGCCGTAGTAGGCGCGGTCGTCCGGCACGATCGCCGGCTGGCCGAGGAGCGACTCGAGTTCGCGGCGGACGCGCCGAGCCATCTCGAACGTCACGTCGCGGAATCGCTCCAGGCCGAATCGCTCGAGGAATCCGATCGCGGTCGGCACCGTCAGGTAGGGGCTCGGGTCGCGCGTCCCGGTCCAGCGGAACTGTTCGTCCCAGCGCTCCGGGAGTGCCGGCAACAGGCGCCCCCAGCTGAGCAGCGGCGGACGGACCGACGCGCGATGTTCCTCGCGCACATGCACGAATCCGGAACCGAGCGGCGCGCTGAGCCACTTGTGCAGACTGGCGACGTAATAGTCCGCCGCGAGCGACTCGAGATCGACCGGCAATTGAGCGATCGCATGCGGACCGTCGATGCAGACCGCCACCCCTCGGGCATGCGCCTCGGCGACGATCCGCTCGACCGGCATCGTCACCGCTCCGGCCGACGTGATGTGACTGACGATGATCAGTCGTGTCCGAGACGTGATCCGATCGAGAATCGCATCGGCGATCGCGTCGTGCGAGCGGACCGGCAGTTCGAACGGCGCATCGACGATCCGCGCGCCGCACCGAGCGCACGCTCGCTCCCAGATCCGTCGGACCGCGCCGTACTCCTGGGCATTGAGCAGCACCTCATCACCGGCCTGCAGCCGAACGCTCTCGGCGACCACGTTCATCCCGTAGGTCGCGTTCTCGACGAACGCCAGATCCTGCTCTCGGGCGTTGACGAACTCGGCCAGCCGGCGACGTGCCGCGAGCCACGCCGGTTCGAGGTCGCGGACGTAGAACTGCATCGGCTGATCGTCCAGGCGATCGATCCAGTCGCGTCGCGCGATCCGGACCTCGCGCGGCGGGGGGCCGAACGAGCCGTGATTCAGATAGATCGAGTCGGCCGGAAAGATCCACTCTCGGGCGAGCGAGGCGAGTTCGGCATCGTCGATCGAAGCCAGGTTCCAGGTCATCGAAGCGGCTCGTGCGAAAGTCAGGATCGTGCAAGGCCAAAGGGGATCGGACGCGAAGCCGCGATTCTAGAGTCGCGGCGAGCGAGGGGCAGGGGGCGCGACGGACCGCGCACGGCGCCTGACGGCTTGACCGGTCGAGCGCTCCCGTTGGAGACTGCGGGGCGACCGCACTTCGGTCGATCGTGACCTCCCAGCGAGACGCCCTGCGATGTACGTTCCCGATCCCGGCCGGTACGACGGACGCATGAACTATCGCCGCTGCGGACGCAGCGGACTGAAGCTCCCCGAGATCAGTCTCGGTTGCTGGCACAACTTCGGCGGCCCGACGCCGACCGACAACCAGCGCGCGATGCTCCGGACCGCCTTCGATCTGGGAATCACCCACTTCGACCTGGCGAACAACTACGGCCCTCCGTACGGTTCGGCCGAGGAGAACGTCGGCAAATGCCTTGCCGAGTTCCCTCGCGACGAGCTGATCATCTCGACCAAGGCGGGCTACGACATGTGGCCCGGGCCCTACGGCGAATGGGGCTCGCGGAAGTATCTGCTGGCGAGTCTCGATCAGTCGCTCCGCCGACTGAAGCTCGATTACGTCGACCTCTTCTACAGCCACCGATTCGATCCCGATACGCCGCTCGACGAGACGCTCGGGGCGCTCGATACCGCCGTGCGGCAAGGGAAGGCGCTCTACGTCGGCATCAGCAGCTACACGGCCGATCAGACGCGCCGCTCGGTCGAGATCTGCCGCGAACTCGGCTTTCCGCGACTGACGATCCACCAGCCGAACTACTCGATGTTCAATCGCTGGATCGAGAAGAAGCTGCTGGACGTCACCGGCGACCAAGGTCTGGGCGTGATCGCCTTCTGCCCGCTCTTCCAGGGACTGCTGACCGACAAGTATCTCGACGGCAAGGTCCCTCCCGGATCGCGCGCCAGCATTCCGGGGAGTCTGCTGCGGGGAGAGGAACTGACTCCCGAAGTCCTGTCGATCGTCCGGCAACTCGATGCGCTCGCCAAGGAGCGCGGCCAGTCGCTCTCGCAGATGGCGATCGCCTGGATCCTGCGCGATCCGAGAATCACCAGCGTGCTGGTCGGCGCAAGTCGCCCGGAACAGCTCCGGCAGAACTGCGGCGCCTTGGCCAATCGGTCGTTCGCTCCGGAAGAGCTGGCACGAATCGACCGCATTCTCGAACCGCTCCGACTTCCTGCCAGCTGCTGGGCCGGCGAGTAGATGCCGCAGGTTGGCCGAATCGGTTTAGCCGATCGGAGTGACCGGCGACTATAAGTTCTCGACGGCCACCGCGCGGGTGGTCGTCACGCGGCGGAGATCGCCGATGCGTTCCGTCCGATCGACGGCGACCTAGCCTGCAGCGGAGCGAACGATGGGCGTTGCAGATCACGGCCGGATTGCCGACGGCGACCTGGGGGCTGACGAGCGCGCCGCTCCCCCAGGCGACGTCGGGGCAACCAGGTTCGGCACGATCAAGGTCGATCCGATCCAGTTCGGTGCGATCGGATGACCCGGCGAGCGGCTTCCGAGACGAACGGGGCGGATTGCAGTGATCGGGGCGAAAATCGCTCGGATCGCCAGATCGTCGATGCCGTGCTGGCCGGCGAGACGGCTCTCTTCGACGAGTTGGTCAAGCGCTACCGATTGCCGCTGCTTCGTCTGGCGCTGTCGCGCGGCCTCTCGCCCGAGAGCGCCGACGAGGCGGTGCAGGAGACGTTCCTGGCGGCGTATCGGTATCTGCCGAGCTACGACGCCGCGTACGGTTTCCGTACCTGGCTCTGGACCATTCTCCTGAACCGATGTCGGCGCCGGGGAACGGCCGAAGCGCGCGAGCGAACGCTGCGGCAAGGTATCGGCACGGGAACCGACGAGGTGCGACTGGACGAGACGCCGTCGGCCGATCCCGACCCGGCGGACGAAGCGTCGCGGCGCGAAGCGAACGAGCGGCTGATCGAGTCGCTCGATCGACTCGGCGAACCGCAGGCCGAAGCGATTCGACTGAGGTTCTTCGGTCAGGCGACCTACCCCGAGATCGCGCGACATCAGCATTGCAGTTTGGCGACCGCCAAGAATCGAGTGCGAGCCGGATTGGACGCGCTGGCGATCCGGTTGTCCGACGAACCCTCTTCCGATCCTGACTCGACGACGATCCAACCCAAGGGAACCGGAGCCGGACGATGATCCCGAGCGACTCGGATCACCCACGGAACCCCGAGCGGGCCGACGAACTCATGCCGATCGATCGACTCGACGACCTCGAGTCGGGACCGATCGCCGAACGACTGCGGAACGCCGCCGTCGATTGGGACCTGACGGCGCGGGCGATCGTCGCGAGTCGTCCGCTCGGCAGNNCGACCTCGCCGCGGCAGTTGGCTCGGCTTGGCGGTCGCCGCGACCGTCGCGCTGATCGGAGCGATCTCGTTCGCGTTCGAGTGGGGGCGATCGGTCGGTGCCGGTGCGGTTCGGGAGAGACTTGCCGCGCGAGCGTCGGCGGCGACCGATGAGTTCGAGCCGATTCTGACCGCTGCGTGGCGACCGATCGCCGACGGCGTGCCGAGCGAGACGGGAGAGCGGTATCTGACGGCGCTCGGTGCGCCGAGCGATTGTCGGGTCGACGACCGGCCGGAGCGACCCNNCGATCGATTGTCGAGTCGACGACCGTTCGGAACGAGCGAATGCGGCGACCGGTCGTTCGTTCGACTGCTGCACGCGTTGTCACCGGAGCGGCTCGGACGCGATCTCGATCGAGCCGCGACCGGAGCGGATTCTGCGCAACTGTGCCGTCTGTCATGTCGCGGCCCCGCCTCCGGCATGCGAGCGCACCGCGATCGATCGGCAGTCGGGCGCCGACGAGCGAGCAGTCGAACCTTCGCTTCCGCATGGGGCGTCAGGGCGCTGCGGCGACTGTCATGTCGCCGGGGATCTCGCGCCGCCGAACCAGATGCCTTCCTCCCGAACGCCTCGGTCCGTGCACGACCAGGGACGGGCCTGCAAGGAATGTCACATCGCGACCTCGGCTCGCCCGCGGCGCACCTTGTTCGAGATGCGATCGGGCGAAGCGTTGCTGCTGGCGTCGGTCCTCCGCTGAGTCTCCTGCGTCGGCCGCTCAGACGCCGCCGTAGAGTGCGCGGCTGACGCACCCTCGATCGGCTTGAGCGGCGGTGGCGGCGAAGTCGGCCAGATAGCCGCGCGTCGGACGTCGTGCCGGCGGTTGCCACGCCGCTCGACGCCGCGCGATCTCGTCGTCGGCGACCTCCCAGGAGAGCGTTCCGGCGAGCAGATCGAACGCGATGGCGTCTCCGTCGCGAACCAGCGCGATCGGGCCTCCGACCTCCGCCTCGGGAGCGCAGTGAACGCCGATCGCGCCGTGCGAGACGCCCGAGACTCGGGTGTCGCTGACCATCGCGACCTTGCCGTCGAGTTCGGGAACGCTCAGGGCGGCGCTCGCCACCAGCACCTCGGGCATTCCGCTCGCGACCGGCCCCAGGTACCGCAGCACGATGACATGCCCCGGTCGGATCTTCCCCGCCTCGACCGCTTCCTGAACGGCTCGTGCATCGTCGAAACAGATCGCCGTCCCGCGGAACTCGGGCGACTTCATGCTCGAGACCTTGAAGACGATGCCGTCGGGAGCGAGGTTGCCGAAACAGATCTGCATGTCGGCATACGCCTTGAACGGCGCATCGACCGGCGCGATCAGATCCTGATCGTCGGGAACGGTCGGCGCATCGGCCAGGTTCTCGGCCATCGTTCGGCCCGTCACGGTCATGCAGTCGCCGTGCAGTAGCCCCATCTCGAGCAGACGGCGGAGCAGCATCGGGGTGCCGCCGAGCTTGTGCAGATCGACCATCGTCCGCTTGCCGCGCGGCGCAAAGCTGCAGATGACCGGCGTCCGTCGAAAGATCGTCTGCAGGTCACGCAGACCGAAGTCGACCTGCGCTTCGTTCGCGAGCGCCAGCAGATGGAGCACGCCGTTGGTCGAGCCGCCGGCGGCGGCGATCGCGACCGCGGCATTCTCGAAAGCGCGCCGAGTCAGGATGTCTCGGGGGCGCAGGTCGAGTTCCAGCAGGCGACGGATCGCCGCGCCGACCCGTCGGCACTCCTGTCGCTTGCCGTCTCCTTCGGCCGGAATCGAGCTGCTTGCCGGGAGCATCAGGCCGATCGCTTCGAGAAAGATCCCCCAGGTGTTGAAGCTCGCAGCGATGCCGCAGCCGCCGGGGCCGGGACAGGCGGTCCGCAGGATCTGGTCCGCCTCGTCATGACTCATCGCACCGACCATCGCGGCCGCCTGCGAATCGTAGACGTCGAGGATCGAGGTGTCTCGTCCGCGATGACATCCGGGACGAATGCTCCCGCCGCTGACGATCAGCCCCGGGTAGTTCATCCGCGCCAGCGCCATGGCGAAACCGGGACCGTTCTTGTCGCAATGATGCAGGCCGACCATCGCGTCGTAGCAGTGCGCCGTCACGACGCATTCGGCCGAGTTGGCGATCAGGTTGCGCGAGATGAGACTCGCGTTTCCCCCTTCGAGCCCCTGGGTGATATTGTCGCTGACCCCCGGAACGCCGAACGGCAGACCGATCAGGCCGGCTTCGCGACAGCCGGCGGCGATCTCGCTGCCGAGCTCGTAGGCGTGGACGTTGCAGAGGTTCCCTTCGAGGAGCGGCACGCCGATCCCGATCTGCGGACGGCGAAAGTCTTCGTCCGAAAAGCCGAGGCCGAAGAAGAAGGCGCGCACGCCACGTTGCCAACCGTCGGTCACCTGGCGACTGTTCCAGTTCAGCTGTCCGCTCATCGGCCTGTTCGTTCTCGAGAGAGGGGAGATCGGCGCGATGCGCCGCGAGAGTCGTTGCGTTCGGTTCGCGTCATCGACCGGGCGGATCATCTTGATCGTTGGCCGGCCGACGGGCAACTCGCGCTTCGTCGCGAATGCCGTGGCGTGATCGTGATTCGGCGATGCCGTTACCGCTGCGCTGCGGTTCGATGGCTCGTTGTCGTACGGCCGCGCGTCGGGGNNTGACGCGGCGGGCTGGGGAGGGCACGGAGCAAGTGCACGGAGACCCCTTGCTGACGCTGCGGGCTGGGAGGACACGGGGATCCCGGCGCTTCGCTTCAACTGCTGGCGCTGCGGTAGCTGGCGAGCGCCGCGCGGAAGATCCGGCGGCTCAACCAGAGCGAAGCGCCGGCCGAGACGACCATCAGCAGCGCGAGGCCGAAGAGCCACGGGTCCCCTTCGGGGCGGAGCGGCTTGGCGAGCAGTCGAGCCGGAACGTTGACGACGACCAGGATCGGCAACACCGTCCCCCACAGCGCCCAGCCGACTCGACCGCGCTGAAAGATCTCCATCGGATGACGATAGAAGTTCGTGATGTAGAACCAGAAGTCGTACAGCGTCTGGTTCCGCCCGAGCCAGATGCTGGTCGCCGCCAACGAGATCATGCTCGAGTAGAGGATCGCGATCCCGCAGGCCAGATACAGCGGATACAGCAGCAGCGCCAGCGGACTCGGCCAGGTCGGGCGGATCGGATCGAGGCCGAGCTCGCGCACGCCGTAGATCAGCAAGCCGATTCCCATCGCCAGATTCGCCAGACTCGACCATTCGACTCGCGTGAACGAGACCAGGAACTGCGTGTCGATCGGCTTGAGCAGCGCGAAGTCGAGGTTGCCGGTCCGGATCAGCTCGCTGAACTCGTCGGCATTCGGCATGAAGAACGCCTGCACGATGCTGTTGACGATCCAGGTCGTTGCCAGAAAGACGAAGAACTCGGTCCGCCCCCAGCCGCTGTCGGGGCCGATCGTCGTCGTGTGTCGAAAGACGATGACGTAGAAGCCGAGATTCATCAGCGTCCACGACAGGCTCGAAATGCACTGGACCAGAAAGTTGGTCCGAAACGTCATGTCGCGGATCAGCGAGTTGCGCGCAAAGGTCAGCAGCACGCGCAGATACGACGGCGAGTCGTCTCGGCGGCGAACAGGAGGTTCGGCAGCAAGTTCGGAACGGGCCATGCGGAACGTCTTCGGCAGCGGAACGAAAGCGGTCGACCGGAACAGGACGCGGACGGCACGCTGCCGTTGTACCAGCCGGAGGTCGTTGCGCGAGGCGGGCGACCGCGGCCGCAACGCCGCGGTACCGCGGCGGGACGCGTCGAACGGTTCAGTGGGAGTCGGCTTCGTCAGCCGACTTCTGCGACACGGACTCGCGCGGCGACCGGCCGTCGGAAGGATCCGACGCTCCGGACGATCGTCGCCTCTTCAGCAGCTCGAACCCGACGAAGCGGATCGAAAGGCCGGTCAGGATCAGCCCTGCACCGATCCAGGTGGAACGCTGCGGAGGTTGATAGTCGACCAGATGTCCCCACGCCACGAAGACCCAGACCGGCACCAGAATCGGTTCGAGCAGACAGAGGGCCGACGCCTGGTTCCCCGGAATCCGCTTCACGCCGATCGCGAACAGCAGATACGGCAGTCCCATCTGCAGCATGCCGAAGGCGATCAGATAGAGCCATTGCTGGCCGTGCGGCGGTTGATCACAGGCGATCGCGAACGGCAGGAACGCGACGGCGGTCACCAGATGATTGGCGGTGGCGAGCCAGGCGGGATCCAGATCGCGCAGGCGTCGCAGGCTGAGCACGACTCCCGCGTAGGTCAGCCCCGAAGCCAGGCCGAGCATCACGCTGATCGGATCCTGTCCCCGGAGCTGATCGCCCAGAATGACCGCGACACCGGTGACGCAGAACCCGATCAGCAGCAGATCGATGCGCTGCACCGGCTCGCCGAAAAGCAGTCGCCCGCCGATCAGCACCCAGGCAGGAGCCAGGTGCTGCAGCCAGATGACCACCGACGCCTCGGTTCGTACCAGCGCCGTCAGGAACGTGTAGTTCATCGCGACGAACAGGACCGACATCGGAATCAGTCCCCACGACCATCGCGGGCGGCGCACGAGCAGCGCCAGGATCAACGAAGCGAAAGCGGCTCGCCAAAAGGCCAGAAGCGGACCGCGCTCGTCCGGAGACCAATCGAAGAGCGGTGACTTGGCGAAGAAGCCGCTGCTGCTCCACATCACCGCGGCGGTGATGACCAGCAAGCGCCCGACCGTGGCGCTCGACGCCGCGGCGCTTCGACTCGCCTCGGACGTTTCCGTTGCTCCCTCCGATCCCATCGACCGACCTCTCCGACCGACCGAAACCGAGCAAGATCGAACGGATCGAGCCGACACGGTGCCGGCGAGTTCGCTCGACAGAAGCCTCCGCGGACGAAATGCCGCCGACCGAAAATGACTAGGCGAAGGCGATCGGGCCGGCGAAACGCAGCCCTTCGCCCGCGTCGGCGAACGGGATCATCGGAATGCGTCGTACGCCGAGCGAACTCCGCGGGGCTTCGACGGCGTTTCGACCCTTCGGCCGAAACGCGAACGGCTCGCGGCGCGCATCCGAAGAGGGGCGCCTGCGAGCCGACGACTCGAGGATCCGAGCGGCCGGTCGAAGAGCGACGGGCCGAGAGCGACCGACAGGGCCGCGATCACTTGCGATGACGAATCCGGGCCCGCATCTTCCGCTTCTTGCGGCCGATCTTTCGTCGTCCCTTGCCGGTCTTCTTCGTTCCCACGTCGGCCCACTCCCAAATGCTGCTGAAGGCATCGTCCCTTCGCTCGCGCGCTACCGCGACGAAAACGCCCGAAGGGAAGCCCAAAAGTCTACTCGACCTCGGGAGTTGCCCGCAAGACTGCCCCCTCCGCACCCACGGGGGCCGAAGGTCATCGCCACACGAACTCCGAGGTGGCGAACGCCAGTCCGACGATCCCCATCCCGATGGCGACCAGGAATCCGATCAGACCCAAGTCGATCAACTTCTGATTCAGCTTCAACATCGCAGTCCTCTCCGCAGTTCGACGGCCCCGAGTCGAATCGACCGAAACCCCGCATTTTCCCGGCTCGACCGAGGTGGCTGGGGAACCGACATCAAGTCGACCGAGCGATCGAACGAGCCTGTCTCGGTACGCCAAGCCCCTAAGTTTAGATCGGATCGCCGTTCGCTCAACCGCAGGTCTCGCCGCGGCGACCGAGACGAGGGGGAAGGGGGAAGCCGCTCGTCGATCGAACGTCGGTACGAGAAATTGGGCAAGATCGTTCGTCGCCGAGGAGCGACGCGGCCGACCCCGCCGTCGGCCGTCTTGTTTCGACACGCTCGGGCGTCAGCATGAGAAGAACGAGTCGTGTCCGCCGAGAGGCGACTCGATCATCCGCGTCGCCGACCCCTCTTCGGCCGACCGGCGTCGTCGACCTCGAACCAAGCGGAGCATCGCGAGCATGGCGATCGATCCGATCTGCGGCATGACGGTCGACCCCGAGACGGCACTCTGGCGCGCCGAGGGGCCGGAGGGGACGGTCTGGTTCTGTTGTCGAGGCTGCCGCGACCGCTGGCGCGAGTCGGCGCCGGTAGCGGGGCGCGAGGGCGCCGCCACCTCGATGTCGCTGCCTGGTCCGAAGCTCGTTCAGCTTGCACCGCCGCCGCCGCGCATCGCGCCGTCGCCGATTGCGACGTCATCGATGTCATCGGCGTCGACGACCACCGCCGGTTGCTGCTCGACCTCGGAACGTCCTGTCGGCTCGAAACACTCGGGCGGATCGGAACACGGTGCAGTCTCGGCCGACGCCGAGGCCCGCTATTTCTGCCCCTGTTGCCCGGGAGTCGGCCAGGACGAGCCGGGGGACTGTCCGCGCTGCGGCATGCCATTGCAGCCGAATCCGGCGTTCGTCCCGCTGAGTCGTTCGTACGTCTGTCCGATGCATCCGGAGGTGCGTCGCGATCGCCCCGGAAGTTGTCCCGAATGCGGCATGGCTCTCGAGCCGACGGGGGAGGGGACCGGCGATGATCCGATGGGCGAGCGCGACATGCGGCGCCGGACGATCGTCGCCGGATTGTTCGCCGTCGCTCTGCTGACGATCGCGATGGGACCGATGCTCGGTCTGCCGCTTCCGGCAGCGCTGCATCACGGCCGCGCCGGTTGGCTCCAGCTGCTGTTGGTGCTGCCGATCGTTCTCTGGGCCGGACTGCCGCTCTGGCAACGTGCGATCCGATCGGTTCAGGTCGCGTCCCCCAACATGTTCACGTTGGTGGCGCTCGGGACCTGGTCGGCGCTCGGGCTCAGTCTGGTCGCGCTGATCGCTCCCGGTCTGCTTCCCGCCTGGACCGACTCGGAGCACGGGAGCCTGTACTTCGAGTCGGCGGGGACGATCGTGGCGTTCGTCCTCTTCGGCCAATGGCTCGAGATCCGTGCCCGCCGCCGCGTGCAGACGGCGTTCGCCGAGCTGTTGTCGCTCCGCCCGACCATGGCTCGATTGATCGACGACGACCGGGAGATCGACGTTCCGATCGAGCAGTTGCGGATCGGCGATCGGTTGCGCGTCGTTCCCGGAGCGCGCGTCCCGCTCGACGGCCGGATCGTGCAAGGGACATCGCAGCTGGACGAGTCGATGGTGACGGGGGAGCCGGAACCGCAGCGCCGTGCGGTCGGCGACCCGGTGGTCGGCGGAACGGTCAACGGTGAAGGGGTACTGGTCGTTCGCGTGACGCACGGCGTGCACGACACGCTGTTGGCACGGATCGTCGAGAGCGTGGCGCGAGCTCAGCACAGTCGCGCTCCGATCCAGCGGATCGCCGATCGAGTTTCGGCTCGCTTCGTTCCCGCGGTGCTGTTGGCTGCCGTGGCGGC
>DMPQ01000092.1:14664-30862 GCA_003455945.1 Planctomycetaceae bacterium
TTCGACAAGACCGGCACGCTGACTCGGGGACGGATGGAGGTGAGTGCGCTTCGGTCGTCGAGCGACGTCGCGGAGCGAACTTGGCTTGCTGCAGCAGCCGCGATCGAGCGCGGGAGCGAACATCCGATCGCCCGCGCGCTGATCGAGCGCGCCGAACGAGAGGGCATTGCGCTGCCGTCGACCGACGGCATCGAGGTCGTGCCGGGAGAAGGGATTCGCGCTCGGATCGACGGCGACGACTGGTCGGTCGGCCGTGACGAGTGGCTGATGTCGCTCGGCATCGCGATTCCCGAGGACGAGACGGTGGCGGCGCATCCGGGAACGGCCGTTCGTGTGGCTCGGGGGCGAACGCTGGTCGGAACGGTCCTGCTCGCCGACCCGATCGCGCCGACCGCCGCCGCGGCGGTCGCCGAACTGAAGCGTCTGGGGATTGCCGTCGAGCTGGCGAGCGGCGATCGGGCCGCGGCGGTGAGTGCGCTCGCCCGGAGCACCGGCATCGATCGGTTCTCGTCGCGCGTCACTCCCGACGGCAAGCTCGCGCTGATTCGCGAGCGGCAGGCGTCAGGGGAGCGAGTCGCGATGGTCGGCGACGGGATCAANNATGGGGAGCGGGACCGACGTCGCGATCGAGACGGCCGACATCTCGCTCGTGTCGGGCGATCCGGCATCGCTGGTCGTCGCCGTCCGGCTGGCTCGTCTGACGATGCGGAACATCCGTCAGAATCTTCTGTTCGCGTTCGCCTACAACGCGCTCGGTATCCCGATCGCCGCCGGAGTCCTCTATCCGTGGCTCGGCCTGACTCTCAGTCCGATGCTCGCCGCGGCGGCCATGAGTCTGAGCAGCGTTTCGGTGCTGGCCAATGCGCTGCGGCTGAGAACGTTGCCGCTGGCGAATCGGCTTCGGTTAGACTGACCGGCCGCCGCCCGACCGGGCGGACCACCTCCCACGTTCCGACCTCCAGGTGCCATGCCATGAGACGATCGCGATCCGTCATGCTTTCGGTCATCGCTCTCGCCGTCGCGCTGAACGTCGTTCCGATGTCCGGTGCGGTCCGCGGGGAAGAAGAGTGGCGCTCGATCCGCCCCGACGTGATCTACGGTCACAAGGCCGGGATGGCGCTCACCTACGACGTCATCACGCCGGCCGGCGGCGGTAACGGGGCCGGAGTCCTGTTCATGGTCAGCGGCGGTTGGGTCTCGATGTGGGCTCCCCCCGAGAACCTCGTCCGTTCGGCTCCGACCGACAAGAACCTGTGGGAACGGCTGGTCGACAAGGGCTTCACCCTGTTTCTGGTGCGGCATGGTAGCAGCCCGCAGTTCAAGGTCCCCGAAGCGTGGAGCGACGTCGAACTGGCGATCCGCCACATCCGCGCTCATGCCGCCGATTACGGAGTCGATCCGCAGCGGATCGGCGTCTGCGGCGGCAGCGCCGGCGGGCATCTGTCGCTGATGATGGGGACGCGCGGCGATGACGGCGATCCCGCAGCTCGCGATCCGATCGGTCGCACCTCGAGTCGCGTGCAGTGCGTCGTCGCGTTCTTCCCGCCGACCGATCTCGAGCCGTATGTCGGTCCCGACAAGCCGATCGTCAAGCAGTTCCCGGCGCTCGAGTTCCCCGAGTCTCAGGTGCCGGACGTCTCGCCGCTTCGCCATGTCACTCCGGACGATCCGCCGACGCTGCTGGTTCACGGCGACAAGGACGAACTGGTCCCGCTCTTCCACAGCGAGAAGATCAAGGAAGCGATGGATCGCGAAGGGGTGAAGTGCGAGCTGATCGTCATTCGCGATGCCGCTCACGGCTTTGCCGGCGAGGACAACGAACGGGCGCTCGGCGCCCTGGTCGACTGGATGGTGACGCACCTGGCGCCGGGCGAGTGAGCCGAAGAAGAGCGGGTCCGCGCCGTCGCGGACCTGCTTGCGAGGCTCTCCTGAGAGGTTCGTGCACCGATTCGCGAGGTCTGGCATGCCGCGTTGCCGCATCGTTCCCCAGGTCGGTCATCGCTACCGCATCCTGATCGACCGGCGCGAGGTGACGAGCTGGAACTTCGATTCGCGCGATCCTCGCCCTTGCTTTCATCCGATCGTCGCTCCGGGCGGAACGCTGCTGACTCGGATGGGGCACCCCGGTGCGCCGGATCACGATCACCATCGCTCGGTCTGGTTCGCCCACAACCAGGTGATGGGAGTGAACTTCTGGGCCGACGGCACCGGAGCGACCATCCGGCAGACCGGCTGGCTTGCCTTCGAAGAAGGGGACGAACGAGCCGCGCTGGCGGTCGATCTGGTGTGGACCGACGGGCATGATCCCCAGCCGCTGCTCGCTCAGCGACTGATCGCGCTCGTCCGTCCCGACGGGACGAGCGCCTGGCAGCTCGAGATCGCCTCGACCTTCACGGCGCCGCGCGGCACGATCGAGTTGGGACAATCGAACTTCGGCGTGTTCGCCGTGCGAGTCGCGGCGGATCTGTCGCCGGTCTTCGGTGGCGGCACGCTGACCGGCAGCGACGGCGCCGTCGGAGAGGCGAATCTCTTCGAGCGTCACCAGCGCTGGATCGACTGCAGCGGGAGGGCCGAGCCGACGAGTCCCTTCGAGGCACCGGCGGTACCGAAATCCACGACCGATGTCGGATCGGACCGAGCGGCGGCAACCGTCGACCTGGCGGGGCTGACCTTGTTCGACCATCCGTCGAATCCGCAGTACCCGAGTCGATGGCACGTGCGCGACGACGGCTGGTTCGCTCCGTCGACGACGGGACAAGCGGGGATCGTGATCGACGCCGAACATCCGTTGACGATCCGCCACCTGCTCGATCTGCACGACGGGACGCTCGACGTCGAGCGGGCCGAACGGATCGCCGAGCGATTCGCCCGCTCGCCGGTCCCTCGCGTCATCGATTCGACACGTCCGCATCGCCGACACGAGATCGTCGTCGGCGACTGACGAAACGATCGCCGCCGCTCCGATCGAGACGCGGCGGCCAACTTCCGGGAGACGGCATTCTCATGACGTATCGATCGCTCGCACCTGGTCGAAGATCGGACGGTTCGCGCTGCGCGATCGTCCGCCTGACGCTCTTCGTCGCGACGCTTGCGGCACTCGGAAACGGAGTCGCCGCGCCGGCGTTTCAACAGGACGCCGATCCGTCGCGACTGACGCTCGACCGGCTCTTCGCCTCGGGAGAGTTCAACGGCGAAGGGGGACCGGGGGTCGTCTGGAGCGAAACGCGAAGCGACTGGTTCGAAGTCCGACATGGGGCGCAGGGGAACGAACTGGTTCGAGTCGATCCGGCCGACGGATCATCGACCGTCGTCGCGACTGCCGCCGATCTGACTCCCGCGGGAAGCGACCGCCCGATCGGCATCGAGGAGTTCGAGCTGTCGGCCGACGAGCGACGCGTGCTAATCTTTACCGAAGGTCGCCGCGTCTGGCGCTACAACACGCGAGGCGACTGGTGGGTCCTCGATCTCGATTCGCGCCGACTGAAGAAACTCGGCGGCGACGCGCCGCCGTCGTCGCTGATGTTCGCTCGATTCAGCCCGGACGGATCGCAAGTCGCGTATGTCCGCCAGAACGATCTCTGGGTCGAATCGGTCGCCGACGACGCGATCGTCCGTCTGACCGACGACGGTTCCGAAACGATCGTCAACGGCACGTCGGATTGGGTGAACGAAGAGGAACTCGACATCCGCGATGCGTTCCGATGGAGTCCTGACGGAACGCGGATCGCCTATCTGAAGTTCGATACGTCCGAGGTCCCTCGCTTCACGATCATCGACAACACGTCGTCGAAGTATCCGCAGCTGACCACCTTTCCGTATCCGAAGGTGGGCGAGCGGAACTCGTCGATTCGCGTCGGCATCGTCTCGACGTCCGGTGGAGCGACGACCTCGGTCGATCTGCCGGGAGATCCTCGCGAGCATTACGTGCCGCAGTTCGATTGGATCCCCGGGGATGGGAAACTGGCGGTCCAGCAGTTCGATCGGCTGCAGCAGAATCTTCGGGTCTTCATCGCCGAACCGTCGACGGGCAAGGTGACCGAACTGCTCCACGAGAGCGACTCGGCCTGGGTCGACAATCTCAATCCGTTCCGTTGGCTCGACGGCGGTGCTTCGTTCGTCTGGCTCAGCGAGCGGAGCGGCTGGAAACGCCCCTATCTCGTCTCGACCGCCGACGGATCGATCAGCGAGATCGGATCGGAATCGTGGGACGTGATCGAGATCAAGGCAATCGATCGCGAGCGGCGCACGATCTGGGTGACCGCCTCTCCCGACGATGCGCCTCGCTGTTATCTGTATGCCATCGAGATCGACTCGGGGAGAGCGACACGAGTCACGCCGGAAGAGGATCGGGGCTGGCACGACTACTCGGTCTCGCCCGATGGGCGCTGGGCGACGCACTCGTACTCGACGATCGCTCGGCCGCCGATCCACGAACTGATTTCGCTCCCCGATCATGCGACGGTTCGCGTGACGGCCGACAACGCGGAGCTGCGCGCCAAGCTCGCCACGATCGCGATGCCGACCGCCGAACTGACGACGGTCGTCACGGCGTCGGGGATCGAGTGCGACGCGTGGCTGATGACTCCGCCCGATCTCGATCCGAATCGCCGCTATCCGATTCTGGTGTACGTCTACGGCGAGCCGTGGGGCCAGACGGTCCGCGATGCGTGGGACGGACGCCGCGGCTTGTGGCACGCGATGCTCGCGCAGCACGGCTATGTCGTGATGAGCATCGAGAATCGAGGGACGCGAGTTCCGAAGGGGCGCGATTGGCGCCGATCGATCTATCGCCGCATCGGCATCATCGCGCCGCAGGACCAGGCCGAGGCGCTCGAAGCGCTCTGCGACTCCCGCCCCTGGCTCGATCCGTCGCGCGTCGCGATCTGGGGATGGAGCGGCGGCGGCAGCATGACGCTCAACGCGCTCTTCCGTTACCCCGACCGCTATCACCTGGGGATGAGTGTCGCCCCCGAACCGAATCAGCTCCTGTACGACACGATCTATCAGGAACGATACATGGGACTTCCGGATGACAATGCCGAGGGATACCGAGACGGCTCACCGGTGAATCATGCGGCACGTCTCGAGGGAGAACTGCTGATCGTGCACGGCACCGGCGACGACAATTGCCATTACCAGGGAACCGAGCTGCTGATCGATCAGCTGGTGGCGGCCGGAAAGTCGTTCTCGGTCATGCCGTATCCGGGGCGTTCCCACTCGATCTCGGAGGGGCGAGGGACGACGCGTCATCTTTACGGCTTNNTGCTGACCGAGTTCATGACCGAGGGGCTGCCGCCGGAGTCGCGCCCCCGAGACTGAACGGCAAGTCCCTGTCGACGCATCGCGACCGAACGGCCGCGAACGAGATGCGATCGAGGTCATTCCACCGGTGCTACTCGGCGAGCGAACCGAGTCGCACCAGCAGCTTCGACAACGCCTCGATCTCCGGGACCTCCCGGAGCGAGGCGAGGTCGGGATCCTGCTCCAGTCGGCGTCGGACGAGGGCCGGATCGTCCCAGGCTGCTCGGGCCAACTGGCGCAATGCGCTGTCGAATCGAGTCGCGACTTCGGTCCCTTCGGTCGCCAGCAGCGCGTGGATGGCGGCCAGTTGGCATCGATTCTCGGGGGAGGGATCGCGCTCGATCGCGTCGTTCCCGTCGGCCACGGCGCGCTCGGCGTTTCCGGCGCGCGCATGAAGGACCCCTCGCGCGGCGAGCGCGGCGGCAAGGCGCTTCAGGTCCGAGCCGTTCAGACGCACGACTTCGTCCATCGCGGCGATCGAGTCGGGGAGCGATTCGGAGCGTTCGCCGAGCAGGTGGGCCAGGTTCTGTTGCGCCGCGACGGACGACGGATATCGCTCGATCGTTTCGCGCAGCATCGCGATCGCCGCATCGGTTCTACCGAGCTGCAGTCGGGNNCGCGGCCTCGAGAGCCCCCGCTTCGTAGAGCGACGCGAGACGGTTGAATCGTGCGGCGACCGAGTCGGGCTGGGCGATGACGACCGCACGAAAGTCCTCCGCCGCCTCGGCGAACTCACCTGCCTGGAACCTCGCGAGCCCTCGATGGAAACGACTGCGGGGATTCTCGGGGGCGAGGGCGACGGCCAGCGAGAAATCGGCGATCGCCTGAGTCAGCAGTCCGCGCCGCGCGTGTTCGTTGCCTCGCATCAGCCAGGCGGCATGATGATCGGGATCGAGTTCGATCGCCCGTTGCAGGACGCGATCGAGCAGCGGGTCGGTCGACCGGTCGTCGGTCTCGCGCCGCGCGACCAGAATCGACGCGGTCATCAGGCACTCGGCCGCAGTTCCCCCGAGCTCCTCGTCATCGGTCGCGAGATCGTCGAGATCGGCAAGCTCCTCTCCCAGCAACAGACGCCGTTGTCGATCGATCGCCGATCGCATCGATCGGGTCTCGGCGAACCGTTCGGCCAGGCGATTCCACGCCAGCGATTCGGCGGACGGTGCTCGCGATTCGAGTCGCGAGCGCTGCAGTTCGGCATGCGCCAACCAGAAATAGGCCTGGCCGATGCGGGACTGCTCGTCCTCCCGAAGCGACTCGGGAAGACGATCGATCGAATCCCGATCGCGCCAGGTTTCGAGCGAGGTCGCTCCGCGCTCGGCGAGCAGTGCGAGCCCCTCGGAAAAGGTCTCGTCCGGCATCGGTTCGGAGGTGCCGACTTCGGTCAGCGGCGCCGTCGCGGCGGCAAGACGCTCTTCGAAATGCCTCGCTCCGTCGATCGCCTCGAGCGATCGGAGCTGATCGGTGCGGATCGTCAGAAAGGTGCCGAGGGCCAAGCAGCCGACGGCAGTCGTCCCGACGACCGCACTCGCGACGGCGACCGATCCGTTGCGGCGCCACCACTTTCGTCCTCGTTCGATCGTCGAACGCCGAGGGGCGTGGACGAGCGGGCGATGTTCGCGGTGGCGACGGAGATCGACCAGCAGCTGGTCGCAGTCGGCGTAACGATCCTCGGGGCGTGCGGCGAGGCACTTGCGGACGATCGAGTCGAGATCGACGCTCGTGTCGCTGCCGAGATTCCTGATCGGCGGCGGCGGAATCGATCGACCTTCGAGCACCCGATCGATCGCGCGGGTATCGATCAGCTCGGGAAGCGGATAGGGGGGGCGGTCGGTCAGCAGTTCGTAGAAGATCGTGCCGAGCGAATAGAGATCGCTCCGATGATCGATCCTCCCATCGCCGCTCATCGCGCGCAGATGTTCGGGAGCCATGTAGGGGAGCGTTCCTCCCTCGGGAATTCCTCCGTCGCGCGCGACCCATTGCGACAGGTGAAAGTCGAGCAGCAGCGGCTGTCCGTCGTCGCTGATCAGGATGTTCGCCGGCTTCAGATCGCCGTGAACGATGCCGTGTCGATGGGCATGAGCGAGTCCCTCGGCGATCCGCTCCACCAGCCAGAGGATCGCGCCGACTCGGCCTCGCCCCGCCTCGACCAGCAGGACGTTCGGATCGCGACGCGTCGATACGGAGGTCTCGGGAAGCGTCCGCTCCCCGTCGCTCAGCAGCCGACGGATCTCGCGACTCTTTCGATCGAGCACCGTTTCCAGGCAAGCCTGATCGAATCGCGTGCGTCCCGAACCGACGTTCGTCGATCGCTGCACGTCGCGCAGCGTCGCGGCGCCGAGGAACGGCATGCAGATCGCCAGAAACTCTCCTTCGCGGTGCAGGCTGAGGATCGGCATGATGTTGGTGTGCTGAAGTTCCGCCAGCAGCTGCGGCTCGCACGTTTCGCCTCGCGAGATCTTCAGCACGACGAACCGATCGGCCAGCTCGCGCTGGGTGGCGAGCACGACCGTTCCGTGCGCACCCTCGCCGAGCGGGCCGACGATCTCGAAGCCCGCGAAACGAGAGCCCGCCGGCCAGCCGTGCAGCGCCGACCGCGGCCGACCTTCGGAGCGGCCGGATCGTTCGGGACGCGAGGAAGTCGACGAGGGGCGTTTCGGATCGCCGGCCGGAGTCAGCAGCGGCCATCGTTCGACCGCCGGTCCGTAGCGCTCGCGCCAATGCTCCGGCGGGAGCGGTCGTCCGGCGAGCGATCGCTGACGATACTCCTCGAAGGCGATCCCTTCGATCGCATCGGAAGATGCGGCCAGCGAGGGAAAGTCGCGGCGATAGTCGTCTGCCGTCGGCTCCTCGCCGCGCTGCCAGCGATGTTCCATCTCGCATCGGACGAGTTCGGCGAGTGCCGACGGCGCGAGCGGCGATCGGCTTTTCAGGAACTCGTTCAGAGTTCTCGAGGCCGCGAGCCACTGCGTCTCGAACTCTTCGATCAGCGTCTCGAGATCGGAGCCGTCGCCGTCCGTTGCATCAGGTGCGAAACGGTCTTCGCGCCGCGCTGCCGAGCGGGTCGCCTGATCGTCGGCAGAGTCGGGGCGCTGAAGCATCGGCCTTCGCTTTCGGTCGAGGGAAAGGCGGGGAGGAAAGGGGAGCGGCCGAGCGTCGACGCGGACGATGGCGATCGGCTCGCGCGTCGGGGGCGGCAGGCTATTGCGGTTCGATGACCGCTCGCAGTCGGTTGCGGAACTCCTGCAACAGGCGCTCGACCGATCGCTTGCTGCGACCGACCTGATCGGCGATCTCCTGAACCTCGAACCCCTCGATCCGCAGCAGGACGATGCGTCGTTGGGCTTCGGGGACTTCCTGCAGGATCTCCTGAATCGTCAGTCGCAATGCGACGAGCGCCTGTTGATCCTGTTCGCCGACCGTCGCCAGCATGTTTTCGTCCAGCGACGCGACACCGATCGGATTGCGTTTCGCGGCGCGGTGGTGAGCGGCGGTATTGCGGATCTTGTTGAGCGCGATGACCAGGAAGAGCTTCCAGAGTTCGTCGCTCGCGATGACGTCGTAGTGGCCGTCCGATACTCGACGGAAGAAGGTCCTGAAGACCGACTGGACGATCCCTTCCGGGTCGACCTGCAGGGCGATCCGCGGATCGGTCTGGGAATCGGCCAGTCGCTGCAGACGCTGAGCGTAGCGCAGGTAGAGCGCCGTCGCGGCGTCCCCCTGACCGTCGCGGAAGCGGCGCAGGAGCGAGCGGTCGGTCAGGTCGATCCAGTCGTCCGGTCGCTCCATCCGTCCTTCCTCGCGCACCGCAGCGCGACTCCCTTTCGAGTTTCGCTGCCGACACCGACCTTCACGCCGCTCAGACGATGAAGATCCCGGGCCAATAGAANNATTCCGTCGACCCAGATGAACGGCGCGTCGGACGAGAATTCGGGATAGCAGTACACGTCGCGCAGCGGATCGCATTTGGGGAACGGGGAAAGTGTCGGATCGAGCAGCCCCGGCCCCTCGTTGTCCGAATCCGGAACGCCGGCGAAGACATAGTCGGTTCCCGCTCCCGCCGAGCCGTCCGGGGTGACCGCTTCGATCCGAAGCACGTAACTTCCCGGCGAGAGCATCACGCTCTGCGAGGAACGAAAGTCGCCGGGTCGAGTCGCGACGCGATGGACCGGTTCGCCGAGCTCGTCGTACAGCGTCGCGACCAGCAGCGTCTCGGTCGCCGTCTGCGGCGCAGCGGAGAAGCCGAAGTGGAACATCTGACTCTCGGCCACCCGCATCGTGTGAAAGAGCGGCTCGTCGCCGAAGACCGTGCCGAATCCGGCCGGAGTCAGGAGGACGGTCGGCCGATCGCAGCGGAGTTCGAGCGAGTAGTTGCCGGTGGTGTGAGGGGCGATCGATCGAGGATTCGCCGCGACGGCGACCGCATAGGTCCCGGCTTCGATCGCATCGACCTGGACGACCGACAAGCCGTTGCCGTCGCTGATGATCCGGTGGGTGACCGAGGCCCCTGCGGCGGTCATCACTTCGAGCGACGGAATCAGCCGTCCGTCATCGCGCGACAGGAGGGTGATCGTCAGCGGTCGGCCGTCGTTCTCGGACGAGACGTCGAAGCGATAGAAGTCCCGATCGGCGTCGTACGAAATGCTCGCGTCGACCAGATGGAGATCGGCCGACTCGGGAACCGGTTGCGGATCGAGCGGAACGGCATTCGCCAGGACATCGTCCGCCAGCAGATCCTCGGCGAAGAAGTACGCGTCGGGACCTTCGCGAAAGAAGTAGCGCGCTTCGCTCTGATCCAGATGCGAGTAGTTCCATCGCGAGGCCTGATTGATCAGTCGCGTCGGCGTCGTCAGGCGGTTCGGGTAGTAGGCGACGACCGCATAGCTGCCGACCGCGAACAGATCGTTCGCGGCGCGGATCCGCAGGTAGCTGCGTCGAGTCAGATTGCGGATCGGCAGGCTCACGCGACCGATTCCGCCGCTCTCCCAGCTCACCGTCCCCTTCGCCACCACTCGCTTCGTGTCGTCCAGCACCTCCCACGAAGCGGCGACCATGCTGTTGCCGAGCGTCCTGAACTGAAACGCGATCCGATCGCCGATCTTCGCTTCCGGGCGAAATTCGAACAGGTCGACGTCACCGACACTGGCCAGATCGCCGAACGCCAGAACCGGAAGCTCGCCGTCGCGGGTGTAGCCGAGGTTCAGCCGCGTCGCTCGCACCCACGCATCGTTGGAACGTTCGAGTTCGTTGGGATCCAGTCGGCGCGTTCCCCAGCGATCGATCAGCCGTTGTCGGTCGAACGTCGTCAAGGCGGTCCGCTGATTGGACGGATTGAGAACCGAATCGACCCCTTCGACATGATCGAAGCCGAGGGAATGCCCCAGCTCATGAACCAGCACCTCGATCAGCGTTCGCGAGGTGAACGGATAGTCGGCGTTCAGCACGATGTCTCCCGCCCAGGTCCCTGCGACGACGCTCTCGCGCGAAAAGGCGACTCCGCGCACCCCTGCCGGCAGACTGACGGCCGCAATGCGGATGTCTCCGAAGCGATCATCCTGCCTCGGGAGCCCTCGTGTTCCGAGCGGTTCTCCCGAATCGGTGACGAAGGCGAAATTCAGGTTCGACGCGGTGACCCACCGCTGACAACTCGCCGCGATCAGTCGCCGTAGAGCCGCTTCGCCGCCGACTCGCTTGCCGACGCGACCGATCAGCGAGCTGTTCGAGATCACGACTTCGGTGCCGTCCGGAACCAGGCTGACCGTGATCAGCTGGTCGGCCGACGACAGATTCGTCTCGGCGCCGCGGGCGAGCCCCGATGCACCGACGATCGCGACGGCGAGCGTGACCCATCCGACGACGACGGCGAGCCAGGGACGGAGAGCGCGGCGGTCGGCGGAACGACGCGTGGTGTTCATGAGGGCTTTCGGACCGAATCGTGGGGAAGGAGGCGGTTCGACGGTCCTCCCGAACGGAGACTCGCTCGACCGACTCGCCCCCCATCGTAACTGAGGGCTTCGGAAGCTCCCAAGGGAGTGCCGATCCGTCACGCGATCGTCCCGGGCCGCCAAGCAGGTGGCCGAGGAGTCGAGGCGGGGAATCCTTCCGAAGATCGAGAGCAGGATCGGTTCCGTCGATCCGCCAAGAGATTCGGCGGAGAAGTTCGCAGCCGCCGGCCGCCGAGGCTTCTCCGCCGATCGTCCCTGTCTCGCGCGACTTGCGAGGGGAATGCTCTTCCCCCGCGACTCAGAAGTTGCCGCGGATCTCTTCGGCTCCGACCGTCACGACGACCGAACCGCCTCCCGACAGATCCGGGACCGCCTGGCCGTTCTCGGTATCGAGGTTCAGGTCGCCGAAACCGGCTCCGCTGAGGTTCAGGACATAGACGTTGCCGGCGACGTTGACGGTCGCCTGAGCCGGCGCGGTGATGAAGTCCTCGACCTCGACCGTCAGCTTCATCCGGCTTCCGCGCGCCTCGAAGCGAGCCTTGCCGCTCGCCGGCGTTCCCTGTCCCGAGAGACGCGCTTCGAGCCGAACTCGGCCCCCGCCGCCACCGCCGGCGCACTGGCCCGACTGAGGCAACGCGGCGACGAACATCAGACCGACCGAGGCGACGGCCAACAGGAGCTTTCCGGACATGATCGATTCCTCTCGCAGGTGATCGCGGTCCGATCGACTCCGCGGCGCGGAACGACCGACGACGACCGAACGGTTTGCGGCGAAGAGGAACGTCTCCTCACCTGCGAGAAAGAGCCGCAAACCGGGGCGATAACCGCCATGAGAACTCGGAGCTCCCTGATACCTCCCCGGTGGAGCTCGTTCGAGCGAAACCCCGGCTCAGCGTGGCCGCAGATAGCGATCGGCCTGGGCGATGTAGGCCTGCCAGTCCTCGAGCAGCAGATCGTGTTCACCGCCGCGCAGGTGATACGAGATCGTCGAAAGGATCGATTCCCCTTCGCTCGGCCAGCGGTCGCTCGCCAAGCCGTCGGTCCCGAGCAGCCGATAGACCGGATCGGCGCCGACTCCCGCCAGGAACTCCCCTCGCGGGTCAGCCCACAGATCCTTCGACGCGCTGCCGATGTGGACGGGGCGCGGAGCGATCAGCGCGATCAGTTCGTGCTGATCGAACGCCGCCGTCTCTTCTCGCCCGCCGTAGGCGACGTAGTTGTCGCAGAACCAGTGCGGGAAGACCGAGTTGATCCGCTTGACCGTCTCGCCGAACTTCCGCCGCGAGATCGCGGCGCCGCCGCAGCCGCTGTCGTTCGAGACGACCATCGCGAATCGTTCGTCCTCGGCTCCGGCCCAAAGAGCGGTCTTGCCCAGGCGCGAGTGCCCGATCGCGATCACGCGCTCGCCGTCGATGTCCTCGAGCGTCCGGAGCGCATCGAGCAGACGACTCATGCCCCACGCCCAAGCGGCGATGCTCCCCCAGGCGTCGGCCGGTCGCTCGGCCATCGGCGATTCGACCAATCCATGAATCCCGTTCTTCCAGCCGTCGTCCTCGTCGGGGTCGATCTCGCCGTAGTAGGCGGTCGCGACTCCGTAGCCGGCGGCGGTGATCTCGGCGATCGGCCAGCGGCGCGACGCGGTTCCTCGCCCCGCGTCGGTCGCACGGTGACCGACCGCGTTCGCTTCGCCTCCATCCCTGACCCATGCCTCGGTCAGAACGATTGCCGGATCCGCTTCGACCGTATGGTTGCCGTTGAAGTTCAGTCCCAGAAAGGTCGGCACCGGTCCCGTCGCCTCGGCCGGCACGTACAGCAGCAGGTTGATGGTCAGCTGCCGCGGTGCGACTCCCAAGCGGACCGCGAACTGTCTGCGGCGAACTCGGCCGTCGAACGGGGCGGACGACTCTTCGAGCAGTTCGACCGTCATCGGCAGATCGATCTCGGGAGTCCGCCCGAACATCTCGCGCCGAAACGTCTCGAGCAGCTCGGCGCGGCGTCTCGGCCAATCCGTCGCGTCTCGGACCGGCGAGCCGTCGTCGAAGCGGAGCGGATCGGGAAGGACATAGGCCGGCACTCGCGATTCGTCCTCGTTGATCGTTTCGTCTTGCATCGCGAACAGTTCCGGAGCGAACGAGGTCATCAGCGACAGCAGCAGCACGGTCGCGGTCGATCGAAGCGAGCGCATGGCGAGGCTCTTCGTGCGAAAGGGAGCGAAGGCGAACGGAAGCGGCGCCGGTCCGACCCGACTCAGAGCTCGTACGTCCACGGCCCCCGCGGCTCGCGGAAGAGCAAGGCGTTCGCCGCATCATCGTTCGCGAACCGTTCGGCGACCGGATCCCAGGTCAGTTCGCGTCCCAGGCGATACGCGATGTTGGCCAGGTGGCAGAGCGATGCCGAACGATGCCCGATCTCGACATCGCAGATCGGCCGCTTCCGCGTGCGGATGCACTCGATCCAGTTGCGGTGATGATTCTCGGAGTGATAGACGCGGCGATCGGCGTCGGTCAGCGGCGTTTCGAGGATCGACCCCGGCTCGCTCTTCAGTTCGCCTCGATCGACGTAGATCGATCCGTCGGTTCCCTCGAACGTACAGCCGCTCGGGCCGCCATGGATCATCCGGACGTCGTCGTCGAAGACGAACTCGAGGCCCGACTTCGAGCCGTCGGCCGGCGGGACGATGCGGACCGGACCCGAGGCGTCTCGATCCATCGCCCACTGCGCGATATCGAAGTGATGCGCTCCCATGTCGGCGAGTCCGCCGCCGGCATACTCCAGATAGTTGCGGAAGGCGGGGAAATGGCCGTGCATCCCCTTGGGGCAGAGGATCTCGTTGTAGCCCCGTTCGGGGGCAGGGCCGAGCCAGAGATCCCAGTCGACGTCGGCCGGAGTCGGNNAGGCGACCGGCGGGGCGCCGACACCGACTCGGACCGTCTTCAACCGACCGATCCGACCGTTGCGGATCAGATCGACCGCCGTACGGAAGCGGCCACCGAACTCGCTCCGCTGCTGGCTGCCGGTCTGAAAGACCGTCCCCGCATTTCGCACCGCATCGACGAGCAGGCGTCCTTCACGGATCGAGTGAGTCAGCGGCTTCTCGCAGTACACGTCCTTCTTCGCGGCGATCGCGTGGAGTGCATTGAGCACGTGCCAGTGATCGGGAGTCGCGATGACGACGGCGTCGATATCGTCTCGCGCCAGCAGATCGCGAAAGTCGACGAAGCCGTCGCACCCTCGATACGTGCCGCTGCGAGTCGCTTCGGCGTAGCGGGCTTCGACCTGCTTCACGGCATTCTCGCGCCGCGTCGTCTCGACGTCGCAGACCGCCAGCACCTGGACGTCGTCCTGACCCAAGAAGCCGCCCAGATGGCCGCGCCCCATCATGCCGACGCCGATGAAGCCGAGCGTGATCCGTTCGCTGGGAGCGGTTCGGCGCGCGGGGCGAGACGCTGACGTGGCCCGAGCGACGGGCGCCAGACCGAGGGCCAACGCGCCGGTCACTCCGCCGACGAGCAACTGACGGCGATCGATCGAGCGAGCGGAAGGGGACATGGCGAGCGTCTCCGGTGGGAAGCGGGGGGAGCGGGGTCGCGCGGGGAAAGGGGACCGGGACAGCGTAGCGGTCCGAACGGGAGCGAAGCAACGCGCTCGATCGGGCCCGAGCGGCGCGACCATCGAGGGGGATCCGATCCGGAGCTCATGGTGAGCGTGCGGCGATCGGTCGGTTCGATGCGGGAGCGATCGGGACGATCCGCGCGATCGGCGACCGAGTGAGCTTGGCCGCACACTTCGGCGCGTGCGGGGCGCGCCGCACACCTGAGCCGCACGCCGACTGATGGGCCCGAGTCGATGCGAAGAGTCGCGGAGCGTGAGGGATCGGCCGTGCGGCGACCGCGATGAGGGGCATGCGGGAGCGGGGATTGTCGAGGGATCGGGTCGGTTCGCGACGAGGGGGCGGGCGGGGTGCGACGAATCCACTCGCGGACGTTGGCACAGGGCTTGCGATCGTCGGCCCCCTTCATCGATCGACGCGCCGCGTCTTGCCGAACGGACGGCGAGAGGGGACGGCCCGAGATCCTGCGAATCGGATGATCCAGCGCATGAGTCACGCCCACGATGCAGGCTCCGTCGCTCCCTTCGGGGATGCGGGAGTCGCCCCGGAGAAGCCGCAGTCCTCCGCTTCGCGGACCGGCTACGAGGAGTTCACCTACGACGACGGCATCGTCCGTCTGTTCGTCTGGGCGACGATCCTCTGGGCGCTGGTCGGAACCTTGGCGGGGGTCTACGTCGCCCTGATGCTCGTCGTTCCGGCGGCCAGCTTCGGAATGGACTTCCTGACCTTCGGGCGTCTGAGACCGCTGCACACCAACGCGGCGATCTTCGCGTTCGCGGGGAACGCGATCTTCGCGGCGGTCTACTACTCGACCCAGCGATTGTGCAAGGCGCGGATGTGGAGCGATCTGCTCAGCCGCCTTCACTTCTGGGGTTGGCAGGGGATCATCGTCGCGGCGGCGCTGACGATTCCGCTGGGGTTCAGCCAGGGGAAGGAATACGCCGAACTGCCGTGGCCGGTCGACATCGCGATCGCCGTCGTCTGGCTGGTGATCTTCGGCGGCAACTTCCTGATGACGCTGCTCAATCGCCGCGAGCGGCACATGTACGTCGCGCTCTGGTTCTACATCGCGACGATCGTCACCGTGGCGGTGCTGCACGTCTTCAACAACCTGGTCGTGCCGACCGGGATCCTGACGAGCTATCCGATCTACGCCGGAGTCCAGGACGCGTTCATGCAGTGGTGGTACGGCCACAATGCCGTCGCCTTCTTCCTGACGACGCCGTTCCTGGGACTGATGTACTACTTCCTGCCCAAGGCGGCCGAGAAGCCGGTCTTCTCGTACCGGCTGAGCATCATCCACTTCTGGTCGCTCGTCTTCATCTACATCTGGGCCGGCCCGCAT
>DMPQ01000092.1:30963-53376 GCA_003455945.1 Planctomycetaceae bacterium
TCGGCTGGAACGGCTTCATGGCCTTCGGCATGCTCTACTGGCTCGCGCCGCGCATCTTCCAGACCGACGGTCTCTGGAGCAAGAAGATGGCGAGCATGCACTTCTGGACCGGCACGATCGCGATCCTGCTGTACATCGTGCCGATCTACTGGGCCGGTATCACTCAGGGGCTGATGTGGTCGGCGGTGGACGAGTCGGGCAACATGGTCTATCCGGACTTCGTTCGCACGGTCCAGGCTCTGTTGCCGATGTACTGGATCCGCGTCTTCGCCGGTCTGCTCTATGTCGGCGGCGTCGGTCTGCTCGGCGTGAACGTGTTCATGACCTGGCGGATGCGTCCGGCGACGTACGAGGTGCCGGTGCATCGGGCCGCGATCCTGGCGCCGACCTATCACGAGGCGGCTCCGAACGCGCCGGCGCTCGAAGGGGTGCTGGAGGTCGGCAAGAAGATCGATCACTGGGCGCACGGCTACTGGCATCGCCGTTGGGAGCGGCTGCCGGTCNNGCGCCGCTGGGAGCGGCTGCCGGTCCGGATGACCGTCTACGTCACCCTGTCGGTCATCGCCGCCTCGGCCTTCGAGATGGTGCCGACCTTCCTGATCCGCAGCAACGTCCCGACCATCGCCTCGGTCAAGCCGTACACGCCGCTCGAACTCTACGGGCGCGACATCTACGTCGCCGAGGGGTGCTACAACTGCCACTCGCAGCTGATCCGTCCGTTGCTCCGGGACACGATGCGGTACGGCGAGTACTCGCGTCCCGGCGAGTACGTCTATGATCGGCCGTTCCAGTGGGGCTCGCGCCGCATCGGTCCCGATCTGCAGCGCGAGGGAGGACGCCAGTCGCATCTGTGGCACCTGACCCACTTCCGCGATCCGGCGACCTTCGTCGAGGGATCGATCATGCCGCCGTACCCATGGCTCGAACGGGCCACGCTCGACTTCGGATCGATCCCGCAGCGAGTCAAGGCGGCGTCGTTCCTGGGAGCGGAATACGCTCCTGAGGTGATGAACGATCCGGCCGGAGCCGCTCGGGCTCAGGCGGACGTGATCGCCGCGCAGATCGTCGCTCAGGGAGGCCCGGAAGGGCTCGCCGACAAGAAGGTCGTCGCGCTGATCGCCTATCTCCAGCGTCTGGGAACCGACCTGCGCCGGACCGACGAGACGCCGGCGGCCGACGGAGCTGCCGCCGACGGAGCCGCAGCCGAAGGGGAAGGCGGAGCCGCAACCGATGCGTCCGCTCCCGAAGCGACTCCGGCCGAGGCCGCGGCGCCCGAAGGAACCACTCAGGAACTTTGAGTCGCACCGCGTGGTGTCGGGAGGCTCGGTGCGAGTCTCCCGACGCCGCCGTCGCGGCGATCGCCGCATCGGACGACTTCGCGGCGCACGACGTCGCCTTGACCGACCTCAACTCGACGAACCGACACTTGGCCGATCGATCCCTTTTCGGGCGGCGGCCGCATCAGGAAACCGACCGATGATCAAGCAGGTGCTCGCGGGAATGGACTACCAGTTCTGGGCCGAGGGAGGGTTGCTGCTGTTCCTGATCGCGTTCTGCGTCGTGACGGTCCAGGCGCTGGTGCGTCGCCGCCACGACATCGATTCGATGGCCCGCATTCCGCTGGACGACTGAACAACCGACCGGGCAATCATCCCGACCGATAAGGAATCGATTCGTGTCGCAGTCCCATGATCATGCTCATGCCGACGATCACGGCGCCCTCGCGGCGACCGGTCACGTCTACGACGGCATTCAGGAATACGACAATCCGACGCCGGGCTGGTGGAACTGGCTGTTCATCATCACGGTCGTCCACAGCCTGTTCTATTGGATCTACTTCCATTCGGGCGTGATCGGCCGCACCTCGATCGACGAATACAAGCGCGCCGTCGCCGCGAACATGCAGATGCGGTTCGGCGAGATCGGCGATCTGACCGGCAGCCGCGCCGAGATGATCCAGTACACGAACGATGCGGAGTGGCTGAAGGTGGGCGAGATCGTCTACCAGACCAACTGCATCTCGTGCCACGGCAAGGACGGCGGCGGGATCCAGGGACCGAACCTGACCGACGATCACTACAAGAACGTCCGCGAGATCGAGGACCTGCATCGCGTCGTGGCTCAGGGAGCCAACAACGGTGCGATGCCCGCCTGGCAGAACCGCCTGCATCCGAACGAGGTGGTGCTGGTCGCCTGCTACGTCGCCAGCCTGCGCGGCACGGTCCCGGCGAACCCCAAGGCGCCCGAAGGGAACGTCATCGCGCCGTGGCCGACCGCGGCCGAGGCGCCTGCTGACGATGCTGCTGCAACCGGCGATCAGGCAGCGACCGACGGCGCCGCCGGTGAAGCGGTCGCGCCGGTCGACTCGGTGAACGATCCTCCCGCCGAACTTCCGCTCAACGCCCCCGGCGACACGGCCGGAGACAACTGATCGGTCTCGCCGCTCCGGTCCGCGACGCACGTGCGGTTCGCGGACTCGCGGCTCGAACCAGACGGAGAGCGCGGTTCGCCGAGCTCTCCCGCTCGCAGCAAGACGAAGAAGCTTCCATGACCACCTCGGAACCGGAGTCTCGTACCGAAGCGACGGAAGCCGCTCCGGAACTGCTGAAGGCCAAGGGACGAGTCCTCTCGACCCTCGAGAACGACGGCTCGCGACGGTGGATCAAGCCGCGCGTCTCGTCCGGCTCGCTCCACACCCGACGGATGTGGTTCGCCGCGTTCCTGATCTTCGTCTTCACCGTCCTGCCGTTCGTGAAGGTCGGCGGACGTCCGCTCCTGCTGATCGACATCCTGAATCGCGAGTTCATCATCTTCGGTCTGCGGCTGCTGCC
The DNA here is from genome assembly GCA_003455945.1 of Planctomycetaceae bacterium. GTDB lineage: Bacteria > Planctomycetota > Planctomycetia > Pirellulales > Pirellulaceae > UBA11682. The sequence goes on from DMPQ01000092.1 coordinate 33,795, forward strand.
GACCGATACGCTGCTGATGGCGCTGCTGATGGTCTCGACCTTTCTCGGGATCTTCTTCTTCACGGCGCTCTTCGGCCGAGTCTGGTGCGGCTGGGCCTGCCCTCAGACGGTCTACATGGAGTTCGTCTTTCGTCCGATCGAACGGCTGTTCGAGGGAACCTGGGGACGAGGCGGGGCGCCGCGAGGGAAGGTGGCGGGGTGGAAGACCGCCGCGAAGTTCGCCGTCTACTTCGTGATCAGCTTCTACCTGGCGCACACGTTCCTGGCCTACTTCGTCGGCGTCGACAAGCTGATCACCTGGATCTGGCGCAGTACGCCGCTGGAACATCCGATCGCGTTCGGCATCATCGCGCTGGTGACGGTCGCGATGCTGTTCGACTTCGGTTACTTCCGCGAACAGACCTGCATCATCGCCTGTCCCTACGGACGCTTCCAATCGGTGCTGCTCGATCGTCAGTCGTCGATCGTCGCGTATCACGCGCAGCGAGGCGAGCCGCGCGGGAAGCTCAAGAAGAAGTCCGCCGAGTTGCCGATCCTTGCGCCGCAAGGGGACTGCATCGACTGCGGTAACTGCGTGACGACCTGCCCGACCGGAATCGATATCCGGGACGGCCTGCAGCTGGAGTGCATCAATTGCACGCAGTGCATCGACGCCTGTGATGCGGTGATGACCAAGATCGGCAAGCCGATCGGACTGATCCGGTACAGTTCCCAGGCGCGCGACGAAGGGGAGCGATGGCATCTGCTTCGCCCCCGCGTCATCGTCTATCCGCTGATCCTGACGGTCCTGCTGAGCGTCTTCGGAATCCTGGTCGCCACGCGCAAGAGTTTCGAAGGGGTGATGCTCCGCAATCCCGGACTCCCGTTCCAGGTCGAGGCGAACGGCGAGGTGGTCAACTCGTTTCGCCTGGCGCTGACCAACCGGAGCGACGAAGCGGACACGATCCGGATCGTCGGTGTCGAGCCGTCGACCATCCGATTCGAGCTGACCACCGATTCGTTCGAGGTGCCGGCCAACGGCGATCGGACCGAAGGGATCCGGCTGTTCGCTCCCAAGAACGCGTTCGTCGGCGGGCGCCTGCCGGCTCGGATCCTGCTCGAAAGTTCGCGCGGGGACGAGCGAGCCGTCTCCTGCACCATCGTGGGGCCCTGACGCCATGAACTTCGCCTTCTGGTCCGCCGTCGCCGCCGCGTCGTTCGTCGGCAGCCTGCACTGCGTCGGCATGTGCGGACCGCTGGCGGTCTACGCTGCCGGTCTCGGACGACGGGACGAACGAACCGCTCCCTCGGACGAAGCCACCTCCACCGGCGGCCATTCGTGCAGCTCGGGAGGAGGCTGTCGCACGGCTCAGGTGATCCACTACCAGGCGGGACGTCTGGCGGCCTACCTGATCATCGGCGCGGTCGCGGGAGGGCTCGGAGCGGCGCTCGATCTGGGCGGGGATCTGCTCGGCTGGCAGCGCAGCGCCGCCTGGATCGCCGGCATCGGGCTGATCGTTGCCGGAGTCGTCGCGATGGCGCGATCGTTCGGCGTTCGCGTCCCGCACCTTCCGGTCCCTCGCTCGCTCGGCAAGCTCGTCGGTTCGGTCCGCAACCTGTCGCGCACCTGGAGTCCTCGTCGTCGAGCGGCGATGCTCGGAGCGGTCACCGGTCTGTTGCCGTGCGGCTGGCTCTACTCGTTCGTGATCATCGCCGCCGGTACCGGTTCGCCGACCGCCGGCGCGGGAGTGCTGGCGCTTCTTTGGCTGGGAGCGGTTCCGGCACTCGTCTCGGTCGCCTGGAGCGCCTCGTGGTTCGTCGGTCGCTTGCGTCGTCATGCGACCTGGGCGACCGCCGTGCTGGTGATCGTCGTCGGAGTCACGGCGGTCCGAAGTCGGACCGGAGCGGCGTTCGAGGCGTGGTTCGAATCGCTCGGTCCCGTCTCGAAGGCCGATGCCGCTCAGGTCCGCCAGCTGACCGAAGAGCTCCCGCCGTGCTGCCGCGAGCGGCTCGAAAAGGAGGGCTTGGCGTCGACGTCGAACGAGCCCGGCAAGAACGAATCGACGAGCGCCTCGGCCGCCGCATCGGAAAGCGGCTCCGCGAACCGGGAGTCGTCGCGATGAGCATCGTGACTCGATCCGAAGTCGAGACGTCGCACGTCGCCGTCAGCTGCCGACACTGCGGACAACCGGTTCCGGCCGGGCTGCTGCCGAAGGCCGGAAGCGACNNCCGACGAGCCGGCCTACTGCTGCAACGGATGTCGAGCCGCGGCGGCGCTGCTGTCCGACGCGGGACTCGATGCGTTCTACGACTATCGCGGGAACGAGCCGGCAGCAGCCGGCTTGCGAGCCGATTCGGGAGAGACGTTCGAGGAGTTCGACGATCCGGTCTTCGAGCAGTTGCATGTCCGTCCGCTCGGCGAGCGGACCCGACGCGTCGAGCTGGCGATCGAAGGGTTGCACTGTCGCGCGTGCGTCTGGCTGCTCGAGCAGCTCCCGCGTCTCGAACCGTCGGTCCTCGAGTCGCGTCTGAGTCTGCATCGCTCGTCGCTGACCGTCATCTGGGATCGGACTGCCGCTCCGCTGTCGCGCATCGCGCGGACGCTCGATCGCCTCGGCTATCGTCCGCATCCGCGCGAGGCGTCGGCGGACGACGAGGCGGAGCGACTCGAGAATCGCCGACGTCTGACCGACATCGCGGTCGCCGCCGCCGTCTCGGGCAATCTGATGCTGATCGCCATCGCGCTCTACGCGGGGTGGTGGCAAGGGATGGACGCCTATGTCACGCACTACTTCCGCTGGATCAGCGCCGGACTGGGCGCCGTCGCGCTCGCCTGGCCGGGGCGGACCTTCTTCCGACAGGCTTGGCTCGGCGTCCGGATGCGCGTGCCCAACATGGACCTGCCGATCGCCGTCGGCTTGGGACTGGGGACCATCGTCGGACTGATCAACGCGATTCGCGGCGCCGGCGAGATCTACTTCGACTCGCTCGGCATGCTCGTCTTTCTGCTGCTCGTCGGGCGCTGGATCCAGTATCGCCAGACGCGCAGTGCGGCTCGTCACATCAGGCAGCTCTACGAGATCACGCCGCGCCGTGCGCGGCGGCTGAGCGACGACGGTTCGGTCCGCTGGGTCCCGGTCGCGGCGCTGGCGGTCGGCGATCGGATCCGCGTGCTCGCGGCCGAAACGGTTCCGGCCGACGGAATCGTTCGCGCCGGCACGTCGACGACCGATCGGTCCTTGCTGACCGGCGAGGCGACTCCGGTCGCGACCGCGATCGGAGACGAAGTGCTCGGCGGGATGAACAATCTCGAAGGTCCGCTCGATATCGAAGTCACCGCGATCGGCGACCAGTCGCGACTGGGGAAGCTGATCGATCTGATCGAAGATGCGGCGCTGCGTCGGACGCCGATCGTTCAGCAGGCCGATGCGCTCGGCGGTTGGTTCGTCGTCGGGATCGTCGTGGCGACCGCCGCGACCGCTCTCGGCTGGTACCTAGCCGGCAGCCCCGCCTATCTCGATCACGCGATCGCGCTGGCGATCGTCGCCTGTCCGTGTGCCCTGGGGCTCGCGACTCCGCTGGCGATCGCGGTGGCGATCGGCCGTGCAGCGCGACAGGGCTTGCTGGTGAAGGGGGGAGACACGCTCGAGCGTCTCGCTCGCCCCGGCATCCTCTGGCTCGACAAGACCGGTACGCTGACCGAAGGCAGGGCGCGCGTCGTGTCGTGGGTCGGCGATCGGAGCACGATCGATGCGGTCGCGACGCTCGAACGAGGTTCGGCCCACCCGATCGCTCGTGCGATCGTGGCGTATGCCGAAGCGCATCGCGGCTCGGCGGCGTCGGACGCGGCCTCCTGCGAAGCGCATCAGGCCGAAACGGGAGGGATCTCGGGGCGATTCGCCGGAAGCGCCTATCGAGTCGGCAATCGAGCGTTCGTCGCGCCGGCCGATTCGCTCGACGAGCGATGGCGGCGCTGGACCGAACGGACCGCTCGTCATGGAGCGACGCCGATTCTCGTGGCGCGCGACGGCAAGGTCGTCGCGGGGATCGCGCTCGGCGACGCGATCCGCAGCGATGCCGATGCCGTGCTGCGGCGATTGGAGCGGCGCGGTTGGCGACTGGGCATTCTCTCGGGAGACCATCCGCAGGTCGTTGCGCACGTGGCGAGTCGTCTGGGGATTCCGGCCGAGCGAGCGCTCGGCGGGCTCTCCCCCGAAGCGAAGGTCGAGCGCGTCGCGCGGATCGATCCCGCCGCTCCCGACGCCGTGCGCGTCATGGTCGGCGACGGCATGAACGACGGCGCGGCACTCGCCGCCGCCGATGTCGGCGTGTCGATGCACGCGGGAGCCGAGATCAGCCTGGAAACGGCCGACGTCCATCTCGGCCGGGAAGGGCTCGCGCCGCTGCTCGATCTGCTCGTGGGATCGGGGGCAACCGTCCGAACGATCCGCATCGGGCTGAGCGTCAGTCTCGCCTATAATCTGGTCGCGGTCGCTTTGGCGGCGTCGGGGCTGATCAATCCACTGGTCGCCGCCGCACTGATGCCGGCCAGCTCGCTGACCGTCCTGTTGCTGGCGGTCAGCGGAGGGGCGTTCCGACGACGACCGACCGAGACCTGTCCGATAGCGCTCCGCGCCTCGCGGACCGAGGATTCGACCTTCGTTCCGTTCGCCCCGGCCGGGGCGAGTTCAGGAGGATGAGCTGATGGCAGTCCTGTTCATCGCGGTTCCGGTCGCGTTGGTGCTGGCGGCCGGCAGTTTGGCCGCCTGCGTCTGGTGCATCCGAGGCGGGCAGTACGAGGATCTCGAGACGCCGGCGATCCGGATGCTCTTCGATGACCCTCGCCCCAAGAGTCCGCCGACCTGAACGGCTTCGTCTTCCTGGGAACGCGACCCTCCCGAACTCCGACTCCGGGATTCTGCCCGCGGCTCCCTCCGTCGACGCGCAGCCGTTCGATGTTTCGCCGGCTCCAGCGCGGCGGGCGTTCGTAGGCCGAACCTCGCTAGCAGTCGAGCCGATCCGTCCGAGACGCGCGGCGCGGCGGTCGCCGACTCTCTCCCCCTTGTCCGATACCGAGAAGCGGATCGACGGGAACCGGAGGAGGCGGTCGTTTTCCGTCGCCGTCGGCCAGGGAGTGTGGGCAAGTCGGGAAAGATCCGGGAAGATCAAGAACAGGGGCTGGATTCCGAATCCCCAAGATGCCCAAACTCGTTTTGACAGGGTCCGCTCGAACTGTTAATCAGAGGGGCGGTCGTTCGGTGGGAGGAGCGAAGCGGTGTCGGCGCAAGTCGTTGCGATCACCTCTCCGCTCCGGATCGTCCGCTTCGATGCCTCGACCGAGGCGTCGAGGACGGCCGAGCGACGGCACGCACTTCGAAGGATCGAGGCGCATTCGGCCGCAGCGTCAGGGATGGCGGCGTCCGATCGTCGGCGAGGCATCTCGACGAGGAAGGTAAGGAAGCCATGAGCGGCAAGTCGGCTCAGTTGACCGAGCGGCGTCTGGCGCTGCTCGAGCTGATGTACACGAGCCGCGAGGGGGATCGTCGCGAGGGAATCCTGTTCCGTCAGGGGCGCGGCTGGTTCCAGATCGCCGGGATGGGGCACGAGTCGTTGGCGGTCATTCCGTCGCTGCTCGGTCCGAACGACTATCTGTTCCCCTACTACCGCGATCGCGCGATGATGCTGGCGCGAGGGGTCACCAACCTCGAACTGGCTCACAATTTCTTCGCCAAGCGGACCTCCAGCAGCGGCGGTCGGCAGCTTCCGTCGCACTTCAGTTGCGCGCGTCGCAAGGTCTGGAGTCTCCCGAGTCCGACCGGCGCGAATCTGTTGCCGGCGTGCGGTGTCGCTTGGGGAATGCAGCTCGACGGCAGCTCGAACGTCGTCATCGCCTGCACGGGCGAAGCGGCTTCGCGACAGGGGGAGTTCTACGAAGCGGTCTGCTTCGCGGTCGAGCGGCGCTTGCCGGTCGTCTTCGTCGTCGAGGACAACCGCTACGGCATCAGCACGAACACCGATCGGATCAACCCGTTCAAGCTCGGCGTCTTTGCCGATTCGATCGGCGTCCGGATGATCGACGGGCGACTTCCCGAAACGGTCTTCGATGCGGCGGCGACGGCGATCGAACGGGCGCGATCCGGCGACGGTCCCTCGATCCTGGTCTGCGAGGTCGATCGGCTTTGCAGCCATACCAGCAGCGACGATCACCGGACCTACCGGAATCCGCAGGAAATCAGCGAGATGATGGAGCGCGACCCGATCCGGATGCTCGCCGAGCGTCTGGTCGAGTCGGGCGAGTTGACGTGGGACGCGTGGGAGTCGACTCGCGAGGCGATCGATCGGCGCGTCGACGAGGACTATCGGATCGCGGCGCTCGCGGCCGACCCCGACCCGGCTCGCGTCATGGATCACGTCTGGGGAGAGAATCCCGAGGCGGAAGCGCCGCCGCTGGAAGGGAATCGATCCTGGCGGATGGTCGACGCGGTCAACAGCATCTTTCGTCAGGCACTCGATACCGACGAGCGGGTCGTGATGTTCGGCGAGGACATCGAGGATCCGAAGGGGGGCGTCTTCAAGCTGACCGCCGGCCTTTCGACCGAGCATCCCGAGCGGGTCCGCAATTCGCCCCTGGCCGAAGGGACGATCGTCGGTGTCGGCATCGGCTTGGCGAGCTACGGGAAGCGGCCGGTCTTCGAGATGCAGTTCGTCGACTTCATCGGTCCGGCGTGGAACCAGATCGTCACGAACCTGTCGACGCTCCGCTGGCGCACTCATGGGGAATGGACCTGCCCGATGGTCCTGTACGCTCCGTACGGTGCGTATCTGCCCGGCGGCGGTCCGTGGCACAGTCAGTCGAACGAAGCGGCCTTCGCGCATGTTCCCGGTCTGCAGGTCGTCGTGCCGAGCACGCCCGAGGATGCGGCCGGGCTGATGTGGACCGCGATGCACTCGGTCAATCCGACGATCTACCTGATCCCCAAGCATCTGTTCCGTCAGACGCTGCCGGTCGGTCCCGAAGTCCCGCCCGTCCCGCTGGGGCGTGCGAGAATCCGGCAGGAAGGGACCGAGGTGACGCTGGTCGCCTGGGGGAACGCGATCGAACTCTCGCTCGCCGCGGCCGAAGCATTGGCGGGCGAGGTCTCGGTCGAGGTGATCGACCTGCGCACGATCGTCCCCTGGGACCGCGAGACGGTGCGCGAGTCGCTGGCGAAAACCGGTCGGCTGGTCGTCGTCCAGGAGGACAACCGCAGTTGCAGCGTCGGCCAGATGATCGTCGGCGAGATCGTCGACGAACCGGCCAGCTGGTACGACCTGTTGAGTCCGCCGAAACTGGTCTCCAGGCCCGACGTGCCGATCGGCTACAACCCGATTCACGAGTACGCCGCGCTCCCGTCGACCGACGACGTGATCGCCGCGATTCGCGCCACGCTTAACGAATAGGCTCGCGATGTCGATCCAGACGCTCTGCATTCCTCAGCTCGGAGAAGGACTCCACGAGGCGCTCCTCGTCGAGTACCTGTGCGAGGCGGGGGCTCGGGTCCGACGCGATCAGCCGATCTACGTGATGGAGACGGACAAGGCGACGACCGAAGTCGAATCCCCTTACGACGGCGTCCTGATCGGTTGGCTGGTCGAGCCGGGGCAGGTGCTGCCGATCGGTTTCGAGATCGGGCGGATCGAAGCGACCATCGCCGTCGAGGTCTCGGCCTCGTCCGGCACGCACGGCAGCGAGTCGTCGGAGCGAGGTGAGACGTCGGAGCGAGGCGAAGCTGCACGAAGCGTCAATGCGACGGCAGAGCATCAGGCCGAGGTGACGTTCGAGGCGTTGGCCGAAGCGCTCGAAGAAGCGGAAGAGGCCGAGGTCGAAACCGATCGGCGCTTCCGGATCGATGCGCGGCATTCCGAGTCGGGGCGAACCGCTCCGGCTCCGCATCGTCGCCGCCGCTCCGATGGCGTCCTGGTCCCTCCGCGAACCCGTCGCCATCTGCGCGAACTCGGACTCGCCGAGCAGTTCGACTCGATCCCGGCGCGCGGTCCCAAGCTGATGCCCGACGACGTCGACCGATTCGTCACGTCGCGACAGGATGCGTCGAACGAGCCGCTCGATCCTTCCGCGGGCGATTCTGCCTCCGATCCGCTCGTCCCCTCCACCGTCGCTCCGGCCGACATGACGGCCAAGGGGGATTCCCCCGTCGGGCTGCTCCCCGAACTCGCTCCCAAGTCGACCGGCTGGTACGACGAGGCGGCAGTTCCCAAGGGGCAACTGACGCTCAACTATCGCTTGCTTCGCGGACTGCAGCAGGTGGTCCCGGCGACCGCGATCGCCGAATGCGATTGGACGCGCCTCGGTCTCGCCCGCCAGGCGACTCGTGATCAGGGGGGACCGACCGGTTTCCTGATGATGCTCTGGTGCGTTGCGCGTTCGCTCGCCGAGCACGCACCGCTCCGCTCGACCCTCGTGCGCGACGGCCGGATCCTACGGACCTATCGGAACGTCGATCTCGGAGTCGCGGTGGCGCTCCCCGACGATCGACTGGTCACCGCCGTGATTCCTCAGGCCGACACGCTCTCGCAGGCCGACTTCTGGCGCGTCGCGGCCGATCGGATCGGCCAGGCGCGGACCGGTCGGGACCAGGCGAACGATCGCGTCACCTTCACCGTCTCGAACGTCGGTACCTTCGGCCTGCAGCTCGGCGTTCCGGTCGTCGTGCCGCCGGCGGTCGCCACGCTCGCGCTGGGTGAAGTCCAGCCGCGCCCCGTTCCGTGCGGCGACGGTTGGCGATTCGAATCGCGCGCCTCGCTCGCGCTTACCTTCGATCATCGCGTTCTCAACGGTCTGGGCGCCGGACGCTTTCTGGCCGATCTGCGCCGCCGGATCGCCGAGTTCTCCTTGGACTGAGTCGTCTTGCGATCAACTCGACATCGACCCGATGCGGTGCCCGATGACCGGCGCGCGACTCGATCCGCTCGGCGACGACTTTCCTTCCCCTGACGTACTCCGCTGGCTCGGGCCCCATGCCGCCGGTCGTCGCTGGCGAGCGCTGCAGGGAGCCGGCGGGTTCAGCGGCGCTCGGTTCTGGCGAGGAGAGTCGGTCGGCATGCTTGCGACCGATCGCAAGCCTCGCGATCTCTGTCTGCGAGCGTGGCCGCCGCAGCATCCCGACGACGCGCGACTCGATCGGATCCATCGCTTGCTCGAACTCGCCGCCTCGCTCCCGTTCGTGCCGGTTCCGTATCGCGGCCAGGATGGTCGCAGTTGGTGCGTCGCTGACGGAACCCGTTTCGAGTGCACCGACTGGATGCCGGGCGAGGCGTGGGATCCCGAGTCGTCGACGCCGCTTGACCCGCTGAGACTGGCGGCCGCCTTTCGAGCCGTCGGTCGACTCCATCGCGCCTGGCGACCGGAGCGGATCGAACGAGCGATCGCGCCGGCGGTGCGCGAGCGGTTCGACCTGCTGCGGCGCTGGAGCGAACAGGATCAGGGGGCGCTGATTGCCGTGGCGCGCTCCGATCGCTCGCTGCCGCTCCGCCAGACGGGACTGGCTCTGCTCGACCGTCTGGCGTCGCGGATCGATCAGGCGCGCCGGCGACTGGCGCCGTGGCTCCTGAGGCCATTGCCGATCCGCCCCTGTGTCCGCGACCTTCACGCCGCACATCTGCTGTTCGTCGGGACCGAGGTGACCGGCATCGTCGACTTCGGAGCGCTCCGGGACGACACGATCGCGACCGATCTCGGTCGGCTCGCCGGAAGTCTGGTCGAGGACCAGGCAGACGGCTGGCAGATTGCCGCAACGGCCTATGCCGAGACGAGCGGCGAGAGCGAGCCGGGGATCTGGGAAGCGGCTCGCGATCTCGAGTTCGTCGGGCTCGTCCTGGGGCTCGCCAACTGGCTCCGCTGGCTCTGGCTCGACCGTCGCACCTTCGACGATCTGCCGTCGGTCGAGCGACGGATCCGCCGGCGAATCGCAAGACTCGACCGGGTGTAGGGAACAGTCACTTCGCGTTGACCCTGTCGATGGCCGATTACTAGACTGACGAACTTCCGACCATCGTCCGGACGTCCGCACTGCCGCCGCGTTGTTCGCGCCCCGAAGCCCCCATCGCTTCGACTCGGCAAACGGCGGCGACTGGCGAATCGGCGAGAGATTCAGAGGGCGAGTCCGACCGCTCTGCCGACCTCGGCCGAACGTATTGTCAGGAGGGGCCCGATTCGGGCGTCTCCTTGGGAAAGGCAAACGATCGCGGGGACGGAGCGTCGGCACGTCGGTGCCGATCGTTCGCTCCCGACGCGGGGCGTTCGAGGGACCGGCGGCTGTTGCGGCCGAACCGATCGACGCTCCCGACGGCTCGCCGAAACGAAGTCCCCGGTTGGTGACCGACCNNCCCGTCACCGGCGCGGCTTCCGAACCGAACCGACAAGAGGTCCGAACCCATGTCCGCATCGATTCGCTGCCGTCTGAGTTCGACATTGTGGCTGCTCGCGCTCGCGCTGACGCCGACCTTGTCCGCTCAGGATCTCCCGGGACTCGGCAATCCGTTCGGTGGCGGTCTCGGCGGCTTCGGCGCCTCGGCGGAACCCGAGGTAACGTACGACGCGTCGCTCGAGGGGATCGAAGGGACGACGACCGGGACACTGTCGGTCACGGCGACGATCCAGCCGGGCTGGCATACCTTCTCGATCACGAATCCGTCCGGCGGATCGGTGCCGACGTCGTTCGCGCTTCCGGCCGGTCTGACGGCCGGCGGTTCGTGGACCGCCGATCGGGACCCCGAGATCCACTTCGTCGACGTCTTCGGCGTCGATCAGGAGGAGTTCAAGGGGGAAGTGACCTGGAGCGTGCCGGTGCGCTGGGAAGCGGGGACCGATCCTGCCTCGCTCGGCCAGGTTCAGGTGACCGGCCAGGCGTGCACCGATGCGGATGGGGCATGCGTCGCGACCGACGCGTCGGTCGCGATCCGCTTCGTCGGTTTTGCGGCTCCCGCGACGGTGGCCGGTGATTTTCGTCCGGCCGATGCGCACGTGATCTGGCGCGGCGAAGTCGTGCCGGCGACGATCAGGGCGGGAGAGACGTTCGAGGTGCGGCTGACCGCCGAACCGACCGACGGCTTCCACATCTACGGCTGGTCCGAGAAATCGAATCCCAAGGCGATCAGCGCCGACACGCTGTTCGCGTTCACCAAGCGGAACGGCTGGTCGGTCGCCGCTCCGGTCGCGAACCCCGAACCGCAGATCGAAGAGACGGGGCTGAAGGTCCAGCCGACGAACCGGGTCCATCACGGTCCGGTGACCTGGTCGATGACCTTCCGGGCGCCGAACGATGTGCCGCCGGGCGAGCAGCGATTCGAGGGGCTCGTCGGTTATCAGACCTGCAGCGACCAGACGTGCGACCTGCCGATGGGGGCCAAGTTCTCGTTCGCGGTGACGGTCGGCGAGCAGGGCGGGGCCGAGGCGGGGACGGTCGCGTTCGTCGCCTATGCGCCCTCCTCGGGCGATGCGTACAAGGAGATCGCCAAGGGGGCCGATGCGGCGAGCTGGGGGCTGGCCGAAGCGGCCGGACCCGAGATCAAGCAAGCCGCTCCGATCGGCACGATCCTCTACTGGGTCGGCATCTCGTTCATCGCCGGTCTCGTCCTGAACGTGATGCCGTGCGTGCTTCCGGTGATCGGGCTGAAGATCATGTCGCTGGTCAGCCAGGCCGGCAGCAGCCGCTTTCAGATCTTCCACCTGAACCTTTGGCTGAGCATCGGGATCATCTCGGTCTTTCTGGTCCTCGCGACGCTGGCGGTCGGCTTCGGGATGGCGTGGAGCGAGCAGTTCACCAACCCGTGGTTCGTGGTGGTGTTGACTTCGGTCGTCTTCGTCTTCGGACTGAGCTTCTTCGGCGTCTGGGAGATTCCGATTCCGGGGTTCGCCGGTTCGTCGGGAGCCAGCAAGCTGGCGGAGCGCGAAGGGGCGATCGGAGCGTTCTTCAAGGGAGCGCTGTCGACCGTGCTGGCGACGCCTTGTGCCGGTCCGGTGATGGTCCCGGCGCTCGCGTTCGCGATCTCCCAGCCGCCGGTGATCGCCTACGGGATGTTCGCCGCGATGGGAATCGGCATGGCGAGCCCGTATCTGCTGATCGGCCTGGTTCCGGCGACGATCCGCTGGCTGCCGAAGCCGGGGGACTGGATGCTGACGTTCAAGGAGCTGATGGGTTTTGCGATGCTCGCCACGGTCGTCTTTCTGGTCAGCATCCTGCAGGACGACATGCGGATCCCGATGGGGACGCTGCTGGTCGTGCTCGGTTTCGCCTGCTGGTGGATCGGCCGCATCCCGATGACCGCCGAGGCGGGGAAGTATGTCGGCGGCTGGGTCGTCGCGATCCTGATCGTCGCGGCCGGCGGGGTCGGCGCCAGNNCAACAGTCGCTCGCCTGGGTCAAGTACGAGCCGGCGGCACTGGAGCAGTTCCTGACCGAGAAGAAGCAGCCGGTCTTCCTGGACTTCACCGCCAACTGGTGCGTCACCTGCAAGGTGAACGAAGGGCGGGCGCTGAACATCGCCGAGACCAAGGCGCTCTTCGCCGAGCACAAGATCGTCGCCATGAAGGCGGACAAGACGGTGAAGTCCCCCGAGATCGATCGGATCCTCGAGGAGCTCGGCAACACCGGCAAGGCGATTCCGTTCTATGCGGTCTTCGTGCCGGGGAGCGACAAGCCGGTCGTCTTCGACGGCCTGATCTCGCACGACACGGTCCGCGCCAAGTTGGCCGAAGCGGGATTGCCGATCGACGGCGCCGAAGNNCCGCTCGCGTGTCGACCGAGCAGGGACGACTGGCCGAAATCCTTCCCTGAGACGCCGGCGTCGGGGGGAGCCGGGGCATGCGGTTCGCTCCCCTCGCGCTCCGACCGGTGCGGCGCTCGTTTCGCGCGACGTTTACGGCGTCGTTCGGATCGGGGAGAAGCTGTCGAGCGGTTCGTCGAGCGGCTCGCGCAGCTTGCTCCCCCCAGAGCGCACGACTAAACTTCGGCCGGATTCTTGCCGAGGCCGCCGCTGCCGGTCGGCCTTCTTTCGCGCCCTCGCCGTCGGAGTGTTCCGCATGCGTTCGCGTCGTTTCCTGATCGGGCCGCGAGTCGGTCGGTCGGCCGTCGCCTTGGCCTCGGCCCTGCTCCTGATGGTCGGCGGCTCGCTGCTCCCCCTCGATACCGCTCGCGGTGGAGAGCCGGAGTCGTGGCCGCAGTGGCGCGGTCCGAATCGGGATGGCCGCAGCACCTCGACCGGTCTCGCCACCGATTGGGAGACCACACCGCCATCGCTCGTCTGGATGGCCGAAGGGATGGGGGGCGGTTACGCGGGAGTCGCGATCGCCGACGGCAAGATCTTCACCACCGGCAACCGCGACGGGGCTCAGGCGGTCGTGGCGGTCGACCAGCAGACTGGCCAGGTCCTCTGGACGTCGCGCATCACCGACTCGGAACCGAATCACGACTACGGCGGTTCGCGCTGCACGCCGTCGTACGACGACGGCAAGCTGTATGTCGTCGCGAGCAGCGGCCGGATCGTCTGTCTCGAAGCGGCCGACGGTCGCGTCCGCTGGTTCCGTGATTTCTCGGACTGGGGAGGGCAGATGATGAGCGGCTGGGGCTACTCCGAGTCCCCGCTGGTCGACGGCAACCTGGTCCTCTGCACTCCCGGCGGCGAGCGAGGGACGATCGTCGCACTGAACAAGAATACCGGGCGCGACGTCTGGGCGGCCGAGGTGCCGAACGTGATCGGCGACGGCAAGAACCACAACGGCACCGACCTTCGTCCGGGAGCCGGTTACTCGTCGATCGTCATCAGCGAAGCGGCGGGGGTGAAGCAGTACGTCCAGCTGCTCGGCCAGGGAGTCGTCGGCGTTCGGGCTCGCGACGGTCGTTATCTGTGGGGCTACGAAGAGGTGGCGAACAACGTCGCCAACATCCCGACGCCGATTCCGTTCGGCGATCGGATCTTCTGCACCACCGGCTACGGGACCGGCGCGGCGCTGCTCGAACTGGCGAAGCGCGGCGAGCGGGTCGAGGCACGCGAGGTCTACTTCCTGGATCAGCGCACCTTCCAGAATCATCACGGCGGCGTCGTGCAGGTCGGCGACTATCTCTACGGCGGGCACCGGCACAACGAAGGCTTCCCGATCTGCGTCGAACTGGCGACCGGCAAGGTGATCTGGGGAGGGGACGAGCGCGGTCCCGGCGGCGGCTCGGCGGCGGTGACCTACGCCGACGGCATGCTCGTCTTCCGCTATCAGGACGGCGTCGTGGCGCTGATCGAAGCGACTCCTGACGGCTATCGCCTGAAGGGATCGTTCCGTCCCGAGTATCAGGAGCGCGAGAGCTGGGCGCATCCGGTGATCGTCGACGGACGACTCTATCTGCGCGAGCAGGACAAGCTGATGTGCTACGACCTGCGCGGTCGCTGAGCCGTCCGAACCTGCGGAGGTCGCCGCGCCGGTCGCTCGACGTTTCGAGTCGCGACGGCGTGGCGCCCGCACCGGAACGAGTCGCCGATGGCCGATCCGACAACCGACGATCAGACCGATCCCTCGGACCCGGGATGGCGGATCCTTGCCTTTCCCGCGCTCGGGCGGCGATCGGGCGAAGGGGATTGGCGCGTCGAGCTGGAAGGGGTGATCTACCAGAGTCGCGAGATCGGACTCCGCAAGCGGATGCTGCTGCGCGTCCTGCGGCGGGTCATGAAGGTCGATCCCGCGGAGTTCGATCCGCAGCTCTTCCGCTCGCGCGTCGAAGCATTCGTCGGGACGACCGATAAGGGCTGGCAGCCGATCGTCAGCCTGGCCGACGGCAGCGCCCTGAGGACTCGACGGACGCGCAGCAACGGGCGATTTTCGGGGGCGTTCCGCTTGCCCGCTTCGGTCGTCGCGGAACGGACCGGCAATTCGGCGAACGTTGCCGACGGCGCAGCGTCGCGGTTCGAGGTTCGGGTGACCGGTGACGCTCGGGGGACGGTCGGATCGGCCCCGATCTTTCTGGTTCCCGATCGAGGCGTCTCGGTCGTTTCGGACATCGACGACACGATCAAGCACACCGACGTCCGGCAGCGGCGCGAGATGCTGCTCAACACGTTCGCTCGTCCCTTCGCTCCGGTCGACGGCATGGCCCGCGCCTATCGCCGACTGGCCGAGCAGCAGGTCTTCTTCCACTACGTCTCGTCGAGTCCCTGGCAGCTCTTCACGCCGCTCGATGCGCTGCTGCGCGAGGCGGAGTTTCCGGCGGGGACGATTCATCTGCGCAACTATCGCCTGCGCGATCACATGCTGCGACGCGTCTTTCTGCTGCATCGCCGCGGCAAGGGAGGGGTGATCCGACATCTGCTCGAGTCGTTCCCGCGGCGCCGGTTCCTGCTGGTCGGCGACTCGGGAGAACGCGATCCCAAGATCTATTGCAAGCTCGCGCTGAAGCACCCGCGGCAGATCGCCGCGATCCTGATCCGCGTGCTCGACGAGGAGCATCGACGCCGACTTGCCGAACGCTGGAATCGCTCGCCGATCCTCGCGTCGCGTCTG
This sequence comes from Planctomycetaceae bacterium, assembly GCA_003455945.1. GTDB lineage: Bacteria > Planctomycetota > Planctomycetia > Pirellulales > Pirellulaceae > UBA11682. Next base: position 49,314 of record DMPQ01000092.1, read on the forward strand.
GTGACGTTCGCCGATGCCGACGAGTTTCTCGAACGCTCGGCGCCGTTCCTCGCTTCGGGAGCGGCGACCGTCTGATGATCGAACCGCACTCTCATGCCACCGTTCCGCCGGATCGGTTGCCGCTTGCCGGTCGACGGATCGTCGTGACCGGCGCGTCGAGCGGCATCGGCCGCGCGACGGCGATCCGATTGGCTCGCTCCGGCGCGGCGCTCCTGCTGCACGCTCGGCAGAACGTCCAGGGGCTCGCCGAGACGCTCCTGCAGGTGCGAGATCTGTCGAGCGCCGCGGTCGACCATGCGAGCCTGTTGGCTGACCTGTCGACGGAAGAAGGATGCGAGCGGCTGGTTGCCGATGCCTTCGCTGCCGGACCGATCGACGCTTGGGTCCATCTGGCGGGAGCCGACGTGCTGACCGGAGCGATCCGCTCCGCCGGCTTCGACGCGAAGCTCGACCTGCTCTGGCGGACCGACGTGCTCGGCACGATGCGGACCTGTCGCGCGGTCGGCCGACGGCTGGCCGAGCAGCCTGACTCGGACGAGCGTCCGGCGATCGTGACGGTCGGCTGGGATCAGGTCGCACACGGCATGGCCGGAGATGCCGGCGAGATGTTCGGCGCAATCAAGGGGGCGGTGACCGCGTTCAGTCTGTCGCTTGCCCGAACGCTCGCGCCGCGAGTCAGAGTCGCGGTGGTCGCTCCCGGATGGATCCGGACATCGTGGGGCGAGCAGGCCGATCCGTATTGGGATCGCCGAGCGCGCGAAGAGAGTCTGGCGGCTCGCTGGGGGACCCCCGAGGATGTCGCCGGCGCGATCGCGTGGCTCGTCGGACCCGACGCCCGTTTCGTGACGGGGCAGGTGATCGCCGTCAACGGCGGCTTTCGCCACGCGTACGATCCGGCAGGATGAGCGCGTCGAAGCTGCGGATCCGATGTCCGGGGACCGCGTCGTCGACCGGCGCGTTGTCGGGACGGAGCGAGATCGCGGTCCGCATCCCTGCCTCGGCCGCCGCGATCGCTTCCGCACCGAGATCGGTGACGAACAGGATCCGCTCCGGCGCCAGACCGAACTCCGCGGCGATCTTCCGGTAGCTCGCGGCGTCGCGCTTGCTGCCGATCTGCGTGTCGTAGTGGCCGCGGAAGAGGTTCAGCAGATCGCCGACGATCGTGTGACCGAAGAACAACCGCTGCGCCTCGACGCTTCCCGACGAGTAGATCCGGACGTCCAGCCCGCGGCGATTCCAGCGGCGCAGCGCATCGGGGACCTCGTCATAGACGTGCGCCTGCAGTTCGCCCGATTCGAACCCGCCGCGCCAGATCAGTCCCTGGAGCGCCTTCAGACCGGTCGCCTTGACGTCGCCGTCCATCAGCCGTTCGGTCTCGGCGACGACGCGATCGATCGCCGCGCTGCGATCGTTTGCCCCACCGCGATCGTTTGCCGCGATGCCGACCGAAGCGAACCAGGCGGTCCGATCGGCGTGCCCCAGATCGCGCGCCATCAGATCGATCGCTTCCGCCGTCTCGGGACGCTCGAAGTGCGCGTCGAGGTACGCGCGAACGTGCTTCCGCGCGAACGGAAAGAGAACGTCGGTCACGAAGCGGATCGACGACGTCGTCCCTTCGATGTCCAGCAGCACCGCGTCGACATCCAAGGCGACCGGAGGGGTGATCGTCATGGGGGGACTCGCGGCGAAGAGAGCGGCGAAGAGAAGCGAGCGAACGGCGCCGCGCGACGCGGCGCCGTTCGCCTGATCGAGTCTCGATCGGTTCAGAGACGGATCTTGCCGCCGGCGGGCGGAGCGAGCGGAATGTCGCTCGGCCCCATGCAGAGCGGCGCGTAGTTGCCGTCGACCGGATCATCGACGTAGTGCGGCGCCCAACCGGCCGGATCCTCGAACAGGCGGATGCAGCGGATGTTGCGATCGTCGCACAGGTTGAACCAGTGGCGCGTGCCGCGCGGGACGTTGATCAGATCCCCCGACTCGACCGTCACGCCGAAGACCGGACCGCCGTCGGGATGGATGTGGAAGACCCCTCGTCCCTTGACCGTGAAGCGGACCTCGTCCTCGCTGTGCGTGTGCTCCTTCGAGAACTTCGCCAGCATCGCGTCGAGGTTCGGCGTTTCGGGAGTGACGTTGATCACGTCGGCCGTGACGAAGCCCCCCTTTTCCTTCAGCCGCTCGATCTCGGGAGCATAGGCGGCCAGGATCGTCTCGGAGTCGGCGTCGCCCGGAATCCGCCCCTCGACCTCCCACTTCTCGTACCAGATGCCGAACGGAGCGAGAAACTCGCGGATCGCTTCCGGATCGTGTAGTTCGCGGTTCTCGTCGGGAATGCTGACGGAGGCCATGGGCAGATCTCCTGCAGGGGAGAAGCAAGGGCAGGGGAGCGAGCAGTACGAAGGGGGCGGCAAGTCCCCGCCGCCGCAACGCCCGCATTCTAATCCGCCGAGCGGCGTTGCCGTAGTGTGGCGAACGCGGCGCGCGACATCGGTCCTGGCCGGCGTTCAGGTCAGCGGGATCCGCAGGCCGTCGTAGCCGAGTTCGATCCCCGGCGGGAGCGACCGATTCGTCGTCTCGTAATCCAGCTCGCACGAGCAGTGCGTCAGGTAGGTCCGCGCGGCCCCGATCCGCTTCGCCTCTTCGACCGCCTGTTCGACGTTGAAGTGGGTGACGTGCGGCGTGTTCCTCAGGCCGTCGAGCACGAGCGTATCGAGCCCTTCGAGCAGCGGGCGGCTGGCGTCCGGAATCCGATTGCAGTCGGTGCAATAGGCGACGTTGCCGATGCGGAATCCCAGCACCTCGAACCGCGGGCCGTGTTCGAGCGGGATCGGAGTCACGACCGAGCCGAGGACCGAAAAGGGAGCGACGTCGATCGGGCGGAATTCGAGCCGCGGCGTGGCGCCGACATGCGTCGGTTCGATGTCGGCGAACGCGTAGTCGAACGCCTGGCGGAGCTTCTGCTCGACGACCGAACGGCAATACAGCGGAACGGCATGCCCCAGATAGAACTGAAAGAGTCGCAGGTCATCCATCCCGAAGATGTGATCGGCGTGCTCGTGGGTGTAGGCGACGGCATGGACGATGCCGATCCCTTCGCGCACCAGCTGCTGACGAAGATCCGGCGGAGTGTCGATCAGCAGGTTCCCCTCGGGGAGCCCCAGGATCGCGGCGCAGCGGGTCCGCTGGTTGCGAGGGTGTCCGCCGGTACAGACCGGGCAGCCNNGGGCAGCCGCAGCCGATCGACGGGACGCCGACCGACGTGCCGGTCCCCAGCAGGATCATCTCGCCGGGAAATCGAATGGTGTGAAGATTGCGAGGCACCGCGAACGTCCCTGCTCCGTTGTCCGACCCACGACGACCTTGGCTGCGGGGCGAGCCGCCAGGATGTCAGGCCGTCAGGCGAAGGCGACCGGCTCCCGAGTCACGAGGCCGTCGGCGGCGGCCGGCAGCCGAAAAAGTTCGGAAGCCACCGCGCTGCGGCAACGGACGCCGCGGCGCGTCACTATGTCGCTCCCCCGCCGCTCTGGCAACCGGTTGGCGGAGCGAGAACGGCGCCGCGNNGGTCGGCGTTGACCGTTCCGGCGGGTAGCTATAAGCTAAAACGCCCGCGCACTTTACGTAGACGGTCTCGATCGCGCACGGCCGGTCTCGAACGCCCTCGACGGACGTTTCGCGGCCGGTCGGAGTGTACCGATCGTGCGCCGGACGGCGTCGAGCGGCGGGGCGCCTGACCTGTGCCGACCCCGAGCGCAGATCGATCGCGATGCAGCGGCAGCGCGAGACCAGGGAGGGGGCGTCAGCGGTTCGGACAGCCGGTCGAATCGGCGGCCGACCGACGCCGAACGTGGTTCGGCCNNGGCTTCGAGGTTCAGGGAAGGACGAGCGAGAGACCGAAAGTCGTCTCTCCTCCATCGAGTTTCAACGTCGCACGGCGACGAAGCGATCGAATCATGGCGATTCTCGAGAAGATCTGGGAACTCCTGGGGCTCGTGTTCGGCGGGGTGCTCCGTCGATTCGAACGGGCGATCACGGCGGTCTTCGGATCGTCCAATGCCCGCTACGTCAA